>JBKQUU010000339.1:0-27881 GCA_052325485.1 Acidimicrobiales bacterium | reverse complement strand
CCGGCGAAGCGCGCCAAATGAGGTTCGACCAGGTAGGTCACTGCACCCCCGAAAGACCCCTCGGGCGCGTTTTCGAGTTCGCGACGGCGCGACCCGGTGGCCATCAGTACGCTACGCGTTCGGAAAGGTTGTGCTCCGGCAACGACTGTCCCGTTGTCGAGATCCAGTCCGGTCACCTTGCGGTCGAGCTGCAGGCGATCACCCAGGACCGAGGCGTGGTGCGCCAGGGCCTCGACCAGTGCGTCGTTGCCGTCGGGCGCCGGCGCCACGTTGCGCACCGTGTGGGGGATCTCGTCGATCTGGCCCCCGACCTTGCCGGCGCCCTCGAGCACCATGACGTCGAGCTTGATGTCGAAGCACTCGATGGCTGCGCTCACGCCCGCCGCCCCGGCCCCGATTATGACCACGTCGTGGAGTGCTTCGGCGGGCACCTACCCAGATTACGGCCCTGCCCCCAGGAGGGTGCTCGCTCAATCCTGTCGGAGGATGGTCGCGGCCGGCGTCGCGGCCGCGATCTGGCCGGGTACGGCGGCCACGAGGTTGGCCAATAGGAGTGCTGCCAGAGCCACGAAGAGCACGGACAGGGGCACCGAGGGTTGGGGGACCACATCGATGTTGCGGGCGAACAATAGCCACAACTGCCGGCCGGCGGCTATACCGAGCGGTACCCCGACAACTATCCCTACAACAGCCGTGGCGCTGGCCTGCCAGGTGAGGGTAACGGCCAACTGGCGCCGGGTAAACCCCAGGGTTTTCAGGAGCGCCAGGTCGCGGCGTCGGGCCCGGACGGTGCCCGTCAGAGCCAGGGCTAGGGCGACCACCGCTCCTGCAGCCAGGCCGGACGCCAGGACCACCGGCGTGCTGCCCATCGACTGGTAGTTCACGATCTCCGCCGGCCGCTGCACAGGCAGGGCCCCGGCGCTGTCACCGGCCGCATTGGGGTCAGAGGCAAAGGCTTTATCGGCCACGGCGACGACCTCTTCCATGTTGCCCAGGCCCGCAGACGGGCTCACGTGGGCGCGTAGGCGCACGAAAACCAGTGCCGGCCCGTTGAGAGTGGCGTCGGGCGACTTGGTGGCCCGTAGGAAACTGGCCGGTAGGTCCGCAGACGTGACGAGCGCGCCCGTGCCCATGGTCGGGTGGTCAGCGAAGGTGCTGGAACCGGCTATTGCCGGGAAGGTGGCCGTGCCCACGACCACTGCGGGTGTGGGAGGGAGGTACAAAGGGGCTGTGTTGGGCGTGCCGTAGCTGATGAAGACCTTGTTGCCGATGTGCTTGTGCAGGAGCGCCAACGTCGCCGCTCCCAGGACCACCTGACCGCTCCCGTCCAGACCGTGGCCGGCGAGCACCGGCGGGGCCACCGTGGGAATGCCCGATGTGACCAGGGCTGGGACCACTTGACCGTCTACCTGCAGGCCCGGGTCCCCGTACCCCGACCAGCCAGCGACCTTGGCGTCATGATCGAGGCTGGTGAGGGCTTGGGGCGGGATCCCGTTTTCCGACATGAGGGCGTAGTCCCAGTTCCACCCGTAGAGCCTGGGGTGGGAGATCAAAGTGTTCAGGCTGCCGCTGAAGGTCAAGGTGGCGGTGACCGTCGTCACGGCGATGACGGCCCCGGCTAGGACCCATCGGGCCGGTACGGCAGTACGGCCCCGCCCCGGCTCGAGGGCCAGGTGCAGGCCCACCACCCCCGGCAAGGGCAGGCCGAGCGTCCACGAGGACCGGACCAGCCTGGAGGGCGACGACCGGTCGAGATGAGCTGCCCGTGCGAGCCGGTGAGGCATGGCCCGGACGCTAAGGAAGGTGGCGGCTGTTCCCAGCCCGCCCGCCAGGAGCACCAAGCCACCGCCGAGCACCGTCCAGTCGAAGACCAGGACGGACGGGTGGTACACGCGCCGGATGGGCCCGAGAGGCGAAAGGGGCGAGAGGGCCACGGCGATGGCACAGGCCAGGAGCGCCCCCGCCACTATGGCGGCCAGCATCCCGGACAAGCCGTCGAGCAGGGTGGTAGCAGGCTCGGCACCCAGAGCCCGCATTATCTGGCGGTCATCCTCGGTCGACCGTAGCTGGCGGGCCATGACCGGCAAGGCCATCCCCAGAGCCGCCATCAGGGCGATGAGGCCGAAAGCTCCCAAGGCGATGGACTCCGGTTTGACCGCCCGTTCGACCTTGGCCTCGGTTATGGACGTGACGCTGAAGTTGCCGGTGGCGCCGGGGGGCAAGGCCCGCGAAAGCGCCTGTTCGGTCGATGCAAGGTCACGGTCACCGTGGACGAGCTGGATGCCGTACCAGGTGCCCTCGCTGGCATCGTCGGGTACCAGACGGGTGAAGGCGGGGGTGTACACCACGTTGGTCGGCAGTTGGTCAGTGTCGTCCTCGACCACCTGGTTGTTGAACTCGACGATGCCAACGAGCTTCATGTCGAAGCGCCTGGCCGGCGACACTCGGGGTGTACCGAAGCCTGGCTTGTTGAATTGTTGCGGGGTGTAGAGGCCCACGAGGACAACCTGGCCCAGGCGGACGCCCATTAACTTGGCCCCCAGGGCCGTAGTCATGAACTCGTCGACCCGCGCGGGGTCGGCCATTCGGCCCTGCACGGGTGTGACCCGGTCCATGTCGAAGTACAGGCCGGTATTGCTGCCCGCGAAGTTCACGTCATTGCCGAGAGCGAGGTCCGGGGCACCGTCGGTCTTGAGGGGGAAGGCGCCCACCCCCACCCAGCTCTCGACCCTCTTGACCCCGGGGACGCGGGCGATGGCGGCCGCAACTTTCGGGGAATAATTGGTAGCGGGCCCGTTGCCGATGCCGTACGTCGATAACGTTACGTCCGAGGCGTCCGTGGTGGCCAGGAAGTCCGGGTAGGAAGACTGGGTCCGGCGCCCCGCTTCCACCGATGCCATGGCGATGCCTCCTACCAGCCCGATCAGCAAGACAAGGACGACGTACTCGCCCCAGCGACGTGAGAACGTCGCTCTCAGCCGGTAGCCGGCGACATCAATAGCCCGCCCCGCCCGCGGTCCACCCGGCGCAGAGCCTGAACTTTGGCCCCTCGGAAAGGGAGCGGGCGGCGTCCTCGAGCTCACGAGGCAAGTGTCACCGGCCGTCGCCAGTCTCGCCAGGGTGCCAACCCCACCCCCCGCGTTCGCTATTGCGCCGGGGAGCTGGGTACAGGCAACTGGCCAGCGCGAGCTGGCCGCTTGTCGACGCCGTCAACACAAATGTCTTCGTGCCCTGGCCCCGGAGTAGCAGGCTGGCACGTCGAGCAGGGGGAGAGCGATCGCCCTCGGGGCCCTCAACGCGGCGGTCGACGCCGGTCCTCCAAGAAGGACGCTCAGCGAACCTCGGCCCGCAGGAACTTCCCGATCCGCTCGGTGGCCTCGGCTGCCTCGGGGGTGCCGAGCATGATCTGGTAGACGTGGGGCAGGCCCTCGCCGATCTCCAGGGTGACGTCGACCCCGGCCTCGACGGCGGCTCTGGCCAGGCGTTCGGAATCGCTGAGCAGCAGGTCGGCCGTGCCTACTTGCACGAGCAGCGGCGGGAGCCCGGACAGCGAGGCGAACAGCGGCGACGCCAGAGGCGTCTTAGGGTCAGTGCCGGCCAGGTAGTCGGAGGCGAACTGGCGGAGCATAGCCGGGGTGGAGATCGGGCCCTGATCGACACGCTCGGTCATCGAGGTCCCCGAGCTGGTCAGATCCACCGTCGGGGACATCAGTGCGGCGGCCACAGGCAATGCCTCCCCGGCGTCACGCGTGGCCACGAGGAGGGCCACGGCGAGCCCTCCGCCGGCCGAGCCGCCGGCCACCGCTATCGCTCTTGCGCTCAGGTCTTGGTCGGTGCGCAGCCAGTGCCACGCGGCCAAGACGTGGTCGATGGCGGCGGGGAAGGGGTGCTCGGGGGCCAGGCGATATTCAGGGAACAGCACCCGCATCCCGCTGGCTTGTCCCAGCCGGGCGGCCAGTTCGCCGTCGCTGCGAAGCGACCCCAGCTCGTAACCTCCACCGTGCAGGAAGAGGAGCACCCGGCCGGCGTCCGCTCCCGGGGCGGTAAGCCAGTGGGCGGGCACCCCGCCAGCGGTCGCCTCTCTCACTCGTCAGGTACCGCATGAAGGCGGCCCCCGGGGGCAAAGGTGGCGCGGCGCTCTCCTAGCGTCGGTGGGGCCTGGCTGGCACTGGCCTTCTGCCGGTCCCGGAGGGCGTGCACCAAGGCCTGCATGGCCTGGCTTGGCATGTCGGCACCTCCTTGGCCTGAGTTGCCTGTCTCGTACGGCGTGGAAGGCTCTCCCACGGCCGGGCCAAGGTGCCGGCGCTCCGGCCCATCCCCCGTGAACGAGGCTCGCGCTCCAGGCGACTCGTCGGGCCCGTACAATGCCCTGGTCCATGACCCATGACCGGTCCCTGGTCGGCTAGCGGTCCGATAAGTCGCCTGCGACGCGGGCACATGGGCCAGTGATGGCAGACAGGCCAGGGCGAGGACCCGGGACTTCCCCGGGTACGACGGGCCCCGACAGGAGAGACAGTGAGCTGTAGCGGCGTCAAGGTCAGTCCGTCACCGAGCCCGAGAGGTTCACGAAAATGAGCACCCATCAACCGGGACAGGCTGTGTTCAGGGCGGCTTTGCCCGAGGACATCGACTGGGAGCCGTTCCCGGCGTTCCCGCCGACGGCCCGTCTTGCCGTCGTTGTGGGCCGTACGTCGGAGGCGGCTCCCTACGTGGTCCGGGTCAAGGTGCCTTCCAGTGTCAAGCTGATGCCCCACAGGCACCGCGAGGACCGGGTCTACACGGTCATGTCAGGCGTGTTCTACATTGGCGTGGGCGAGCAGTTCGACGGCGGAAAATTGGAGGCGTACCCGCCGGGTGCGGTCATCGTCCTGCCCGGCGGTACCCCCCATTTCCACTGGGCTAAGTCCGGTGAGTACGTGACCCAGGTGACGGCGATCGGGCCGATCACCCTCGACTACATAGACCCGGGAGACGACCCGCGGAACAAGTGAGCCATTCCCACCGCGGGACAGAAGAAGTTATCCCCAAAGAAAGGAGCCGGCGTGAGCACCGACCTTGAAAAGCGCCGGGCGATCGAGCAGCACTGGGCAGCCTCCGAAGCTGGAGACGTTGACCTCGAGCATCGTCTGTACGCCGAGGATGCGGTCCTCGACTACCCCCAGTCCGGCGAGCGCTTCGTCGGTCGCTCGACCATCGCCGAGCAGCGCACCGGCAACCCTGCACAGCGCCATTTCACATTACGGAGAGTGCTAGGCACCGGTCGGCTGTGGGTGAGCGAGTGCGTGATCACATACGACGGCGTACCTTCGATCTCGGTGAGCATCATGGAGTTTGGTGACGACCTCGTCACGCACGAGACCCAGTACTTCGCGGACCCGTTCAAGGCGCCCGCGGCGAGAGCGCGACTTGCCCAGCGGATCGACACCGCAAGCTGACCCGTCCTTCTCTGGCCCCGGGGACGAACGGGCGAAGGAGCTGACATGAGCACGACCCCTATAGCCGATTATGCGGTCCTTTCGGACCGGCACAGCGCGGCGCTGGTGAGCCGGGACGGCTCGGTCGACTGGTTGTGCTTCCCCCGCTTCGACAGCCCGTCGATCTTCGGTCGCCTCCTCGGTGACGAAGCTGGCCACTGGTCGGTCCGGGCCACGAACGCCACACAGGTGGCTCGCCGCTACCTGGACCGCACCATGGTGCTGGAGACCACCTTCCGTACCCCGACGGGTACGGTCGCCATCACCGACGGCTTGGCCATGGGCGACGGCAACCGGGGGCACGAGCTCGGCAAGGGTGCGCCACACCTTCTGCTGCGCCGCGCCACTTGCCTCGAGGGAGAAGTCCAGTTGTCCCTGGAGTTGGTCCCTCGCCCCGAGTACGGGCTGGTCCGTCCCCTGTTCGATGTTGTCGACGGTGGAGTGACCGCCTTCGGGGGCGCCGACGTGCTGGTCCTCTCTTCTCCTATGGCCCTGACCGTCGACGAGTCGGCGGTCTCCGGTCAACTCCAGCTCCGCCGGGGCGAGAGCGCGGGCTTTGCCCTCCACCACGCCAAGCGGGCCGAGACAGGCACAGCCAAGGTCTGGGGCCAATCCGAGATAGGCGCACGGCTCGAAGACACCGTGTCGGCGTGGCAGTCGTGGTCGGAGCTCCACCAGGGCTACGTGGGCCCGTGGCAAGACCTGGTGCACCACAGTGGACGGGTGCTCCAGGCACTCTCGTTCGTACCCACCGGTGCGATCTGCGCGGCGGCGACCACTTCGCTGCCTGAGGTGGTGGGTGGCACCCGGAACTGGGACTACCGCTACGCCTGGGTCAGGGACGCTTCTTTTACCATCGAGGCCCTGTGGGTGGCAGCCTGCCCTGACGAGGCCAACGAGTTCTTCGACTACATGGCCACCTCGGCGGCCGGCTCGCTCGACCGGGGTGGCGACCTGCAGATCATGTTCGGCATCGGCGGCGAACGGGACCTTACTGAGCGGGAGCTGCCGCACTTGGAGGGCTGGCGGCACTCGGTCCCCGTTCGGGTGGGCAACGGTGCCTGGGACCAGCGCCAGCTAGACGTCTACGGCGAACTGCTCAGCGCCGTTCACCGCCTTTCCGACCACCTGTTCGACAACACCTCCCGACGGGTCGGGCCAATGGCCGCTCCCGAGAAGTGGGGTGCGCCCCCCGAGCTGGCATCGGCCACACGACGGTTCTTCGTCCAACTGGCTGACGCCGCCGTGCGGCGCTGGCCGGAAAAGGACCAAGGGATCTGGGAGGTCCGGGGCGAGCCTCGCCACTTCTTGTACTCCAAGTTGATGTGCTGGGTGGCCCTGGACCGGGGAGTGGCCTTGGCCGACAGTCTCGATGCCTCCGACCGAGCCGAGACATGGAAGCAGGCCCAGCACCAGATCCGTGAGGCGATCTTGACCAGAGGCTGGAGCGACCGGGCCAACGCCTTCACCCAGTCCTTCGGCTCCGACGACCTTGACGCCTCCAGCCTGATGCTGCCTCTGGTGGGGTTCCTTCCCGCCGACGATCCCAGGGTGCTGGCCACGATCAACGCCACCGAAGAACGCCTGACTGACGACCGGGGCCTGGTGTACCGCTACCGGTCCCATGACGGGATCGAGGGCAAGGAAGGCACGTTCCTGCTGTGCACCTTCTGGCTGGCCCAGGCCCTGGCCCGGGCCGGACAGCCGGCTCGGGCCCGCACCGTCTTCGAAAGGGCCGCCGCCTTTGTCAACGATGTCGGCCTGCTTGCTGAGGAGGTGGATCCCGTCAGCGGAGAGCTGCTCGGCAACTTCCCCCAAGCTTTCAGCCATATCGGGCTGGTCAACGCGGCCTGGGCCATTTCTGAGACCGAGCTCGCACAGACGTCACGGGTTGAAACTGCCCCGGGCACGTCGGTCCGGTCGGACCGGGCTCCGGCCTGATGGTGGCGAGATCTGATGAACTCGCCAGGAACCTGTTCGAAAATGGGGCCTGGACCTCGACGACGAGCGGCGCGAAGCTGGTCGGGGGACCGGCTCCCCCGGACGGGGCAGTGGTTATGGGCCAAGACGGAGAGGAGCTGTGGTCGTGGACATGAAGCTCGGAGCGGTGGTGGCGCCGGTGTCCGATGTGGACCGGGCCAAGGGCTTCTATGATGCGGGACGCGCCCCGGGCCCGGCTCCAGAGCACAAGACCTATGGCTCGTTTGCCTCGTTCAATGACCCGGACGGCAAGGGCTGGTCCCTTGAAGAAGTGACGACGCGCCTTCCGGGGCGGTGACCCCGCGGAGAGCTGATACCCGCCGAGCGGACCGTTTTAGTCAGGAGGAGTTACCCGATGCCAGCCAATTACGACGTCATCGTCTTGGGCGCCGGTTCGCCGGGCGAGCACTGCGCAGGAGAGTTGGCCGACGGCGGACTTCGGGTGGCCGTCGTCGAACGCCAGCTGGCCGGCGGCGAGTGCTCTTACTGGGCGTGCATCCCTTCCAAGACGCTGCTCCGCCCCGGGGAGGCAGCCCAGGAGGCGCGCGAGGCGGCGGCCAGCGCCCAGGTCGATGTTGAAGCGGCCCTGGCGTACCGCGATCTCATGGTCTCGAACTACTCCGATGCCGGCCAGGCGCGCTGGCTGGCGGACAAGGGTATCGACCTGCTGCGCGGCACTGGCCGCCTGGCCGGGGCGGGCGTGGTCGAAGTGGACGGTGTGCCCCATACCGCCGGGCACATTGTCGTGGCGACCGGCTCGGACCCGGTCGTTCCACCGGTCCCGGGCCTGGCCGGGTTGAAGGGTGTCTGGTCCAACCGCGAGGTGACCGGCATGAAGACCGTGCCACGGCGCCTGCTGATACTGGGTGGTGGGCCGGTCGGCGTCGAGATGGCCCAAGCCGTGCGCCGCCTGGGCGGCGAGGTGGTCCTGGTCGAAGCGGCCGGGCATGTGCTCGCCCGTGAGCCGGCGCCGCTCGGCGAGGCGCTGGGCGAGGTGCTTCGCCGCGACGGCGTCGAACTGGTACTGGGCGTGCAGGCGACGGCGGCCCGACGCGACGGCGAAGATTACGTCCTGGTGCTCGATGACGGCCGCGAGTTGCGCGGCGACCACCTACTGCTCGCCACCGGCCGGCGCCCCCGCGTGGAGGGGATAGGCCTCGACACAGTCGGCGTCCACGCCGACAGGCACGGCATCCCGGTCGACAGCCACCTGCGCGCCGGCGACGGCCTGTGGGCCATTGGCGACGTCACCGGCGTGCGGATGCTGACCCACGTGGGGAAGTACCAGGGCGAGGTCGTCGCCGCCAACATTCTCGGCGAGCCTCGTCAGGTCAACTACGAGGCCATTCCCGACGTTGTGTACACGGACCCCCAAGCGGCGTCGGTGGGCGCCACAGAGGCCCCCTTTAGCGCCACCACCCTCCTCTCCGAGGTGGCCAAGACCGCCACCTACACCCACGCTTACGCACAGTCGAACGGCTTTTTGACCCTCCTCAGCGATGGCGACCTGTTGACTGGCGCCCACGCCCTGGGGCCCGAGGCCGGCGAGTGGCTGCAGCAAGCCACGCTGGCCATCCGGGCCAAGGTGCCACTCGAAGTACTGCGGGACACCATCCAGCCGTTCCCCACCTTCTCGGAGATTTATGTTGCCGCCCTCAAATCGCTCCACAAGCAGATCGGGCCGGCGCGTCAGCCGGCCCAGGCGCAGTAGCGAGCAGGGCGTTCCCGGAGCATGACCGAAGGGGTTTTCCACCAGGGCGCCGACGAGCGCGTGGGAGCGGTGCTCGGAACGGCTATGAGCGACCAGGACCACAAGGTGGCGGTCATCACGGGCGGTTCTCAAGGCATCGGCGCGGGCCTCGTCGCGGAATACCGGAGACGAGGTTGGGCGGTCGTGGCGACATCCCGGACAATCAAGCCCAGCGGTGACCCCGACGTGCTCACAGTCGATGGGGACATTTCCGAGGCCGCCACCACCGACCGGATCATCAGCGGGGCACTCGGGCGCTTCGGCCGCATCGACACCCTCATCAACAATGCCGGTGTGTTCATCTCGAAGCCGTTCACCGACTACACCCCTGACGACTATGCAACGGTGGTCGGAGTCAACCTCACCGGGTTCTTCGCTCTGACCCAGCGCGCCATTGGCGAAATGCTGAAGCGGGGAAGCGGCCACATTGTCAACATCACCACTACCCTGGCCGATTACGCCAACTCAAGCACGCCGTCCGTCCTGACTTCGCTCACCAAGGGTGGTCTCGCCTCAGCCACAAAGTCGCTGGCCATCGAGTACGCCTCCCGCGGCATCCGGGTGAACGCGGTCTCGCCGGGCATAATCCAGACGCCGGTCTACCCGGCGGCGAGCTATGCCGGGCTCGGCGCGCAGCTCCCCCCAGTTGGGCACGTGGGCCAGGTCGACGACATCGTCAACGGCATCCTTTTCCTGGAGCTGTCGCCGTTCATTACCGGCGAGGTCCTGCACATCGACGGCGGCCAGATCGCTGGCCACTAACGGTCCACCGACTGGAGGGACGATGACGACCGGAGCCCCCACGCCTGCGACCGTAGAGCAGCAGCCCAAGCAAGTTGAACCAAGCGGTCCTGCCGCCCAGCCCGTGGGCACGTTGTTGTCGGTCAATGTCGGCTTGCCGAAGGACGTGCCCTGGCAAGGGAGAACCGTTTTTACCGGGGTCTACAAGGATCCCGTGCCCGGTCCCCGCCGGGTCGGACGGCTCAACGTTGACGGCGATGGTCAAGGCGATCTGGCGGGGCACGGCGGCGAGCAGCGGGCGGTGTTCGTCTACCAGATCGGCTCCTATCGGTACTGGGAACGCGAGCTCGGACGCCACGACTTTGTGCACGGACAGTTCGGCGAGAACTTCACTGTGGAGGGGTTAGGCGACGACGAGGTGTGCATCGGCGATCGCTACCAGATTGGCAGTGCGATCTTCGAGGTAAGCCAACCTCGCGTCACGTGCTATCGCGTCGGGATCCGCATGAACGACCCGCGGGTCCCGGCGTTGCTCGTCTCCCATCACCGTCCAGGTTTTTACTTCCGGGTGCTCCAAGAGGGCGAGGTAGAGGCGGGAGACAGGATCATCAAGCTTTCCTCGGGGCCTGAGCACATGACGGTCGCAGATGTCGACGCGCTGCTCTACCTCCCCGGGCATACGCGCCAAGGGCTGCTCCGAGCGCTCCGGGTCCCCGCCCTCAGCCCCGGCTGGCAGGGATCGTTCCGAGCTCTGCTGAACGAGGAACCCGGCAGCGGCAACGCCGGCCTGGCGGCAACGAGCCCGCCTCCCGCTTGGCCCGGATTTCGTCACATGACTGTCAAAGCGATCACACCTGAAAGCGGCTCAGTGATCTCGGTACGCCTCGAGGACCCCACGGGGGCCCCACTACCGCCGGCCCGCCCAGGTCAGTACATCACCCTCCGAGTCCAGCCCGACAGCGGGCAACGGGCGCTGTTGCGCAACTACTCGCTCTCCGGGCCGCCCGGGGCGGGCTACTACCGGGTCACCGTCAAGCGCGAACGTGGTGGTGCCGTCAGCGGCTATCTGTGTACCCGTCTCGCCGTCGGCGACCAACTCGACATCGCCGCACCGCGCGGCACGTTCATCCTCGACCAAACGCACGCGCCCGTGCTGCTGATCAGCGCCGGGATAGGTGCCACCCCCGTTCTTGCCATGCTCCAGGCCCTGGCACGGGCCCGCTCCGACCGAGAGATATGGTGGCTGTACGGCGCCCGCAACGGTGGTGAGCACCCGTTCGCCGCCGAGGTCCGGGCCCTCCTGGCGTCGCTGCCCAACGCCGACGCCCACGTGTACTACAGCCACCCCGGCCCGAACGACCTAGAAGGCCGCGACTTCGACAGTACGGGACGTCTCACGGCCCCGCGGCTCGCCGAACTGAAGCCACCCCCTGATGCCGAGGCGTACCTGTGCGGGCCCACGGCCTTCATGGACGAGATCAGCGCCGGCTTAGCCGCATTAGGGTTCGATGCCTCCCACACCCACACCGAACCGTTCGGGCCGGCAGCGCCCGTGACGCCGGGGATCGCGGCCACGCCGGCGCGGGCGCCCCATCCCCCCGTGGGCCAGCCCGGGAACGGCCCGACGATCGCGTTCGCCCGTAGCAACCTCACCGTCCCCTGGAGCACCGACTACGGCACCCTGCTCGAACTCGCCGAGTCCTGTGACGTACCCGTCCGCTGGTCATGCCGCACCGGTGTCTGCCAAACCTGCGAGACGACGCTCATCGCCGGGGATGTCGATTACAGCCCCGACCCAGTTGAACCTCCTACCGAAGGAAGCGTGTTCATCTGCTGCTCACAGCCCCACGACGACATAGTGCTCGATCTGTGACCGGGTCACGTCGCTAGCCACGTCAGCGACGACCATGGTCCTATGAGCCATAAGGCGAGAGCATCTAGCCAGGTGGGATATCGCTTCCGGGCGGGGGGACCCACCCGTGCATGGTCCACTCGTCGTGGCTATCTTCGATTTCTTGAACGCGCCGTAGGAGGCTCTGGACATGGTCGCTGAGGTCGTGGATAGCTTTCGTCAGGTCGGCTACGACTTTTGGCGTGGGTTCGGCATGCCCGGTGGCGTATTTCTCGATCGACGTCCTTAGTCTTTCCAGTTGGTCTTCGATGGCTCCGGCCTTCGCCCTTTCAGGGTTCATCGAGCTGTCCCGGTGCGGCCCACCATCGCAGCTCTGGGGGCAATGGCTGACGCCTTGGCGTACCCAATGACCGTTGAGAGTGCGGGGACCAGCACTAGCGGCCGGTTCACATCTAGAAGTGGACGGCCCATGGTCGCCTCCTTGAAATCGGCACTTGCCTGCAGCTCCAATCGCGGCTCAGCCGGTCGGTATAGAGGCAACCTCCCGCACCCCTCTGGCCAGCCAGCTACCGTTGGCATCTCAGTATCGCGCTGAGGGCATGGCCTGACAACCCCTTCAAGCGTGACAAAGAACGCGAGTACTTCGCTAATGCCGACGTCGCTACGCCGAGGTCTGCATCGGGTCGCGCGGGGAGCTGCTTCGGCTGCGAGGTATTCGACGCTTCGGGTTACCGGCGAGGCGGACCTGACCGCGTTGCCCGGCCCCGCCGACGTGGTGCCAGCCGCCGCCGCCCATCAAGTGCCCGGTACCTGCGTAAGCCTCCGGCTCGCCCGTATGAGCACCACGGCCTGCGACATGTCCGGGATCAAGGTCGGCTGGCCGTGCTGGCATGTACGCCGTACGCGGCAGCGAAGCCCTCGCGCCAGCTGGGGTAGCGGGGTTGCCAGCCGAGCTCGCCAGTTGCCTTCACATTCGAGGACCCGCGAGCTTCGGTCAACATGGTGAGGCCCGGACCGGCGATCAGGCGGGCGACCCATTTGGGGACGTGTCGTGGCGTTCTGGCGTTTACCGCCCGGGCGAGCACGGGCAGCCACTCGCACATGGGGGCGGGCTCGTCGTCGACGATGTTGTAGATGGCTGGGCCGTCGTGGGCGAGCGCGAGCACGGTAGCCGCGGCGGCATCGTCGAGATGGACGAAGGACATGACGCCCTGAGCGTGGCCGACAAGGGGGGTCTGACGTTTGCGCACGGCGCGGGTGAGCCCCTCGTCTCCTGGCCCGTAGAAGCCGCCGTAACGGAGGGCGATCCCGCCCGCTCCCGTTACCGCCTGGTCGAGATGGCTCATGGCCGCGAAGGTCTGGCGGGCCGAGGCGGGCGGCGCCTGGTCGAGCGGGTCGTCCTCGGTCTTCACCCAGCCACCCTCGCGTGCGTAGCGGCAGGGGGCGAAGCTTTGCGCAACGATCCGCCGCACACCGGCTTGTCGTGCCGCGGCGAGAACGTTGTCGAGCCCCTCGGTCCGCAGTCGGTTGGTCGCCGCGAAGGCCCGGTCAAGGCTGCGGAGGACCCGCACGCCGGCGAGGGCGGTGGCCTGGTAGATGATTGCCTCCGGCCGTGCCGCGGCAACTGTGCTGTGGACGGCGGGAGCGTCGAGCGCGTCAAGGACGATGGGATAAGCGCCCAGGGTGCGAAGGTGCGTGGCTCGTTCCTGCGAGCGCGACGTACCGGTCACCTCGTGACCGGCCTCGCGAAGCTGACGGACGAGCGGGGTGCCAACCGCCCCGGTGGCTCCGATGATCATGACTCGCATGCGGCTCCTCTCCTGGGGTCACGGGGTGTGGTCCGTGACAGGCACCTCGCCGGCGGATGGCTCGGACGGACTGTCGGGCAGGCAGGCCTCGCCCCTGTCACATCCGTGGCGTCTGTGGGGTCACTCATATGACACCTGGGCACGAGAGGATGTGACTGATGGACGAGGCGGCGTGGTTGTCGGAACGGTTCGAAGTTCACCGGGGCCATCTCCGCGCCGTCGCGTACCGGATGCTCGGATCGCTCACCGAGGCCGACGACGCCGTCCAGGACGCCTGGCTGCGGGCCAGCAGGGCGGGCCCCGACGAGGTGGAGAACCTCCGTGGGTGGTTGACGACGATCGTGGCTCGGGTGTGCCTGAACATGCTCCGAGCCCGCAAGGTCCGCCGTGAGCAACCTGTCGACAGCCACGTCCCCGACCCTGTCGTCACCTTCGAGTCGGGTGGCTTGCAGCCGGAAGAACAAGCCCTGTTGGCCGACTCGATCGGCTGGGCACTCCTCGTTGTGCTCGACACCCTGGCCCCGGCCGAGCGGTTGGCGTTCGTTCTGCACGACCTTTTCGACCTGCCCTTCGAGGACATCGCCCCGGTGGTAGAGAGGACGCCGACAGCGGCGAGGCAGCTCGCCAGCAGGGCCCGACGCCGCGTGAGAGGCGCGGCGCCAGACGCGCCCGAGACCGACCTTGGCCTCCAACGAGCGCTGGTCGACGCCTTCTTCGCCGCCGCCCGCGACGGGGACCTCGACGCGCTCGTTGGGCTGCTCGATCCAGACGTCGTCCTGCGCATCGACGGGGGCGCCGGTCTTCCCGCGGCCTCGCGGCTGCTCCGGGGGCCCGAGGCGGTCACCCGCCAAGCGGGCCGCGGTCTGCGGTCGTTGTTGGTCCGCCCGGGCATGCGATTGCGCCCGGCGCTCGTCAGCGGCGCTGCCGGGGTGGTCGTCACCGCCGACGGGGAGCCCATAACGGTGATCGGGTTCACGATCGCCGGCGGCAAGATCCTCGAGATCGACGCCATATCCGATCCACAGCGCGTACCGGCCATCGCGGCGGCCCTCCTGGCCAACGGGTAGGAGCCGGCTCCCAGCCGATAACCCGTCAGACTGGAACCGAAAGGTCCCGATGCTGACCCGCGTCACATACCTGAGCTGGAGAAGTGTGGTTCGGCGCGGGCTTCCCGCACATAGTGCGGGAAGCCGACAGGTCCCCTTTAGGGCCCGAGCGCCGGTTGGCGCCGGCGACGCCACATACGGCGCTGTGCCTTCTCCTTCGGGTGGACGAGGCAGTTAGCCCCCATGTCAGGAAGTGGCGCTGAGCCGCACAACGGCTTGTTGACCGAGCTTGGCCCCGTCGGCTTGGGTTAGACCGGGAACTCCTCGTCGGGACCGTCGAAGTCGTCCTTGGTGGCGACGAAGTTCGGGACGACGTTCATCTTGGGCTCGAAGCGGGACGGCCCGGGTTCCGTGACGATGCCAGGTGCCCGGTAGAACTCGTTGTTCAGTTCGGCCCGGCACGATCCGCACGGACCGTAGAAGCGCTCCGATGCGGGAAGGTGGCATCGAGGGCACTCGAACTGAAGAAGCCCGTTGACGACGGGGATCTGAGACGCACCCATGCCAGGAGGCTACTCGTCGGGCCTGCCTGGAGAAAGTACCTGAGCGAGGCCGGGGCCCCCCAGACCATCGTGGCCCCCGACGCCCCGGCGGAGGTCATCTTCGCGATCCTTGTCGACCCGCCAAGCACGTCGCGATCGACGGCACCGACGGGGTCCGCGAACCGCTCGACAGGGACCCGTTGACCGCGGCCGGGCAGGTTTCCGTATGGCCATGTACCACCCGAACCCGAACCACCCCGACGGGAACTACCAGATGGCCAACCGGGTCAAGGTGTTTGACCCGCCCCGGGCCATCTCCTGGGAGCTTGGCCAGGACACCGGTAACGGCGGCCCGCGCTTCGGAGACTGGATCTGGCGATACGACCTAACGCCAACTGGGCCGTCCAAGACCAAGGTCACCCTCTCCTATGGCTGGTCGGCGGTCCCTGACTTCTTCCGCCAGCGCATCCGGTTCCCCCCGTTCCCTCCCGACCATCTGGGTAACTCTCTGGCCCACCTCGCCGAACTTGTTACCTTGTGACCACCCCGCACGCCTGCTGGCACGAGCCCTGAGACCAGGGGAACGAAGCGACAATGCGGTAAGCCATCTCAACTCTGATGTGACCGAGATTCGCTGGAAGACGCCGCGCTTGCCACCAAGGCGTGGCACGCCACCGAATGGCGTGCCGATCAGCACGAAGCTGCCGACCATCACAGGGTTTGGCGACTTGGCGCAGTTTCTGGAGCGGACACCGCCGTAGGGTCCGTCTTCCGTCCGGGGCGGTAAGCGCCCATCGGGTCGGTTACAAACACGCCCGGACCGATCGGGCCAAGGTCGGTTGCTGTGACCAGCGCCGGGACCGCACGGGAGCCTACTCTCCTCCAACCGCACCGGCGCAGGCGCCGAGCGGCATAGGAGCGTTAGGCCTCGTACTGGCGCGACGGAAGGGGGACGCCTGGCGGTGGCGCGGCGCAAACAGATCTGGGCGCTCGGGGCGGCATCCCCAGCGTGCGCGGTGCTCAGGCGAACGCCATCGCGGTTTCGAGCCAGAGTCGTTGTTCGGGAGTGCCCGGGACCGCAAGCCCCCCTCGGCCGGCGCTGATCGGACGTTGAATGCGAGGTTACCCCCGGTTCCACCTCGCCTACTGCAGGCGAGATGGGTGCTGCAACCGGTTTGGCGGGTCAGTCGCCGTCCGGGAAACTAACGCTTGCCAGCGGGCTTTGCTTCACCCACTGCTCCAACTCACCTAAGGGCCAGGGGCCGGCGGGGTCGCGGCGCAGGTTGAACTCGTCGACGAAGTGGCTGAGCACGCGACGGCGCTCTGTGGTGTCAGTGACAACTGTGGCTACCGCGGGGAGATCGGCGATGACGTCGTGCTTGAGGTGGAAGATGAAGTGCGGCTCAGCGGTCAGGTTCGCCAGCCAGTCTCGGGTACGCGGCCCCGGGATCCCGCTCAGGTAGATGTTGTCCTCGAACCGGTAGAAAACGATCTCGATCCGCCGTGGCTGTCCGGAGCGCCGACCAGTCGTGGTGATGTCGATTGTGCGCTGCTCCATGGTTGAGGAGGGCCCGATAGCCAGGGCCTCACGGACGTCGTCACGCATCAGCTGTCCCTATCCACGTCGAGCGCACTCTCGTCCTCCTAGTACTTGCAGTGCCGGCCGCAACCCGTTGTCTAGCGCCAGCGTACGCGTAGGGCTCCGCGAAACGTCCGCCCCAGGCCGCATGGGTGGTTGGCGGTGTCTGACGCGGCCACTGGGTCGCGTCAGCGGCCATCCGCCTCGGCCTGCGCATCGTCTCCCACGACGGCCTCCCCATGGGTCCGCCTGGCCTGAAGTTAATCGCGCCGCTCGGCTTTGAGCTACAGGCCCTGAGGCCAGGACAATATGGGCGACGGAAGACGATGGTCGTGCCAGCGGGATTATGAGTGCATATTCTGTATGAGCGAGCAACTTGTTCAGCCCAACTCGCTGAATTAGCGAATACTAGAACCGTCAGGGGAGTGTCGATCGGTGTGACCCGTCACCGGCGACGGCGGGAAGCGCGGCAGCGCCATTAGTGTCATTACGGGATCGGGATAGGGGCCCTTGGGCAAGGGCTGTTGGGTCGGAGGATGCGTGTTACGCTCGGCCCGGTAGACCACGGCCTGTAGTGCCCCATCACCGGAGTACTCACGGGTTCGGCGCGCCTCGCCCACATCGGGGGTGGTCGAGCATGGAAGCCGTGTGACGCTGGTGTGACGCTCAGGCCCTACGGTGGGCCAGCCAAGTACGGCCAGGCTACAGAGGAGGCAATCAGTGAGGAGCTCGTTCGCCGCATCGGGCCAGCGCAGGCATCACCTACCTTGGCGGCGGCCAGGTGCCAGCAAGCGCCCGTGGAGGGTCAGCATGGCGTTGGTGGCCTGCATAGCCACCATCTTCAGCTTGGGCGCACTACCGATCGGCAGCGTCCCCGCATCCGCCCAGCTCGTAGCCGCAGGCAGCCCCGTGGACGCCAGCACGGGTTGCCCGAGGGCTTTGCCCGAGTATGCCCTGAACGACCTCGACTTCGGCCCTGGGCTGCGTTGTGTCAGCTGGCCCGTTTCGATGAAGGAGCAGTGGTCCGATACAGACGGCAGTTGCCGCGGGTCAACGTTCATCCTGGTACCGCTCAGCAAGAACGCCCACGGGTACTTCGCGTTTTGGAACCGGACGGGCCCCCATGCCGATCCCAGCCCTAGCGAGCCTTGGGTGTTTATCAGCAATGTTAGAGGCCCAGCGGAGGATGAAGTCTGGTCCACGACGACCATCACGCCCGGTAACACTGGCGTGGACGTGAACTACGATGTCCCGACGGGCGACGGTGCATGGTTCGTCGGCGCGGGCGGCGGGCCGTGCTCCGAGATGGGCACCCCAGCGGACGCGGCGGGCGTGGCGCAGGGGTGGGCGGTGACCTACAAGCGAGTGGTGGGCGGCCAGGTGACTGTGGCGGGGTCCGCAGCGCCGGCTCCCGACATAACCATGAACGCCTCCTGCCCGAGCGGTGGCACAACGACCACCGACGCTAACGGTTATTACGAGTTCCTGCTGGACAAAGGCCCCTGCACGATCGCGCCGCAACTCAAGCCCGGGGACGTCGCCACGCCCGTGCGGCGGGTAGTGGACGTCGTCAACGACGACATCTACAACGTCGACTTCCGGTACCCTGCGACGCCGTCGTAGCCCAGCCTGGCGCTACCGAGGGGGCCGGAACGGGGAGCGACGGCCTGCGCCGGCCAGATGCGGCCCTCATCCCCGCCGTCGTGGAGCTGTCGAGCAGCTCGGGCAGTGCCGTGACATGGTCGATGGTTGTCCTTTGTCGAGGGATCGATCGAGAACGTCGTCTGCGGGTCAGCGGTTCCGGCAGGGTCATCTCGTGGGTCGAGCGCCTTGACAAACGCTCAGCGCCTCAGGAAGAGTGTTAATGGCGGCGACCGGTCGCCCAACCGTGGGACATCCGCCCCAGTCGGGTCCCGTAGGCGAAGGGGATCCGCCCTCTCGGTCGTAGATGTCACGGGCCATCTTCTGGCACCGCGTCACTGGGGGACGGGGGTACCACTGGGAGGCTTGTCCATGACCAAGGAAGCCAGCTTCAAGAAGGTTGTCCGCCGCCACGCCGAAGAAACTGGTCAGCGCTACACCGGGGCGCTGAGCGATCTCGAGGGTCTCGGTGCGAGGATGGACCATGAGCCCGTCGCCGAGCGGCTGCTCGCCCATCTCAGGGACCGCTACTGCATCGACGCTGTTGCCGCGACCAAGCTGAGCGTGCATAAGACCTACGTTTTCCGCATCGACAGGAACGACGGTGAGCCCTGGGTTGCGCGTGCGTTCCCGCCTTCTCGGCCGCGTGCCAACGTCGAGGGCGACGCCGCGGTCCTGCGCTTCTTGGAGCGCCAGGACTACCCCGCCGAGCGCTTGGCGGTCGATGATCCCGTATCTGAGTTCGATGGCAGTGCGGTCCTCGTGACCCGCTTCGTCGAGGGTGCCCAGCTCCCCGATGGTGCCGCCAAGTTCGCCATGATGGGTGACCTGCTCGGCCGGCTGCACTCGCTGGCGTACGACGGTTCGGTCAGCCGCCCGGGTGGAGCGAGCGGTGAGGACCCGAGCCGTGAGGGCACGCCGCGCCAGGACCTGCTGGCCGCCCTGTCGTTCCTCGACGCCATCGACACGAAGGTCGCGGCCGGCGAGCGCGAACGGTTCGAACGGCTCCGCGACAAGGTGCGCTCAGCCGACGACGGCCACGGCCTTCCTGAAGGCTTGCTCCACGGGAACCTCCTCCACGCCCCCGATCACGCCGTCCTGAGCGAACAAGGCCCGGTGGCGATCAACTGGAAAGCGTCTGGGCGCGGGCCGCGCCTCGCCGACTTGGCTTACCTGATATGGGGTACGGGTTTGTGGAACCCACGTCGGGCGGACCAGGAGCGCATCGACGCTGCCGTCAATGCCTACCACCGTCACGTCGAGCCGACCGACGAAGAGCTCGACCGGCTCGAGGCGCTCATGTACATTCGCACCCTCTACCTAACCTGTTTCGGCTACCGACGGGCCGTCACCAACGGCCAGACATTCAACGAGTGGGGCTTCATCCGACCACGGGAGTACTTCAGCGCCACCGCGGCCGCAACCCGAGCCGCGTTCCGCCGGTAGGTCGCCCGCGCGCCAAGGCGGCCAGGTCAGCGTTGCCATCAACTCGCGCACAGCGCTTCGGCGCGAGGGCCGGGGGCCAGCCCCAATGAATGACCTTGTCGAGGTAGACCGCCAACGATCCAATCTTGGTCGGCCAAGACGTCTAGACCGTGCGCGACTCGTCACCAGCTGGTGAGCCTGCGTATCTTTTGACGGCATTAATCGGCGGGGCAGGTCCTCCTAAGCGCCTCATACCGAGACCCCCTGGGGAGCGATCATGAGCGAGACGGGTGAAGTGGTTTACGGCGTGATCGGGCCGGAGCACGCTGGCGAGGTGCACACCCTGCAACGAGCGGCCTTCGTGGCCGAGGCCCGTTTGTACGGCACGGTAGAGATCCCGCCCCTGGTCGAGACGGTCGACGAGATCAGGCGCGAACTGGCCAGCACCGTGACGATGGGCGCGTGGCTCGGCAGCCGGCTGGTGGGTACCGCTCGTCTCACCCTCGACGGGTCGATCGGTTGGGTCAGCCGGGTGGCGGTGGCGCCAGACCTGCAGGGCCAAGGCGTCGGCTCGCGCCTTCTCTCGACCCTGGAGTCGGCCGCCCCGCCTCAGGTGCGCAGGTTCCAGCTCGGCGCTGGGCACAAGAGCGGGGACGACCTGGCCATGAACGAGCGGCGCGGCTACCGAGAGGTCTCCAGGCGCGTCGATCAGGCCGGAGTGGAACTGGTGGCGATGGGCAAAGACCGCGATTTGAAGGGCCTGCCACCACCGACCTCGCCCGGGTACGCGGCTCGGTAGCGCAGAGCCGCGACGACCTGTGCCCTGGCCAAGGCCGACTCCTCGACGAGAACGGTGATGCCGAACCCCGCTCAACCAACGGCTCGTGCCCTTGGAGCAGACCAGCACCACGGGCTGGGCGCCTTTGCCCGTTGACATGGGCTCGAAGGCGATGTAGGCATATAGCCCACTCGCTTGGGTGACCGGGACCTCACCCGTCACCGATCTGGCGATCCGAAAGGGGACAGCCGTGGCCTTCATCCAGATCATCGAGTACCGGACCTCCAGACCTGGCGAGATGCAAGCCGTCGCCGACGAGTGGGCACAAGCCACCGAGGGTAAGCGCAAGGCGCGGCGGAGAGTCCTGTGCCAGGACCGAGACAACGATGGTCGCTACTTCAGTATCGTCTTCTTCGATTCGTACGAAGAGGCGATGGAGAACTCGGCCCTGCCAGAGACCGATCGGTTATCGAAGAAACTGATGGGCTTCGCTGACGGCCCGCCGACGTTTTACAACCTCGACGTCGTCGACGACCAGGGGTAACCCCGAGCCGAAGCTGCTTCCTGCCCGACGAACGTGCGAACCGAACGCTCTTGGGCGGGCGAGTGCCTCGCGGTAACGACTTGGACCCGCAATAGGTGGACTCGATTATGGACGAGGTGCGGCATAGGGCCATGTAACAGCCATGGACAGTCTCCGTGCTGAGGACCAGGTACGAGCCCAAGAGGACCACCAGGCTCCTGGCCAGCCCTGAGCTGAGGGCGGCCACGACCTTGGGTTAGCGTCGTTGCGCCGTGTTGGCTCGTGTCGGACGACTCGCCCGGCCCGTCCGGTCCCACTAGCCCATTTGGGGCATTTTGTCCACCGTCAGTGGTTTCTTCGCCATGCCTAGTGACAAACACTCTGGGAGTGGCTACTCTCTCGCAGAGTGACCCAGCAGCCCGACTTGGCGGGCGCAGTTTCGGCCCTCCAGGACCTCGTCCCTCACGAACGGATGGTCATAATCCTCGGGGACATCGCGGCAAAGCTCATGGGCGCGAGCAACAAGAAGGCCCAGGAAGTTGCCCTGGAGCTCGGGTCGTCTCCTTCACGTCTACGGGGGGTCCTCGAACTGCGACGGTTGGCCAGCCCCCATGACACGTACATCCACGAGCCGGCGGAGGCCTACATCCGAGCGCACAGCGCCATCCGCGCCGTGTGCAGCATGCTCGGCAGCGACGAGTCCGTCATGTCCATCTCTTTGGACGGGTGCGCCTCGGGGCGCTGCACCACTGTCGTCACCAACCAAAGGGTCATCGAGCTTCAGCTAACTCGCTGGCGTCGACGCGAAGATGACCCCACCCAGTCCCCGCACTTCCTGGCCGACCTGTTCTCGCTGGCCGAAGACCCGATCAACCTCCAGCGCCGGGAGATGTTCGTCATTGACCTCACCCGGCCCCGTCAGGTCCTTGAGACCATCCCGCACACGATGGGGGAAATCTTGGCCGGCACGAGCGTCCCGGCCCAGACGAAGCTCTCTGACGCCTTTGCTAAGGCCGCCCTCCAGCCGGTGCCGGCATATTGGGCCAACGCTCGGTCGCGGGTGACGCTGCGGGACATCGGCGAGGTCGCCCCTCAACTGCGGCGGACCTTGAGCCGCCTCCCGATCGAGGTTCTCGACTGAAATGGTTGGTGGCCACCGGCTCCCCCGGGAACGCCCAATGAGGCTTCCTTCTGACGGCCACCTAGACCGGCGGAGCCAGGATGTCGGCCGGTCAAGGCCACTTGCTGGCGTCGCTCTGCCTTTTTTGTCAAATCCGTGATGAAGTGCTTTGTCAAGCTAGCCACGTCGTACCCCCTAGAGAGGAGCCCTAATTGAAAATCTTGGTCAACCAGGACTTGTGCAGCAGTGAGGGCGCGTGCGCCGAGACGCTGCCTTTGGCCTTCACCATGGGCGACGACTGCTTCGCCCATGTCACCCAGGGCGGCTCGCTCGGCGAGGGCGGAACGGACATGGTGGTGGCGCCGTCCGACCTGGAACGGGACGTGCGTTCCGTGATAGCCGACTACCCGACCGAATGGGTCTTTGTGGTCAAGGACTGACCCTTTGGCGGGCCGGTGACCCGGCCTCCGGCGCTGGTCTTCTTCTCCCCCCTGTGAGACCCCCGGCGGTCGGGCCACACATGTGCGGCCATCAGCTCAGCTCTGGCTGGCCGGTGCCGAGGACCACAGGAGATGGGGTTCGCCCGCGAACGGCCGAGGCCTGTGAAGGATGTCCTTGTTGAGATCGAATCGACATCCTGGATTCTGGCCTGGGGCCTCCGACAGCTCCTTGTCTGGTGGGAGGTGTGAGCTGGTCCTCGAACGCCTCCATCTCACCTCGCCCGACGCCCATCTGGGCTCACCAGAGCCCTCGTGGAGGTGGCCCGAAGGCGTTGTCCCGGCCTCGGGACAACGCCGATTATTTACGGCGCGTCCAAAGAATGAAGCCGACCCGTTCGGCGCCAGATCTGCCAGTTCTGAGGCAATGGAACCGCGTTATTTGGTCAACTTTGCGGCCCGTGGCCCTGGGCCCAGGACCGGACGTCCGTCCCTTCAGGACAAGTCGTCGACCCGGCGTACTTCGAGGTTGCGGAACGTCGGAGGGTGGTCACAGAGCTTAGCCAGCCGTTCGGCGAACTCTCTGGTCTCTGGGAGGTTGGAGTTGGCCATCGCCTCCTCGTAAGAGGGGAACTCCACTATCTGGACATAGACACCTGGTTGGTCCCGGTGAGCGGTGACCGTGGAACGCTGCGCCCGTCGTTTGCCCTCGGTCGTGGCTACCCGCTCGTCCATCGAAGATTGGATCTCGTCCTGGTGAGTGGTCGTGACCTCGATGATCTGAATGAAGGTCATGGTTTTCCTCCCATGGGGGTTGTGAGCTAAGGGTGGCATTGCGTTCAACGCCTGAAGGTGAGCGGCGCCGGGCGCGCCACGACCAGCGTCAACCGAAAAGGGGGCGGCGCTGTCGGTAATTGCACTTCCGTGGCCGTGGCGGCCCAGCCAGCGCGCGGCTTCAGGGCTCTAGGGGCGAGCTTCGAACACGGTGTTGAAGGGAGTCGCGGCCACGCGGCGGAACCGTGTAAAGCCAGCCGCAGTCACCACCTCTCGGATCCTCGCCTCCCCGGCTTGCGCGCCCAGCGCCAGGCCGACTTCTTGGGATAGCGAACATGGCGTGCACAAAAGCGTTGAGAAGGCGTAGTACGCGCGGCCGACGGGATTGAGGTTGTCCTCCACTCGGTCGCCGGCGGCAGGCTCGACGATCATCCAGGTGCCGTCGGGCGCTAGCGCCTCTTTCACGTGCCGCGCCGCGCCGACGGGGTCGCCCATGTCGTGGAGGCAGTCAAACATCGTGACGAGGTCGTAGTGCTGACCCTTGAAGGCTGACGCGGGGGCGGTCTCGAACTGGACGCGGTCCTGCACACCTGCGACCACGGCTCGTTGCCGGGCTTTGTCGATCGATCCCTCGTGGTAGTCAGATCCCACGAACCGAGAGGCCGGGAAGGACTGCGCCATGAGGATCGTGGAAGCGCCGTGCCCGCAGCCGACGTCGGCCGCGGACGCCCCGCGCTCGAGCCGTTCGACGACGCCGCTCAGGGCCGGCAGCCACTCCGACACGAGGTGCGCGTTATAGCCGGGGCGGAAGAACCGCTCGCAACCCTCGTGCACATCGCTCACATGGTCGTGCCAGCCGATGCCTTCGCCCGTTGTCGCTGCTTCGGTGATACGGGGAGAATCGAGCACCGACCCGAGGGCGATCTGGAAGAAGCCTGGCAGGTAGGCCGGGCTCGACTCGTCGGTCAAAGCGATTGCTTGCTCAGGGGGCAGTACGTACCTGCCGCTGTTGGGGTCGTACTCGACGAACCCGCCTGCCGCCTGCGCGTTCAGCCACTCCGCCACGTACCGCTCAGATGTGCCGGTTCGTTGGGCCAGCCCTGTAGCCGTCAGCGGGCCAGCACCCGCCAGCGCCCGGTAGAGCCCGAGCTTGTCGCCCATCACGACGAGCGCCGTGTTCAATGTGGCTCCGACTTCTGAGACGGCGTTGAACACGAAGCTCATCAATTTGTCCGCGTCTAAGGCGGCCGGTTCTTGGACTGCTGTCACCTTCGTCTCTCCTCCAGTTGTGGTTTCGAGACGGTACCGGGCGGCGGTGCCGGTTCGCTTCGGGGGGCCCCCTAATCATTCTCGCACCGGGCCCGGAGCCGTTCCTGCAGGCCGTGGGTACAGTTGAGCATGGCCGTCCCGCCCTCCCCGGTCGCCATCCGGCCCGGCGACGTGCTCGTCGGCCGTGCCCACGAGCAGGCTGTGATTTCACGGCTCATTGGGGCTGCTCAGTCCGGTCGCAGCGGTGTGCTTGCCATCGTTGGCGCGCCTGGCACTGGCAAGTCGGCCCTCCTCGCCTACGCCGGGAAGCGCGCTGAAGGGATGCGGATCCTCCGGGCACGGGGGATCGAGTCGGAAGCTGCCATCCCTTTTGCCGGTCTGTTCGAACTGCTCCGCCCGGTGCTCAGTTGCATCAAGGACATACCTCGCCCGCAGGCCGTAGCCGTGGAAAGCGCGCTCGCGCTACGTCCCGCCCGACCGGCTGACCGTTTTGCCGTGGGTGCTGCAACGCTAAGCCTGATAGCAGCCGCGGCCGAGGAACAGCCCCTGCTCGTCCTGGTCGACGACGCTCAATGGCTCGACGGGTCGAGCTCCGGCGCCCTACTGTTCGCTTTGCGGCGCTTTGAGGCCGACCGGGTAGCCGTCGTGATCAGCTTGCGCGAGGGCCTTGGCGCACTGTTCGCCGGCCCCGACATCCCAGTCCTCCGGCTCGAAGGGCTGGACTTCGAGGCGGCAGCCGAGCTGCTCGCCATCCGCACCGGGCGACCGCTGCCGCCACCGGTCGTCGCCCGGTTGCACAGGCACGCGGGGGGGAACCCGCTCGCCTTGGTTGAACTCGCCGACGGCCTCGATCGCGTCGAGTCGGAGGTGCCCATCGACCTTCCCCTTCCGGTTGTGACCAGCGTTGGCCAGCTGTACCTCGCCCGTATTCGCGGCCTGCCCACCTCAGCCCAGGAGCTCCTCCTGCTCGCGGCGGCGAGCGACGCTGGAGAGTGGGCATCGGTGGCCCGGGCTGCTCGCGTGCTGGGGCTCGACCCAGCAGGGATTGCTGCCGCCGAGTCGGAGCGGCTTGTCGATGTCTCCAACGGGCGGATCGAGTTCCGCCATCCCCTCGTCCGCACAGCCGTGTACGGGGACGCCGACTCGGCTAGGCGCCGGGCCTGCCATCGCGCCCTCGCCGACGTCCTTCCGGACGCCGAGGCTGACCGCCGGGCGTGGCACCTCGCCCTCGGCTCGCTCGGTCCCGACGACGCCGCCTGCGCCGCACTGGAGCAGGCCGGCCTGCGGGCGCGCAACCGAAGCGCTTACGACGTGGCGTCTCGGGCGTTCGAGCGGGCGGCCGATCTTGCCCCCGAGGAGCAGCGGCACGCCCGTCTGCTCCAGTCGGCAGCCGAGGCGGCCTGGTCCGCCGGGCTCGCCTCACGTGCCGCGGAGCTGGTCGAGAGGGCCCGGCGCCATGACACGTCGCCGGAGACGGCCGTGGCACTGGAGCACCTGCGTGGGCACTTGTCGTCCCGCCTGGGAACTGTGCGCCAGGGTCAGTCCATCCTGGCCGCGGGGGCTGAGCTGGCTCGCGGAGTCGATAACGAGCGGGCGGTCGTCATGTTGGCGGAGTTGGTTAACGCCGCCTTTTACGCCGGGGACCCCGCCGCAATGCACGCGGCAGCCGCGCGCATCAGCGAGCTTGCACCCCAAGGGGCAAGCCTCCGCTGTACCTTCTACGCCACCGTGGCGCGGGGCATGGCGCTCCTTTTCACCGGCGACGGGCCCGGCGGGGCCGCGCTCCTCCGCTCCGCCGGCGCGCTGGCCCTTTCGGTGCAGGACTTCTCCGAAGATCCGCGCCTGTTGGTCTGGGCGGCCATGTGCCCGATCTGGTTGCGGGAATCCGGCCCCCTACGCACCCTGGTCGACCGTGCTGTCCAGGTCACGCGGGAACAGGCGGCCATCGGGCTGTTGCCGTACCTGCTCAGCCACCTCGCTATCGACCAGGCGACGACCGACCGACCGGCCGCGGCCTTTGCCTCGTTCCACGAGGTCCTCCAACTCGCCCGTGAAACTGGGCAACGGACCGACCTCTCGGCTGCACTAGCGAGGTTGGCCTGGCTGGAGGCCCGCATGGGGAGGGATGCCGACTGTCGTGCACATGCGCAGGAGGCGTTGGACCTCGCCCGCGATCTGGGCCTTGGGCTGTGCGAGATCTGGGCCACAGCGGCCCTCGGCGAGCTCGACCTTGGCCTGGGGCGTCAAGCAGAAGCGGTTGCCGCCTTTGAACGGCAGTCGTCGATCCTCCAGGCCCACGGGATAGGAGACGTCGATCTCAGCCCAGGCCCGGAGCTGGTGGAGCTGCACATGCGGGCGGGACGGCGCGAGATCGCGCTCCGCACGGCCGACGACTACGAGGAGCAGGCGCAGCGCAAGGGCCAGCCGTGGGCCCTCGCCCGTGCGGCACGGGCCCGAGCGGTCGTATCGACAGAGGCCCAGATGGGGGAGCACTTTGAGCGGGCGCTCGAGCTGCACGAGCAGACGCCGGACCTGTTCGAGACGGCGCGCACCTGCCTCGCATATGGGAGCCGCCTCCGCCGTTCCCGCAAGCGCATACGTGCCCGGGCACACTTGCGACGTGCTATACGGATCTTTGACGAACTGCAGGCCGAGCCGTGGTCGGCGGCAGCTCGGGCTGAGCTGGCCGCAACGGGTGAGACAGCACGCCGCCGCGACCCCTCTGCGCAGGACAAGCTGACGCCACAGGAACTGCAAATCGCGCTGGTGCTGGCAGGCGGGAAGACCACACGCCAGGCGGCGGGCGCGCTCTTCCTCAGCCCGAAGACGGTCGAGTACCACCTGCGCTCCGTATACCGAAAGTTCGGCATCAATAGCCGCGACGAACTGGCCGTGGTTATCGGTTCGGCAGCTGCGGGCTGAGACTGTTGACGCCGGCCGGACGCACCTCCCACCTTGGGCGCGGCGCGCCGAGCGCCGAAGTCCATTGTCAGGCTCCCGGTCTCGAGGCAGTCAGCTCGGCTCGCCGAAACCTGGCCCTGCTCCGCATCCCGAACAACCCGATTATGGGTGGGTCTAAATGGGCTGGAGTTCAACGTGAGCCCGCCCATATCGACGGTCCCGCAGCACGCGCCGCAAGCGT
>JBKQUU010000338.1:0-16860 GCA_052325485.1 Acidimicrobiales bacterium | reverse complement strand
CGGCTTCGACCACCTCGTAGATATTCCCCGTGAGGACGTCGTAGTTGCCCGTGTAGTTCTGGTACTTGAATTCTGAGACGAGTTTGCTGCTGAGGGTATCGGTCTGGGGAATGGGCCAAGCACCGTTCCACAGACTGATGCTCGGGTCCGAGCCTTCGGGCAGGAAGCGCTTGATCCCTGCCCCCTTGGCCAGCACGGGCGTCAACGCTGCAGCACCAGCCACGCCCAAAAACTTTCGCCGCGAAAATGAGTTATCAGCAGCTGCCATGAATGCCTCCATCAGTGGTAGTGGGTGTAGCCGACGACAACACTTTCGAGCCAGGGTGACAAAAATCGGTCCCCGCGGTGCACGGGCCTAATGAGCCTCTTGTGATCGAACGTGTTCGCCTTATCAGTTTGGTGATGCTAGGTGAACCTCGACGGTGTGTCAAGTCAATGGTAGCACGATCGTAAACTTTTCAGGTGCCGCCGCGCGGCGCCCCGCACGTACCGGCCGGCGCCCGGGAGCGCCGTCATCGCCTCGGGGAGCGGCCCCAGAGAGGCAGCTCGCCCTCCTGTCAGCAGCCTTCATGTCGTAGACGTGGTAGGCGAGCCCGGTGAACTTCCAGACGCCCTGGGACAGCATCGTCAGGCACCGGCGGCTCAGGTCCACCTCCCACATGATGCGGCGCTCGTGGCAGTTGACCGCCGTGAGGGCTTTGAAGTTCCACAAGCCGTAGTCGATCGTCCTCGGCCCGTCATTGTGGTAGCCCCCGATCCCCAAACGACCGTGGGCGCAAACCATGTCCCCGGCCAGCTGCAACGCGCTTTCCGTGCCGGCGAACTCCACGACGTTCTGGAAGCCGATATTGAAGATGTCGACCGCATGGCCGTCGCGGGTCAGGTCTGGCCCACCGATCGCCGGCCAGTCCAGCTTGTACCCCTTGGGCAGGTCGGCCGGGTGGTAAGCCTCGGTGGCGCCCAACTCGAGGGCGTTCGCCAACGCCTCTTCCCTGAGGTCGATGGCAACGATGTCGGCGTAACCCATCACCTTGAACAACGAGACCAGGCCGAGTCCCATGTACCCGGTGCCGACGACCGCGACCCGGTCGCCGGGGGTGGTCAGAGGCATTTTGGTCGCCGCGCTGAGCATGCATGCCAGGGGCTCGACGAGCGCGTCTTCGTCCTTGACGTCGTCGGGCACGTGGACCGTCTTCGCCGGGTCCATGACGATGAACTCCTTGTAGCCGCCGCCGCCCAGGCCCGTGACCCGTTCACCAACGTTGAAACCCTGGACGTTGCCGCCCGTCTGGGCGACGACGCCCACGGACTCGTGACCGAAGACGTCACCCTTTTTAGCGGTTGACCACGGGTACCACTCCGAGTGGCACATCCCCGTGTACGTCAGCTTCACCAAGATCTGGTCCTCGGTGATCACCGGCTCGGGGACGCTCGCCACATGGCTCCGGCGGGGGCCGTCCATCACGATCTGTCTCACGACATGGCTCCTATTGTCCGAAGGGCCGCCTCACTCGAGCAGACCCCACGGTTGGCTCTTAAGTCCCACCATTGGCTAAGTCCCACCATTGGCTAGGCCCCACCATTGGCCACAAAGGCGTCGACCTTCATTTCTAGCTCGTCCAAGACGGCCTCCGGCACGTGGCCGCGACCCCCGTCATGGAACTTCCTGATCTTGCCGCCGACGGGGGCCAGGACGGCGGCGTCGAACTTCTGCATACCGTTCAGAAGATGCCCTTCGCTATCTTTGGTGTTCCAGGCTTTACGGTAAAGAGCCGAGTACCGGATGGACTGTTGGCGCCGGACCAATGCGTCCGCTTCCCGTCGCGCCGTACCCGTTCTCGTGAACCGATCGAACATTTTCGCTCCTTGGCTACCCAGCGGCGACATGGCCGTTGGCTTCGGCCGGCCTTGGTGCTGGGCTACCACGTTGACTTCGGGCCTGGTGAACGCACAAAGTTGTCGCGAACAGAACATAACGAGCCCTGGACGACGTGCCAGGTCTGGGACGACTGCACCAAGCCTAGTCCTCCGAGCGGGCACGTCGTGGCCCGGGCTCGGCACCGTCGAGGGCCCAAGGACGGTGTGTCGATCTCCGGCCGGCACGATCGTCGTTACCAGTAGCGGCGCACGTCGGCCGACGAGCGCCGACGGCAAGCGAAAGGAGCTGACATGGCAAAGTTCGTCTACTTGTACACCGGTGGCCAGATGGCCGCTACCCCCGAGGAGCAGGAGAAGGCAATGCAGGCATGGGGGGCGTGGTTCGGGGTCCTGGGCGGTTCGGTCACCGACATGGGCAACCCGTTCGGTTCGTCGGCGACCGTCGGCTCACGCGGGGCGGCCGGTAGCAGCAGCCTTGGTGTGGGCGGCTACTCGGTCATCACGGCGGCCTCGCTCGAAGACGCCACGGCCAAGGCCGCCGGGTGCCCGGTCTTTCAAGCCGGCGGTACGGTGGAGATCTTTGAGGCCATACCCATGTGACCCTGGGGGTGCGAGCCCGTCCTCGGGGCCGGGGGCTCAATCACCACCTGGTCCCGGGGACGGCGCCGTGGCTCGACAGTCACAGCTGCGGCTCTCGGGGACGGCGGCGAGCAGGATCTCCAGAGCCTGCACGAGCCGGTCACGGCTGCGCGAGAAAGCGGCCACGACCTCCTCGTGGGTGACGGCAGCCACGTCCGGGCGGCCGGCCAGGCCAGCGTCGAAGTCGGTGACAACGGCCATCGTCACATAACACATACCGAGTTCACGGGCGAGCACGACTTCGGGGTACTGGGTCATACCGATGACATCGGCGCCCATGCGCTGGAACCACTGCGATTCTGCCCGGGTGGAGAACCGCGGGCCTTGCACGACGACCACCGTCCCGGCATCAGCGACGGCAAAGCCCGCCTGACGCGCCGCGGCGGCGGCGAGCGGGCGCAGCTGCGAGCAGTAAGGGTCGGCGGCGCTCAAATGAGCCACTTTGGGCCCGTCAAAAAAGGTGTCCCGGCGTCCCCGGGTGCGGTCGACGAACTGGTCGCAAACGACCACTGACCCCGGCTCCAGGTCCGGCCGCAGGCTTCCCACTGCACAGGGGCCTACTACCCGCTCGACACCCAGGGTGGAAAGGGCGAAAAGATTGGCTCGGAAATTGATCTCGTGAGGAGGCACGGTGTGGTCGCGGCCGTGACGCGGTAGGAACGCCACCGACTGCCCGCCCACTCGGGTCAGGCGTATGGCATCGCTCGGTCGGCCGTAGGGCGTGTGGGGCCATACCTCCTCTCCCGACGTCCCCAGGGCGTACAGGCCTGACCCACCGATGACAGCCACCCTCACGGTCTCGCTCACGCTCCTAGATTAGACGGCTACGGCCCTGGACTAACCCGGGATCTGCGAAGCCAGAGCGGCCACCTCCGCCGGCGCAGGGAACCGGCTGTCCGATGACCGGCTGATCGTCAAGGAGGCCGTAGCCAGGGCGACCCTGAGACTGTCGGGCATGGTCCGGCCCGTCTCGAGGCCGTGGAGCAGGCCGGCGTTGAAGGAATCGCCTGCCCCTGCCGTATCGACGGTCCTGACCCTGGGGGCAGGGACCGGTGTGCCCCCGGCGCCGGCGTGGGCGGCGACGGCACCTCTTCCCCCCAGCTTGGTGACCACCCATCCTCCTGAGCGCTGAGCCAGCTCCCTGGTCGCGGCGCCGGGGTCGTCCGTGCCGGCCAGGGCGCACGCTTCTTCCTCGTTGGGCAGGAACACGTCTACCAGGGGCAGGAGCTCGAGGATCTCCTTTTTGCCGGCTGGCGTCCAACCGTCAGGTTCGGGGCCGGGGTCGAAGAAGGTCTCGGCGCGGTGGTGCCGGGCGGCACCAAGAAGGGCGGACGAGCCCCCGCCCCGGAACAGGGGCAACAAGAAGTGGCCGGTGATGATGACCCGCTCGGCCGAGCACGCCACTTCGGGCACGTCGGAGCACCCGAAGCTGGAGAGGGCACCGAGGAAGGTCAAGAACGAGCGGTCTCGGCGTGGGCTCTCGCAGGCGACGCTTATGCCCGTTCGCCCCCGCACCACGATGTCCGAGGCCAGAGAGCCCTGGGCCAGTTCGGCGAGGACCAGGCTCCCGAGGATGTCGGCGCCCACCACACCGTAGAGCCGGGGGGTGCTGCCCAGATGAGCCAGTGCCAGGGCGGTCGTGCCCGCCGCCCCGGCGACCCTCAGGGCCGCGTCGGCGATTATCCGCTCGCTGCCCGGCTGGCCGAGGTCGTCGACATCACGCAGGACCAGGTCGACGTTGACGTTGCCGATGACCGATACCGTCATGGGCGGGCCACATGGGTGTCCGCCTGCTCGCGCTGCACCCCGGTGACGACCAGGCCCCGGGCTGTGGCCAGCTCGTAAGCGACCCGCTGAGCGACGACGGCGGCCAGGATGGGGCTGAACGGACCGCCCATCTCGGGTAGGGCCAGCGTCGCCGGGCCGAGGGAGCCCTCGGCCTGCGCCTTCGAAGTAGAAATGCCGAGGACGTGAGCCCCGTAGCCTCGCAGCTCCTCCATGAGCTGGAGCTCTCTTCCCGACCCCAGTACGACGGCCCCGGTAGACCCGTCCACCGGCTCCATCGGGCCGTGCAGGTACTGCCGGGTCTCGTAGCCCGTGCACGGCACGTGGGCGGCTTCCCTGGTGATGAGGGCGGCCATCTCCGCCACGGCGGCCAGAGGCCCACGGCCGACGAAGTCGATGGCCCGGACCTCCCCAAGGTACCTCCCCACCATTTCCCGGGCCCACAACGCCGCCCGGCCGAGGAACTCCCGAGCCTCGGTCGCCACCGAGGCCCAGGCCGGGGCCAGCTCGAGGGCGTAGATCCACTCGGCAAAACGGACCAGGGCCAGTGCCCCACCGGTAAAGCTGAGGGTTGAGACGGGAGTGTCCCCCAGTGGCGACATCGGGACGCTGAGGTCCGCCTCGGCGCCCAACGCTGACACCGGGTTACCGGTCACCGCCACCCTGGTCGTGCCGCGAAGAGACGTCATGGCGGCCAGGGTCTCCTGGCTCCCGCCGGAGAACGAAACCCCCAGGTAGAGGCATTCGGGCAGGTGAGGGAGCGGCTCGCTCGCCCCGAAGCTCAGCGCCGGGCACCCGCCGCGGCGCAGGACGTGGGCGGCCAGGGCAGCCACATGCAGGCTCCCCCCCATGCCGAACATCACCAGCGGCCGGTGCCCCGTCCCGGCGAAACCCGCTCGCCGGTCACCAGTCAGGACTTCGGCCAAGCGCGCCTCGAGGAGGTCGAGGTTGCGGCTGGTAGCTTCGATGCCGTCGATCATGTCCATGCTGGGTAACCCCTTTTGTGCGGTGGCGGTCTCGTCTGGCGTGGTGGACCTGGCCCTGCTCAGCCTCGCAGACCGGTGAGGGCAATGCCCTCGACGAAGAAGCGCTGGGCGAGCACGAACACGACAAGTACCGGGAGGGCGAAAACGAAAGCCGCCGCCATCAGGTAGTTGAAGGCGGTGAAGTGGAGGCTCTGGTACTGCTGAAGGCCCAACGACAGGGTGAACAGCGATCCCTTGGTCAGGAATATCAGCGGCGCCAGGAAGTCGGTCCAGCTCGACAGGAAGGCGAAGAGGGTCACGGTGATGAGCCCACCCTTGGAGATGGGCAGCACTATCCGGAACAGCGTCGCCCATTCTCCCGCTCCGTCTATACGGGCGGCGTCGATCAGCTCGTGGGGCAAGGACCGGAAGAACTGCCTCAGCAAAAAGATGGCCAGGCTGGCCGAGAAGGCGGAGGAAATGTACTGGCCGAAAAACGGCGGCACGATGAGCGGGAGCAGGGTCCCGATCCAGTGGAAGTCCTTGTAGATAACGTACAAGGGGACCATGAGCACCTGGAACGGGAGCATGATCCCGGCCAACACGATATAAAAAACGATCTCCCGGCCCCGCCAGCGCAAGATGGAAAAGGCGTAGGCGGCGGGTACGCAGGCGAAAAGTACGCCGCATATTGTGGCCGCGGACACGATCACGCTGTTGCGGAAGTAAAGCCAGAAGGGTATGTAGTCGAACGCCTTGCGGTAGTTGCTGATCTGCGGGTGCGTGGGCACCAGTTGAGGAGGGTAGACGAAAATAGCCGAGTTCGACTTGAGAGAACTAGCCACCATCCACACCAGGGGAAGGAGGAAGACGGCGGCCACGCACAGTAGGACAACGTGGCGGGCGCTCTGGGTCACCAAGTGCCGGCGGCGAACTGACTGACCGAAGGTACGGACGGAGGTCATGCGTGTTGCTCTCCCCGGTAGAACACAAAGCGGCGCTGGAGGCGGAAAAGCACCACGGTTATCAACATCGTCACCACGAACAAGATCCATGCCATTGCCGACGCATAGCCCATCTTTAGGAACTGGAAGGCGTTTTGGTACAGGTAGATGGAGTAGAAAAGGGTGGAGTTCACCGGGGCGCCGAGGTCCTGCGCCGTGGCCACGAAGGCCTCGGTGAAGAACTGCAAATAAAAGATTATCCAGACGATGAAGCTGTAGAAAAGCACCGGGCCCAGTAGCGGCAGGGTTATGTAGCGGAACCGGTGCCACGGCCTGGCCCCGTCCAGCGACGCCGCCTCGTAGAGCTCGACGGGGATCTCCTTCAGGCCGGCCAGCATGAGGACCATGATCTGCCCGACCGCCTCCCAGACAAGCAGGATGAGCAGGCTGGGCTTGGACAGGGAGGGGTCGTCAAGCCATCCCTGGGGGTGCACGTGGACAAGGCGCAGCGCGGCATTGAGCAGCCCGTAGTCGGGGTTGAAGATCCATATCCAGATCACGGCGACGGCCACGGAAGGCACGACGGCGGGCATGAAGATCGCCCCCCGGTACAGGGCCGAGCCGCGTATCGGGCGTTTCAACAACAAGGCGCAGCCCAGGCCGAGGAGGATGCCCGCGGGTACGCCGATGACCACCATGAACCCGGTGTTCACCAGCGACGTCCGGAACAGTGGGTCGTGGACCAGGCCGACGTAGTTGGCGGTGCCAACCCATTGAGGGGGTTGGAGGATGTCGTAGTTGGTGAAGCTCCAGTACAGCGACAGGAGCAGCGGTACCAACGTGAGCCCGATGAAGCCCACCAACCACGGCAGCAAGAAGGGGACCGGGCCCCTTAGAAGACGCTTGGGCCAGCTCGGCCGACCCACATAAAGGGCCCGGTCAACTGATCTAGGCATGGAGTACCAGTCCCGACCCTACGAGCTCGCCGCCTCACTTTCCATGGTCGACTGCAGCGAGCCCATGGCCTTGGCCGAGGTCGTCTTGCCATAGATGACGTCGGCTTGGGCCTCGCACAGACGCACCCCGTACTCGGTGGAGTAGGGCAGCTGAGGCCAGACGTGGGCGTTGGACGAGCTCGCTTCGTTGATGAACACCTGGAAGCGAGCGTCCTTAGCCAGTGGGAAACTGGGCACCGTCTTGAGCTGGGGCAGGTTGGCCACCAATTGGGCGAACGTGGCCGTGACCTGAGGGTTAGTCGTCTCCCACTTGATGAAAGCAAAAGCCGCGGAGGCGTCCGGGGCACCGCGCGGGATGACCTGGGGGTTGGTGTCTATGAAGGTCGTGCCCCGCAGTTTGGCCAGGCCTGGCGGGGCCGGGAACGGCGCCACGCCGATGTCGGGGGCGAGATCGGGACGGTTAGCTTCGATGTACTGCAAAGCCCAGGGCCCGTCGTAGACCATCGCCAGTTTCCCGGACTCGAACGGGTCATTGGCGGTCAGGTAAGCCCCGGCACTGCTCTCGAAGTTGGCCATGTTGTTCGACCCGTACTTCTGGTAAAAGCTCGCCTCGAAGCTGAGTGCGGCTATGTTCTGTGGCGCGTTGGCGGTGATGACGTGGGTCTTGGGGTTATACCATTGGCCCCCGAAATCCCATCCCATGTCCTCGAGCGTGCAGACCTGTCCATTGGACTGGCCCGGGTAGTCCGGGAGAAAGCCCAGCTGGGTAATCGTCCCGTTTTTCTCTTGCTTGGTAAGCTTGAAGGCGTCGGCCTCCAACTGCGTTGTCGTAGTGGGCGGGTCGTCGGGGTTGAGCCCGGCCTGCTTGAAAAGGTTCTTGTTGTACAGCAGGCCCACGTCAAAGTCCATAAAGGGAAGACCGTAGAGCTGGTTGTCCACCGTGAGGGCCTGGATGGCGGATCCAACGTACACGTTCAGGTTGAGGTGCGAGGACTTGATATAAGAGCCGAGCGGGATCAGTGCCCCACGGCTCGCCCATTCGCCCAGCTCCAGGGACGTGCCCAGGTCCACTATGTCCGGTGGTGTACCACCGCTAATGGCGGTAAGTATCTTGGCCGAATTAGTCACCGGCGTCTCAGTTATCTTGACACCCGGGTTGAGCGACTCGTATTCTTTTATGATCTTGTCGAGAGCAGCCTCTTCGTGGCCGCCACCCCATTGCTGCCACATGGTGAGGTCCACGACATTCGACGCAAAAGCTGGTGGGGTAATGCCAGTGACACCCATAAACAGCATACCCCCGCAAACCAGCGAGCCGGTTATCGTTTTTTTAGACATCGCATTGTCCCTTCAACGATTTCTTCACAGGCCGAACACGCTCTAAAAACTAACTGTTCGCCCCATCTGTGTCAAGGTGTGCCCCCCCGGGTCAAGGCGTGGCGGGCGACCTGTACCAGCCTTCAGGCGAGTGGAGGAACAAACGGCGAGGCTCCTGCGCCCGGCCGGCGTCGGCCCACACCACTGCGTTGGCCATGACCTGCTGGACAAGCTTGTCATGGTAAACCGGGAACGTCTCGTGGCCCGGGCTGAAGAAAAATACCTTCCCGTCACCGCGCCTGAAGGTGCACCCGCTCCGGAAGACCTCGCCCCCGGTGAAGGAACTGATAAAGACGACCGCTTCGGGTTTGGGGATATCGAAGTACTCGCTATAGGTCTCGTCCTCGGCCAACTCGATCACCGGCGGCAACCCGGCGGCAATGGGGTGGGACGGGTCCGTGACCCAGACGAGCTGGCGGTCGCCTGACTCCCTCCATCGGAACGAGCACGTTGTCCCCATCAGGCGCTTGAATATCTTCGACTCGGCTGACGAGTGCAGCAGGATGATCCCCATACCTCGCAGCACGTGCTCATGGACAGTCTCGACGACTGAGGCCGGGACCTGTTCGTGGGCCACGTGCGACCACCAAACAAGGACACTTACGGGTTCGAGGGTTTCATCGGTGATGCCGTGGTCCGCGTCCTGGAGGGTGGCTGTCCCCACGGTCGTGCCCGGCAGTGACGACCGCAGGCCACGCGCGATCGTCTCGTGAATGCCCTCTGGGTAACAGTCCCGAGCAGGACCAGGTCGTCGTTCGTCGATGAACTCGTTCCACACGAGCACCTGGCGCGACATGACTAAGCGCACCTCATTGGTTAGTGGCACCCCGCGGCACTGAGGACCTCCTCCATCTCCACCCACCGACGTTGTCCGGCGCTGAGTTGGGCGGCGATCACCATCGCCAAGGTGTTGAGGTTGTCCCTGGCGCTGGTCTCCGGTTGCCGGCCCTCGCGCAAGGCCGAGAACATGTCTGCCGCACAGGCCTCGTGCCCGGCAGGACCGCTCCCAGGAGCTAGTGGGCGCCCTCGGGCCGGCGGCACGTCCCCGGGGGCGGCCTCCAGCGCGGTCTGTACGAGCGCCGGCCCCCAACTGTCCCAGACCGCCGTCCCGTCTGTCCCGACCACTCTCCACTGCGAGTCGTACCCCGTGGCAAAGCCGGGCGCCACCCAATTACCGCGGTAGCTGAACACCACCCCGCTTTGCATCTCAAAGGTGCAGATGGCGGCGGCGTTGCTATGGTACCAGGAATTGTCAGGATTATATTCGTAGGCGGACACGCGTGCCGCGTCGCTCCCGCTAAGGAAACGGGCCTGGTCGAAAGAGTGGACCGACATATCGAACAGGAGAGGGTGGTCCAGCCCGGCGAGATAGGTGTTGTTGTGCTTCGGGGCCATCCACATATCGGAGCTGAGCACTGTCAGCTTCCCTATGGAGCCGTCGACGATCTCTTCTCGGAGCTTACGGATCTGGGGGACGAACCTGCGGTTCTGCATCACCGCCAGCAATAACGAACTTTCCTCGGCTAACGACGCCAGGGCGATGGCGTCGGTCATGGTCAGGGCCAGCGGCTTTTCCGTGAACACATGACAGCCGAAATCGAGGGCAGTACGGACCACCTCGCCGTGGGCGGCGGGTGGGGTGAGGTTGACCACCACGTCGGGGCGCAGGGAGCCGAGGGCCTCCGGCAACGTCGCCTCCACCTTGACCGGGAGGCCGAAACGTTCCAGGGCACGGGCGGCCACATCGGTGCGGGGCTCCACCACGCCGACCACGTCGACCAAGGGGTCGGCCCGGAGGTACGGGAGCCAGGCCTTGGCCACGTTCCCCAAGCCGACGACGAGCACCCGTTGCTCGATCGTCGGTGCTGTTCCCATCGCTGGTGGCATATCTTATACACGCCGCCCCCAGGGCCGGCACGTCCGCTCTCCCCCAGGCCAGGCTCCGTCTTCGGGCCCGGGCGGGCCTACGCCAGCCGACGCCGGCCTGGTCGGGCCGACGTGGCCTACGCGAGCCAACGCGGCCTACGCGAGCCAACGCGGCCTACGCGGGCCGGCCCGGGCCTGGTCGCTGATGTTGGACCGGCCTAGCCGCCGTGGTCGCGGTGAGCAGCTCGGGGGCCGTTCATGGCTTCTTCCCAGCTGTCTACCAGCGGGCTCTGAGCTTGGCCCGGCACATTTGAGCCGTGCCTGGGCACCGGGGAAAGCGAGGCGCGTGACATGCACAGCGGTCCCTGTCCAGTAAGCCAAGCGCTACCCGTCCCGGCGGCGTCAACGAAGGCTGCCGCCTCAGGCAGCTCCCGCCGCGGGCGGCGGGTCGCCGTGGCCGCCGCACTGGTGCTTTTGGCTCTGGCCGTGCGGTCAGTCTTCTTTAAGTACGAGACGGGCGATTATACGGCCTATTTCCACCCCTGGTACGAATTTATCCTTGACCACGGGCGGTTCGGGGCGCTCAAGTACTCGTTCGCCAATTACAACGAACCTTACTTGTACCTGCTCGCCCTGCTCACCTACACGCCCTTGGGCCCGCTGCTGGGCATAAAGATAATATCTGTCTCGTTCGACCTGGTGCTCGGGTATTTCAGCTACCGTATCGTACGCTTGCGTTACCCGCAGGGCTGGGCACCGATGGTGGCGGCGGCCGTCGTCCTGTTCTTGCCCACTGTGGTGCTCAACAGCTCGTTATGGGGCCAGATAGACGCCACCTACACGTCCTTGGCCCTCGGGGGGCTCTACTTCGTGCTCCGCCGGCGGCCCTGGCTGGCGTGTGCCTTCTTCGGGTTGGCCCTTTCGTTCAAGCTGCAGGTCGTTTTCCTTTTCCCGGTGCTCCTCCTGTTGCTGCTCCGGCGGTGGGTACCGTGGCGTGCCCTGCTCATGGTCCCCGTCGTATTTGTGTTGATGGACGTCCCGGCACTGGCTGTCGGGGCCTCGGTTTCGACCCTTTGGTCGACATATACGGGTGAGGTCGGTCTCTACCAGCAGCTCACGCTCAACGCCCCGAACATCTACCAGTACCTGGGCATCAGCGAGTCGACCGTGCTGCGTGAGCTGGGTATCGCCCTCACCCTGGCCGTTGTGGTGGCGCTCATCGCCATCGTGGTACTACGCCGGGTACAGCTCACGGCGACCAGGATCCTGCTGGCCGGCACGGTCTCGGTCCTGCTCGTGCCCTACCTCCTACCCGCCATGCACGAGCGCTACTTCTACCTGGCCGACGCGCTCACGGTGATCTCGGCGTTTTACCTGCCGCGACGGTTGTGGGCCTTGCCTGTCCTGGAACAGTTCGCCTCGTTAATGTCCTACCTGCCCTTCCTATTGGCCACCACGACGACGTCCGGTACGGCTACCGCGGTCGGGGGCGCTCCCGGCGGCCAGGGTGCAGGCGCCGTCCCGGGCGGCCGTTCGGCAGGCTTCCCGGGTGGTACCGGCGGCCGGGGGCCAGGGCCGGCGGGCGGGGGCGGTACATTTCCCCGGGCTGGCGGCACCACCTTCTCCCACGGGGCCGGGGCCACCGGTGGCCTGGCCAGTCACACCGTGGTGAGCTTCAAGATCCTCTCGACGGTGATGCTGGCCGCGTTGGTCCTGGCCCTATGGGCCACCATCAGGGAGCTCCGCCGTCCCGCCACGCCCGAGCCGACCAGCTCACCAACCGCGCTGGGCCCACTCGTCGAAATGAGGCCTCTCGCGTCCGATCGTCGTGTCAGCGCCATGACCGGGCAACACGAGAGTGCCGTCGGGCAATGGTGCGAACAGTCTCCGGTCGATCGAACTGAGGATGAGGGGAAAGTCCCCCAGCTCGGTCTGGGTGTTGCCGGGACCGCCGGGGAATAGGGTGTCGCCGGTGAGCACGACCGGCGAGCCTTCGATAAGGAAGCACATCGACCCCGGCGTATGGCCGGGCGTGGCGATGGTGCGGATCCTCAACCGCCCGACCTCGAGGACGGCGTCGTCGTCGAGGATGAGGTCGTACGCCGGCAGCATGGCGGCGTCGGCGGCGGCGACGGCCACTTCGTACCCGGCGTTGCGCACGGCCGGCACCGCCTGGATGTGGTCCCAGTGGCCGTGCGTCTCGACCACCTGGCGTACGCCCAGGTCATGGCATTGGGCCAGGAGCATGTCGTGCTCGTTCGCGGCATCGACAAGGAGGGCTTCACCTGTCTGTTTGCACCGCAGCACAAAGACGTTGTTGTCGATCGGGCCGACAACGTAGCGGTGCACTTCGACCTGGGAGTCCTCATAGTAGGGCAGGGCCACGCAGCCACAGGATAGCCGCCGTCAACGGGCTTCCCATCGTGTTAGCGCCGCCCGGCCGGCCCTCGGCGGCTACCACCTGCCTAGCCGATCGAGTCGAGAGCCTCTCTCAGGGCGGCCACGACCGATGCCGGCTCGGGGTCCTCAACCACATAGCGACCGAACACGAGGCCGTCGACAGCCGGGCCCAGATCTCGGACCCGGGCCAGTACTTCTTGAAGACCACCCCGTCGGGCACCGCCCAAGAGCAGGACCGGAATAGAGGCGTACTCGGTCACTTCTGAAAGCGCGCCGTCGTTGGGGGGTGGGATCTTGGCGATGTCGGCACCAGCTTCGGCCGCCCGTCTCACCGAGTCGCGCAGGTTCCTCGACGTATGGAGGGCGACCTCGTCAAAACCCCCGGGGACGACCTCGGCCATGATGGGCAGGGCCCAGCGGTCGGCATGAACTGCCAACGCCTCGAGCCCGCGCATGGTGGCCCCCTCCCGGTCGCAGCACGAATAGACCTCGTACTTGAGAGCGGACGCCCCAAACGCCACCAACTGCTCGACGACTGGCTGCGCCCCTTGGTAGTCCTGGCTCACGCTGACCACTACTGGTCGGCCGGCGAGATGGCTCTCGACGTGGCGAGCGGTGGAGAGGGTCAGCAGGTACCCATCGACGTCTGCAGGGCGCAACTTGTCCAGTACTCGACCTGGGTCGGCCAATGCTCCGCTGTAAATAGCGCGTGGCTGGTCCATGGCCACGATCAACGCTTTTCGCCCGGAGGGGAGCAACCGGTCCAGCTTCAGTAATCGGCCCATGCCGATGTGTCTAGCACACCGGGTCAGCCCAAAAGAGGTAAGGGGCGAGGGCTAAAAAGGCCGGTCGGCGGGCACCGGGAAATCGCCGGGCCCGGCGAACAGACCGGCGGCGCACCCTCCGAACATGGCCGCTCCCCTGGCGCCGGCCTCGGTGACCGCCGGCCAGCGCATGGAGGGGAGAAGGGCTCTGCGCCGCTGGCGCAACCCGGCACAGCGCGCCCACCCTCCGCTGAGGACGAGCTCCTCGGCCGGGCCGGCAATGGCTCCCATGGCCCCGGTTATGCGCACGGCACCGTCAGACAAGCTGTCCAGCGCCGCGCTCCACAATGCCGCCGGGGACACCGTGGCGCCGACCCCGAGGATGGAGGCGGGGGTACCGAAACCCTCCTGGACCACCCGCAAGGGACCGGCCGGTACAGCTTGGGCGGCAGCGTCGAGGCAGGCAACCGCGTCGCGCCCGGTCACGCCCAAAAGGGCGAGCACCCGGTCGAGCATGAGACCGAGCAACTGGCCTGTCAGCAGGGCGTACGTGCCGGGCACGGTGTTCCAGCCCGCGTTCAGCCCGGCCTGGACGGCGTTGCCTACCCCCCGCTCGTCGAGCGCCGGCACGGTCCTCACGAACGCCTCGGCCGTGCCGCAGGAGTCGAGGACCTGGCCCGGGCCGGCCGCGCCCAGCCCGGCCGCCCCGCACAGGTGGTCGTGCCCCGCGGAGGTAAGGGCGGCGCCTCGTAGGCGTTCGAGGGCCTCGGGGTGGTGCCGGCCGAGCCCTATGGCGCGGGGCAGGAAGTCCAGAGTGGCCCGGCCCGCCGGCTCGCCCGCCTGGACCACGGTCGGGAACAGGTCCTCGCCGGCCCCGGCCCACTTCAGGCCTTCGGCCCACCAGTGCCGGCCCGCCAGGGAGAGGGCGCCGGTGCGAGAGGCCAGCGAAGCTTCCGCCAGCTGCTCGCCACCCAGGCTGTGCACGACCCAATCAGACACGCTCAGCGCCCGTTGGGCCGGTGGCCCGTTGTGGCGGGAAAGCCAGGCCAGCTTGACCAGGGTGCACATGGGCGACGCCACCAGACCGGTGCGCTGCGAAAAGGCGGCGTCCCCGAAAACCCTGGCCAGGTCGGCCGCTTCTTCCTCACCGCGACTGTCGTGCCAGGCGATCGACGGCCCCACCGGGAGGCCGTCTTTGCCGAGCAGGACGACCGTTTCGGCCATGCTCGTCACTCCCAAGCCGACAACTCGGCCCGGGGGGGCGGCGGCGAGGGCGTCACTGATGGCCCCTACGGCGGCGCCGAGCATTTCGAAAGGTTCGGCCTCGGCCCCCGAGGGCACGGCCCGCCACGGCGTGGGGACGCGGCCCCAGGACATCTCCTCACCGTTGGGCCCGACCACCGCCGCCTTGGTCATGGTGGTGCCGATGTCGAGGCCGACCAGCAGCTCAGTCGATGCCAGTTCAGCCGATGCCAGTTCAGCCGATGCCATCGCAGTCCTTGGGGCGGTCATGACGGGACCGTCATACATGGCGGCGCCCTGATTGTCAAAGGACGCCCACCTGGCTGCCTTGACCAGGCGGACCGGCCGGTCTCAGGCCCGGCGGGCCCCCCGGGCCGACGAGGCTAAGGGGGCCGGTCGCAGCACCCCGCCCGTCAATGGAGCAAGCTCGGGTTGCCGTCGGCGCTGGCGGTGCGGCAACCTGGTAGACCGAGGGGCCAGGCGTGCCGGGGACCGCAAAGCGGCTGGACCGCCACCCTTGACCGCCACCCTTGAGAGGAAGTCGTTTACGTAATGGCCGATGGCTCGTCCCGCCCTGATGGTCTGCCCACGCGCCCGGCTGGCGCTGAGAGGCTCCTGGACGAGGGTGAACTGAGCGTGCTTTTAGAAAGCATGCACCAGGCCAAGATCGCCGTGGCCGGCGATTTCTGCTTGGACTCCTACTGGCAACTGGACGAGGGGCCGGAGGAGCTCTCGATCGAGACCGGGCTGCCCGTCCACCGGGTCACCAGCCAGCGTTACAGCCCGGGCGGGGCCGGCAACGTCGTCGCCAACCTGGTCGCCCTGGGCGTGGGCCAGGTGCGTGCCGTCGGCGTCTACGGGGGGGACCCGTTCGGCCGGGTCCTGGTCAAGCTGCTCAGGGACCTGGGGGCGGACACCGCCAGCATGCTCGACCTCGGACCGGAGTGGCAGACGCTGGTCTACGCCAAGCCCTACGCGGGACGCGACGAGCAAAACCGTCTCGATTTCGGCACCCGGGACGCCCTCCCGGGGACGTCCCTGCGCGCCCTTGAACAGGCTCTCGACGACGCCGCCGCCTGGGCGGACGTCGTGGTGGTGAACCAGCAGGTAACCAGCTGTTTCGCCGGCGAGGAAATTGTGGCCCGGGTCAACGCCGTGATCGCGGCTCATCCGGGCACCGTGTTCGTCGTCGACGCCCGGATGTCCACGGCGCCCTACGTCGGCGCCGTCTTGAAGCTGAACGTCGCCGAGACCGTTCGTCGCCTTGGCGCCACCGGCGCGGAGGCGCCCTCGGACGACGAGATCGTCGACCTGGCCCGTCGGGTGGCGGCTCAGACGGGCAAGCCCTTCTTCATTACCAGGGGGGACCGCGGCATGGTCGCCGCCGATGACGGGGGCGTCTATATGGTCCCGGGAGTCGACGTCGGCGGGGAAGTGGACCCTGTGGGCGCCGGCGATACGGTGGTGGCGACCATAAGCGCCGTGCTCGCCTGCGGCGCGACGCCGGCGGTGGCCGCCTACGTGGCCAACATTGCCGCCTCGGTGACGGTCCGCAAACTGCGGGCCACGGGCACGGCCACGCCGGCCGAGCTCACGGCGGCCGCGGCCGACACCGACTACGTCTACAGTCCCGAACTGGCCGAGATCCCGGCCCGGGCGCGGTTCCACCCCGGCTCGGAGATCGAAGTGATCCTCGACCCACCGCCTGAGGCCCGACCGGCGCACGTGGTCTTCGACTTCGACGGCACCCTGTCCACGCTGCGCGAAGGGTGGGAACAAATTATGGAGCCGGTGATGGTCCGGGCCGTCCTCGGTGACGCCTCCAGCTCGGTCAGCGCCGAAGCGTTCGCCGCCGTCAGCGGCGCTGCCCGGGAGTTCATCGACCGCACCACGGGGGTACAAACGCTGGTGCAAATGCAGGGCCTGGTCCGCCTCGTGCACCAGTTCGGCTACGTGGCCAAAAAGGACATCCTCGACGAGCGGGGCTACAAGGAGCTCTACAACACCGAGCTGCTGGAAATGGTGCGGGCGCGCCTGGCCAAGA
>JBKQUU010000337.1:0-11184 GCA_052325485.1 Acidimicrobiales bacterium | reverse complement strand
CTGCTTGGTCGACAGCATTTCGGGCCTTATCATCCCCCCTTTTTTTTAACGCTGCACCCGTGTCACCATGACCGCGAGGATGATGATGACGCCGAGGGCCATTTGCTGATAGTTGCTGGAAAAACCGATGAACAGGATGGAGTTCTGCACCAGGCCCCACAAGGCGACTCCCTGCAGGGACCGGAAGGCGCCGCCCCGGCCGCCGAACAGGGCCGTCCCGCCTATGACGGCGCAGGCGATCGACTGCAGCTCGAAGTTCTGGGCCAGGTTGAACGAAGCCTCGTTGATCTGCCCGGACAGTACCATGCCGGTGATGCCGACCAGGGCGCCCATAAGGGTGTAGAGGTAGATCTTCGTGCGCTTTACCGGGATCCCGGACAGGTAAGCGGCGGCCTCGTTGCCGCCGATGGCGTAAGCGCGCCGCCCGAGCGGTGCCCAGCGCAAGAAGGCGTAGGTGAGCAATACCACGATCAGGAACGGCCAGGTGACCGAGGGCAGCCCGAAAAATGGGAAACCTCCGGGCCTGTAGCCGCCGAACGCGCCGTAGAGGCCTTTCATGTTGTTCACCGCTGCGCCCCCGGTGAGCTGGGTGTCGAGGCCGAACAGGAAGATGGACATCCCCAGGGTGATGATGAAGGGGTGGGCCCGGCCCTGGGCCGCCAGCAGCCCGTTGACGAAGCCCACGGCGGTGGCACAGGCGATGCCGGCCAGTACCGCCACCCCGAGGGGGACGTTCTGCTCGAGCAGCAGCCCGGTGATGATGCTCGAGAAAGAGATGTTGTAGCCCACCGACAGGTCCAGGCCCCCGGAGATGAGCAGGATGCTCTGGCCCATGGTGACGATGCCGAGCGGGGCGGCCTGGCTCAGGATGTTCTCGAAATTGAAGGCGGTGAGGAAGCGGGAGGAACTGAACGAGGTGGCGATGATGATCAGCACCATGACGGCGATGGGCCACAGCGTGAAGATGTCTACGTTTTTCGACCGCCCGGCCGCGAGGTGGACCTTGCCGTCAGGCCCCATCCCCGGCACTGCGGTCCCCGTGGCACCGTTGTCGGCCACTGGGTTGGCGGCGACGCTTTTCATGCCCTCGGTCCCCGTGCTCATGCGCTCTGCACCGCCACCGACCCCACGGTCAGGTCGAGGATCTCGGCGTAACTGGTGCGCCGAGCGGGCACGTCGGTGACGACCCGCCCGGCGCGGAGGGCGACTATCCGGTCCACGAACTCGAGGAGGTCACGGATGTCGGTGGAAACGACCATAACTGCCTTTCCCCGGCTGGCTAGGTCACGTACTATGCGATGGATTTCGGCCTTGGCGTGGACGTCGACCCCCTGGGTGGGCTCCTCGAGCACCAGCACCTCGGCCTTGGAGGTAAGCGCCTTGGCCAGCAACACCTTTTGCTGGTTGCCACCGCTCAGGTTGCGCACGGCGGTGTTGACTGAGGCCGTGGCGATGCTCAGCTCGCCCACGTAGTGCCGGGCCACCTCTCGCTCCCGGCGCAAGGAAAGCAGGCCCCGCCGGGTGATGGCCTTGAGGCCGACCAGGGTCACGTTCTGGGCCACGGACAGGACGGGGACGAGCCCGTCACGTGTCGGGTCCTCGGGGACAAGGAAAATCCCCTGGGCTATGGCCTGCTTGGGGCCCTGCGGGTCGTAGGCCCGGCCCCGCAGAGTCACCCCTCCGCCCGTGGGCCGGTCCAGCCCGAACAGGACCCGGGCCAGGTCATGGCCGCCGGCCCCGATAAGGCCGGCCACACCGACCACCTCGCCCGGGCGCACCACGAAGTCCACGCCGTGCAGCAAACCGGTCTCCAGGTGGACGAACTCGAGCGCCGGCGCCACTTCTTCGGTCAGCGCCGCGCTTTCGGCCATAACCGACTGGGTGATGCGGTGCCCGGCCATGAGGGTCACCACTTCGTCCTGGGACAGTTCGTCGGCCGGCTGGGTGGTGACGAGCTCGCCGTCGCGTAGCACGGTCACCCGGTGGGCCAGGCGGAAGACCTCTTCCAGGTGGTGCGAGACGTAGATCACGCCCACGCCCTGAGCGGCCAGGTCCTCGACCAGGGCGAACAATTGGGCGCTGCGCTGGGCGTCGAGGGCGGCGGTGGGCTCGTCGAGTATGAGGAGCTTGGCTTTGCGGTAAAGCGCCTTGGCTATGGCCACTTGTTGGCGGTCGGGGGCCGACAGGTAAGCGACGGGCACCTCGGGGTCGATGTCGAGGCGGAAACGGGCCAGCAGGTCCCGGGTGACCTCGTTGGCCTTGCGCCGGTCGATCATCAGGCCCTTGCGCGCCGGTAATTTCCCCAGCATCACGTTCTCGGTCACCGACAACCAGGGCAGGAGCTGAGGGCGCTGGTGGACCACGGCGATGCCCAGGTCGAAGGCGTGCTTGGGCGAATAAGTGGTGATCTCCCGCCCCTCGAGGGTTATGCGGCCCCCGTCGGGCGGGTGGACGCCGGAAATGCATTTAACCAACGTCGACTTGCCCGCCCCGTTCTGGCCCACCAGGGCGTGCACTTCGCCCCGGTTGAGGGTGAAGTCGACGTTGTGCAGGGCCAGCACGCCCGGGAAACGCTTGGACACGTGCTCGGCACACAGGAGGGGGGTGGCGTCGTCCGGGGCAGGGTGACCCTCGGTGGCCGAGCCGTTGGGCCCCAGGCCCGTCACTGCGACCGCCCGCCTCTCAGCTCCGAACGGTACCCAGCCCTCGCGGGGCACGCCATCATCTGCACCAGTGGGCCATGGTAGGCCGGGGGCAGCGAAATGTCAAGCCATCTGACCAATTTGGTGGCTTTCACCTGGGACTTGATATGGTTACGTGCGTGGCACCAGCGTGGGCACCACTGACTCGGCACTCGGTCACGACCGACGCCCGTGAGCACGTCCTGCGCCTGATCACCACCGGCGTCATCAAGCCCGGGGAAAAGCTGCCGGCCGAGCGCCAGCTGATGGAAAGGCTGGGCATCTCCCGGCCGGCGTTGCGCGAGAGCATCGCCGCCCTCACGGCCATGGGCATCCTGGAGGCCCGCCAGGGCGCCGGGACCTTCGTGAGCAAGCTGGACCCGGCCCGGATCGTCGAGCCGCTGGCCCTTATCGTCAACTTCAATAGCGAAGTCGTGCGGGAGCTGTTCGGCGTGCGCAGCATCCTCGAGGCCGGTGCCATACAACTGGCGGCCGAGAACATTTCCGACGAGGAAATGGCCAAGCTCCGGGGGCTGACCGGCGACCTTGAGCGGGCGCAGGGCAGCGTAAAGCGCTTCTTGCAGCTCGACGTCGAGTTCCACCGGACGATCCACCGGGCCTCGCAGAACCAGCTGCTCATCGCCCTGCTCGAAAGCGTGGCCCAGCTGGCCCGGGGATCGCGAGCCGTGACGTCGCGCAGCGCCGAGGTGCGGGCCCGGGCCTACCGCGGCCACTTGCGCATACTGGCCGCGCTCGAGGACCATGACCCGGTGGCGGCCCGGGAGGCTATGCTCCAGCACCTGGCCAATGTGCAGAGCGGGCTCGAGGGGCCGAAGACGACGCCCTGAGGGCACATCTCGGCGTGGGGCGGCGCTATTCACGGGCACCAGGTGCCTCGGGCAGTGAATAGACCCGGCGCGCCGTGCGGCCGAGCACGTCGCGTCTGGCCTCGAGCGGTAGGTCGGCGGCCACCCGCAGCCACGTCTGCATGAAGGTGTGAAAGTCGCTCCAGATGCTCTCAATGGGGAAATTGCTGCCGAACATGCAGCGCCCGGGACCGAACATGTCGACCGCCGTGGTGGTCACGAGCCGGATGAGCTCCTCGTCCACGCGGTGCACGAACGTCCCTATCCCCGAGAGCTTCACCATTACATTGGGTAGGGGCGCGAGCAGGGCCAGGCCGGCGCGCCAGGGCAAAACGTGGCGCTCCTCAGCGCTTTCGAGCATCCCGGCGTGGACAAGCACGAACGTCGTACGAGGGAAGTCCTTGACCAGCCGGGCGGCGTCGGCCATCTGGGCCGGGAACACCTGCAGTTCGAACAGCCAGCCCAGGTCGGCGAGCAAGGCGATGTTGTCGCGGAAGACGGGGTCGTGCATGCGCGCCGGGCCCGACGCGAAACGGAAGCGCTCGTCGTCGTGCCAGTGCAACTGGAGCCTCGTGCCCCGCATGAGGGGCGAAATATCTTTCTGTTGGCGGAACACTTCGCCGGCTCCCGGGCCGAACAGGTCGGCCGAGCCCACGATGGCTTGGGGCCAACCGTTGGCGTCGTGCACGCTCTGCACCCAGCGGACCTCGTCGACCACCCGCTCGAGCGCCCAGTTGGGCTGGACGTAAACGGCGGCCTTGACGCCTTGTGCGGAAACATCGCGCACGTACTCGTCGACGAGGTAATCGCGCCGTACGGCCTCGTACGGCCCGAAGATCCGCGGCACCATCGGCCCCTGGAGCCAAGGCATGTCGGCCATGCGCCAGATGTGGTGGTGACAATCGACTATGTCGTCCACCCCGAGCTCGGCCGCCCGGAGCGGCTCTGTGGTTCTCATTTGCGCCCCCCATCGCGCATGGGCCGTCCTCTGGCCGCTCCTATCCCAATGATCTGGGAGGAGAGACAACGGCAATAGGGCCTTCAGTCATCAGTTCGGGCCGACTTTTGGTCATTTTTGAGCCCGCCGAACGGCGCCTGGCCCCGGCCATGGCCAACCGGGGCACGGCGTCGACAGCCGAGGGCAGGTCACGCACGCCGACGAGGTCGTCCAGGTCGTCGAGGACGGCGGCCATGGCCCGGGTGAGCGGCTGGTACCTGGGGTCGCAGGCCAGGGGCGACCACCACACGACCTTGTACGCCAGGCGGCCCAGGCGCTTTACGGCCGAGACCATCGTCGCCGGGTCGCCCCGCTCGAGGCCGTCGGAGACGATCAGCACCAAGGCGTCACGGGCGGCCGCCGTACGCCGGGCGTCGGCCAGGAACTCTTCCAGGGCGGCGCCGATGCGGGTGCCGCCGTTCACGTCCAGCACCACGCCGGTCAGCCCGTCCAGGGCGGCGTCGACGTCGCCGGCGGCCAGCTGGCGGGTGATGCGGGTCAGACGGGTGCCGAAAGTGTAGACCTCGGCCCGGGGCACGGCGTGGACCAGGGCGTGGGCGAAGCGCAGGGCGTCGCCCGAGGTCTGGCGCAGCGAGCCCGACACATCGACCAACAACAGGGCCCGGCGGGGCCGGCGGGGCCGGCGGCGCCACTGCAGGCGCACCACGTCACCACCGTTGCGGCCGGCGGCGCGCAGCACGCGGCGCAGGTCGAGCTGGTCACCACGGCGCGCCGAACGGTGCCGGAGGGCGCGCCGGGTCGGCAGCGCCCGGGCCAGGGCGGCCCCGGTTTCGGCCAGCAGGCGCCGTTTTTCGGTCGACGTCGGCGGGAAGGCGCAAGTGCTGCTCGTTTCCTCCACGCTGGCTTCGTGCCCGGCACCCTGGCGCCGGCCCTCGCCACTTCCCTTCGGGCCGGAGAAGAGGCGGGCGCGCCGTGAGGGCAACACCCGGGGCGGCGGCGGCCGGTGGGCCGGGGGGGCCAGGGTGACGGGGGCGTCGCCGAACCAGGCGGCAAAAACACGGTCGAAGGGCGCCACCTCTTCCCGGGCCCTCACGAGGGTCACGCGCGCGGCCCAGTAGAGCTCGGCCGGTGCCGCCGGCCGCACCAGCGCCACCCCCCTAAGGAAGTCGGCCCGTTTGTTGAGCCCGGGGACAACGCCAACCGCGGCCAGAGCCGTGACGAAGCCCTCCAGGTGCTCGATGGCCAACTGCTCGATGGCCAGCTGCTCCACGGCCGGGTGCTCGGTGGCCGGGTGCTCGGGCGGACGGGCGGCGGTCGTCATGGCGCCGCGCCGGTAGCGCCCTGGAGCACCGGGACCTCGGCCAGGGCCGTCTCGAGGTCCTCCTGTTCTTTCAGCAGCAGGCCGAGCGACCGCCTTAAGGCGTCGGGCCAGGCGTCCCCCTGCTGGACAAGGGCGGAAGCGCCCCGCGCCCAATCGATGGTCTCAGCCGTCCCCGGCCGCTTCACGAGCCTCAGGGCGCGCACGGCGACCACGGCCTCCACCAGGGCGGCGGCCGCCGCCTCCTCGACGCCGGGGGCATGGGCACGGATGATCTGGCGCTCGCGTTCAGGCTCGGGAAAAGGTATCCAGTGGTACATGCAGCGGCGCTTGAAGGCGTCGTGCAGCTCGCGGGTCCGGTTCGAGGTCACTATCACGAGCGGCGGTCCGTCGGCCCGGACGGTGCCGCGCTCGGGGATCGTTATCTGGAACGCGTCCAAGAACTCGAGCAGGAACGCCTCGAACTCGCTGTCCGAACGGTCGATCTCGTCCACCAGCAGTACCGCCCGCTCCCCGGCCCGCACGGCGCGCAGTAACGGCCGTTCGAGCAGGAACTCGTCGCCGTACAGGTCCCGCACGTCATCGCCCGCCCGGACGTGCAGCAATTGACGGGGGTAGTCCCACTCGTAGAGGGCCTGGGCGGCGTCGAGGCCCTCATAGCACTGCAAGCGCACCAGCTCGCGCCCGAGGGACCCGGCCAGCGACCGGGCCAGCTCCGTCTTGCCGACGCCAGGCTCGCCTTCGACGAGCAGGGGCCGCCCGAGCGCCAACGCCAGGTACACGGCGGTGAGGATGCCGTCGTCGGCGAAGTAGCTCTGGCCCAGCAACCCTTCTCGCAGCCGCTCCAGGCTCGGGACGTCCCCGCTCACACCGCCGCTGACGGGGCCCGGGCCACCTCCACCCGGGCACCCGTCCCGGCGGACTCGTTGACCGCCTCGGCTACTTGGGCGGCCCGCCACCCGTCCAAGAAGGTAGCCCCGAACGGGGCCACGTCCTTGTCGTTGGCCACGGCGTCTATGAAATGGGCCAGCATGTTGGCGTGCCCGTGCTCCCAGCCGAGCACATGGCCCGATGGCCACCAGGGCGCCACCAGGGGATGGTCGGCCTCGCAGGAGATCACGTCGGTGAAACCCCCCGTCCGGCTACCGTCCCGGCGGTAGGCCCGCAGCACGTTGGGGCTCTCCAGGTCCCAGGCCACGCTCCCCCGGGAGCCGTTGAGCTCCCAGGCCAGGTGGTTGCGCCGGCCCGGCGAGACCAGCGAGGCGTCGATGGTGGCGACCAGGCCGCTTTCGAAACCGGCGACCATGGCCACGGCGTCGTCCTGGTCGACCGGGTGGCCCTGATAAAGGCGGGCTGGGGTGGTCACCGGGCTCGATATGGCGGCCTGGACGGAGGTGATCTCCCCGCACAGGAAGCGGGCCTGGTCGACGGCGTGGCAGGCGATTATGGCCAGCACCCCGGCGGCGCTGGGCAGCGGTCCCGAGCCCGTGCGCCACTCCTGGGAGTAACGGAAGCGGGCCTGGTGCAGCTCCCCCAGTTCCCCTCCGTGGACCATCTCCCAGGCCAGGCGCACGGCGGGGAAGAACCGGTAGTTGAAGCAGACGAGGTGCTTGACCCCGGCGGCGGTGGCCGCCTGGTACAAGCGCAGCGCGTCAGCAGCGTTTGCCGCCAGGGGCTTCTCGCAGATGACGTGCTTGCCCGCAGCGATGGCGGCCAGGGTGGGCTCGACATGAGCGGCATCGATGGTGACGTTGTCAAAGACGTCCACCGCCGGGCTGTCGACCAGGTCGTGCCAGTCCGTGGTGTAGGAGCCGTACCCGTAGCGGGTGGCCGCCTCGGCCACACCAGCCGGCGTGCGGCCGGCGATGGCCACAAGCTCGGGCCGGGCGGCCGAGGGCCAGAACATGTGGCGCACGCTGAGCAGGGCGTGGGAGTGCGCCCGGCCCATGAACCCATAACCGAGCAGGCCGAAGCCGAGGGCGGGGCGCTGGTCGGGGGGAGCGGGGGTGATCGGCATGGTCCGGGGCGTCTACGAGCGCGGCGCGCTGGGGACCAAGGAACGGAGGTAATCGAGGCTGCGGGTCACGATCTCTTCCTCCGCCAACATCGACCACTGCTCGCCGATGAGGTCGACTTCCAGGCTGAGCGAGCCGTCAAAACCGCCGTCGTACAGGGCTTTGACCACCCCGGGCATGTCGATGACGCCCTCGCCGGCCACGCACGCCGGCCACCAGGTGAAGTTGTCCGACGGGGCGCCGCCTTTGCGGCGGGTGGCGATGTCCTTGGTGTGCGTCGAGATGGTGTAGGGGGCCAGCCGGGTGGCGGCGTCCACGGGATCTTCGAACAGGCGCAGGCAATTGCCGGTGTCGAAGTTGACCCGCAGGTGGTCCGAGCCCACCGCTTCTATGATCCGTAGCAGCTCGCGAGAGGTGAAGTCGATGTGGTTTTCCAGGGCCAGCACCACCCCTTCGGCCTCCGCCGCCTTGGTCGCCTCGGCCAGCATGGGGACGACCTTGCCGATCAGTTCCTCTCGGGGCGACTTGGCATAGTTCATGCTGGCGGCCACGATGCGCATGCGGGTCGAGCCGAGCTTGCGCGTCTGGGGCAGGTGGCGCTTGAGGGCGTCCAGCTCCTCGGGCTTGTCGCCGCCCCACAGTCCCTCGGGGTGGCCCCAGCCCAGCACCCGGTCCACGCCGGTCTCGTCCAGGCGGGCCTTGATCTCGGCGCACAGGCCGTCGTCCAGGGCGTCGAAAAAGCACGCCTCCAGGGCGATCTCGCCTACGTCTTGCTTGAGGGCGAAGTCCAAGAACTCGCCCTCCATCCGCCAGCGGGTGCCGGGGTCGGTCTGCAGGCCGGGGTAGACCTCACCGAAATAACGATGGAAACAGTAGCTGTCGATGCCGATCTGCATGTTGGGCCCCTTTTCTTTCTCGGGTTTTCCGTTGTTCTTTTCCAACTTCTGGTGCTAAGTGCTGCGTAGCCCCCGCGCCACCCGGGAGAGCTCCTCGACGACGTCGGGGGTCATGGGTACGGCGAAGACCTCCTCCATCACGCACGTCCAACCGTGGACGAAATAACGCCAGCCGTCCTCGATAAAAAGGGCGCGGCGGGCTTCCTGGCGCCGGGCCTGGTGCAAGAAGTCGAGCTCGCCGCGGTAGTTGAGCTCCCACACCCGGGCACCCTGCGGGAAAGCCCCGCCGTCGGTGATGGGGCTCCCAGGGCTGTCCTTGCCCATGCCGGTCCCGTTGACGACCAACGAGCCTGGGGGCATTTCCGCCATCAGGCGGTCGTTTTCGGCCGGGTCGGCGTTGTGGACGTACTCGACCTTGACCTGTCCCCCCAGCTGTTCGTGCACGGCGCGCATGGACTCCAGGCGGGCCGGGCTGCGGTTGACCACGACGATGCGCGGCGGCCGGTCGCCCTCGGGCCGGCCCCTCATCAGGTGCAAGGTGATGGCCAGGTTGGAGCCACCGGCACCGAAGAGCAGCGCCTCGGGGCCGGGCGCGCCTTGGCCTACGCCGGCGCCCCCGGCCCCGCCTTCGACAGAGCCTGCGGCGAAGTAGCCGGGCTCGATGAACTCGTCCAGCGCCCGGCCCGAGGAGATCGGGTCTTTGGCGTGAGCGCGGAACTGGCCGTCCCGCTTGGACAGGGACGACACTTCCCCGCACAGCTCGGCGTAGGGGTCGATGTAACCGAACATGTCCCGGCAGGCGCGGTACAGGTCGATCTTGTGCGTGGTGACCAGGGCACCGAGCTGCTCCGGGCGCGAGCGGATAACCTCGACCGCTCCGCGGTAGGCCTCGGGCGGGGCGTGCAGGGCCAGGTCGACCCCGGCCATGGCCACATCCCCCAGGCCCAGGTGCTGGGCCCAGGCCGGGAAGATGCGCATGATGGCCGACTTCCCGGTGGTGACACCTATGAAGGTGAAGATCCCTGTACCGGTGGTGGGGTTGGTCATATTAGTGGCGTGGTCATATCGGGTACCTCGGGGCCCGGCCGGACAGGACGGCGAGGAGGTCGTCGAGCGCCCACTCCCCCATGGCCGAGGTGGCTTCCGCCGTGTGCGGGCCCATGTGCGGCGTCACCAGCACGTCGTCACGACCCAGGAACGGGTGGTCGGGCCCGGGCGGCTCCTGGCCCAGCACATCAACGGCGGCGGCCCGCAACGGGCCGTGCTCGAGCGCCCAGACCAGGTCGGCCTCGCAGACCAGGTCTCCCCGGGCCGTGTTGATGAGGGCCGAGCCGGGCTTCATCTTCTCCAGGAAGGACCGGTCCACCATGCCCCGGGTCTGGTCGGTGAGGGGGGCGTGCAGGGAGACGAAGTCCGAGGTGGCCACCAGCGTGCCCAGGTCCACCAGGGTGACGTTGTCGGCTTGGGCCACGTAGGGGTCGTAGGCCAGCACGGCCATCCCCAGCCCCGCCGCCTTGGCCGCCACCAGGGAGCCGATCCGGCCCAGGCCGACCAGGCCCAGGGCGCGACCGGCCAGTTCGACCCCGCTGAGGGCCGGCCACTCGCCACCCTTGGCCCGCTGCTGCCCGCTCACCAGGGGCCGGGCCAGGGCGAAGAGCAGCGCCATGGTCATCTCAGCCACGGCGTTGGCATTGGCACCGGGGGTTATGGTCACCGTCACCCCGTGCCGGGCCGCCGCCGCCAGGTCGACCCGGTCCACGCCCACGCCGTAGCGGGCCACCACCCGCAGGCGGGGGGCAGCGGCGAACACCTCGGCGCTGAGCTGGTCGAGGCCGGCCAGCAGGCCGTCGGCGTCCCCGAGCTCACCGACCAGCTCGGCGACGGCCAGCGGGCCGGGACGGTAGCGCACCGCTCCCACCTCGGCCTCCAGGCGCCGGCGCACGCCGGGGTCGTGCATGCCGAACGAACGGGGCGTCACCACCACCACGCACTCGGACAGAGGCCTCACCGTCGGCTCGGCCACCACGGTCACCTCGGTCACCGCAGTACGGGGCCTTCGGCCGTGCGCAGCACACGCTGGGCGAAGCCGTTCTGCTCGATGGTCCCGTAGTCATGACCGGCCTGGCCGGGGTAGACGGCAAAGAACACGAAGGGCTCGTCGCCGGTATTGACGGTGCGGTGCGCCCAGTACGGGGGCACGTAGGCAACGGTGCCCGGGCCCATGGGCGACGCCGACCGGCCGCCGTCCTCGGTCAACAGCAACAGGTAGCCGTGGCCGGAAAGCCCCAGGTAGACCTCGCCCGTCTCCCGGACCGAGTGGTAATGGCCCTTGGTCATGAAGTACTCGTCGCCCACCGTCCCCGGGTGCAGGACGGTGGTGCAGCAGATGAGCTGGCCCACCTCCTCGGGCACGTCGTACTGGACGACCTCGTAGACGAGAGGGTCACCGT
>JBKQUU010000336.1:0-14526 GCA_052325485.1 Acidimicrobiales bacterium | reverse complement strand
AACCTCCTGGCGTTCAGAGCCAGCGGGCTGTCCTTCGCCCGCTTCGGGGCCGACATGGCCTTGCCGTGGCTGGCGGCGATCGGCGTCGAGTGGCTCACGCTGCGCCGGTTCTTCGCGGCCGACCTTGTCGGGCGCGGCGAGACCAACGGTGCACCAGCCCGGCCAGTCCCCGTCTTTGCCTGCGTGGTTGTGGAGCTCACCCTCCTGGGGTTCTTCGCTACATCGCTCCTGCACGTCGACCCCGCCTTCGCCGCGCTCGGCGGCGCCGCCGTCCTGGCCGTGCCGGCGGTGCTGCGTCGGAGAGCGACTGCTCGCGATATCGCCTTCGCTCTCGATGTCCCGTTCCTTGCCTTCGTACTCGCACTGGGGCTAGTCGTGAAAGCCGTCTCGCTCCACGGGCTCGCCTCGCTCGTCGCCCAGCTCATGCCGGGCGGGACATCGCTTTGGTCCCTTCTCGCGGTCGCGGCCGCTGTGCTTGCCAATCTCATCAACAATCTCCCGGCTGTGCTCCTGCTCCTCCGGGCAGCGGCGGCGACCGGGCCCGGGGTGGTGCTGGCGGTGCTCATCGGCGTCAACGCCGGTCCCAACCTCACCTACGTGGGCTCGCTGGCGACCCTGCTGTGGCGCCGTGCGCCGCGCCAGCGCGGAGAGGAACTGCCCACCTCCGAGTTCTTGCGCCTGGGGGCCCCAAGGACCAGCCCGGTAGGCAGGGCGTGAGCGACCCCCCAAAACGCGATCAAAGCGGCGGCAATGTAGGCAAGAGTGGCGTTGATCGGCTCAGCCCCCCAGCGCGGCCCGTACGGCGGCCAAGCGCCCCGGGTCGACCTTCCACCAAGTCCACCGGCCCCGCTTCTCGCCCACTAGCAGGCCTGCCTCGGCCAGCACCCTGGTGTGGTGGGAGATGGTGGGCTGGCTCTTGCCCAAGGGGCCTTCCAGGTTGCACGAGCAGATCTCGGTCTGGGATGCCACCAGGGACAACAGGCGCAGGCGCACGGGGTCGGCCAGGGCGGCCAGGACCCGGGCCAGCTCGGTGGCGTCCTCGTCGCTGAGCGGCGCCCGGGTGACCGGCGAACAGCACAGGCCGGCGGCCGGTAGCTCCTGGACGCTCAAAGTCCTCGGCATTGGCACCTCGCTACGTATTGACAACAGTCGATGCCTCCGGCATACTGACATCGACACACATCAATGTAGCAGGAGGTGCCCGTGTCCCGTGCCCAGCTCGCCCTCAACGTCGTCAACCTCGACGACGCGGTGGCTTTCTACACCAAGCTGTTCGGCGCCGCGCCGGCCAAGCTCCGCCCCGGCTATGCCAATTTCGCCATTGCCGACCCGCCCTTGAAGCTTGTGCTCATCGAGAACCACGACCCGGCCGTCGGGCCGCTCAACCACCTGGGAGTGGAGCTCTCCGCTACTGAGCAAGTGAGCGCGGCCCAGGACCGGCTCGTGGCCGAAGGGCTCAGTGTCGAGGCGAAGGACCGGGCCACTTGCTGCTACGCCCTGCAAGACAAGATCTGGGCTCACGGTCCCGGTGGGCAGTCTTGGGAGCTCTACACCGTGCTGGCCGATTCGGAGACACCCGACGGCCAGACCGGGCCCACGGCCGGCACCGAGCCGACGTGCTGTGGGGCAGCCCTCCCCGCCGCCGCGTCAGGGTCGTGTTGCTGAGCCCCTGCTCCTGGCCAGTGAAGTGCGCCTCGTGACGCTCCTGGCTGAACGGCCCGAGGCCACCGGCCACGAGCCGCCGGTAATCACCCGCTTGTCTTTCCTGGACCGGTTCCTCCCGGTTTGGATCCTCCTTGCGATGGCGCTCGGGCTCGGGCTGGGCCGTGCCGTCCCCGGACTCAATGCTCACCTGGACGCTGTCCAGGTGACATCGGGGACGCCGCTGGCGATCTTCGTCGGCCTGCTGGTCATGATGTACCCGGTACTGGCCAAGGTGCGCTATGGCCACCTCGGCCCGGTAACTCGGGACCGCCGGATGCTGGCCTCGTCACTGGTGCTCAACTGGGTGCTTGGGCCGGCAGTCATGTTCGCCCTGGCGTGGCTGTTCCTGGCCGATCAGCCGGCATATCGCACCGGCCTCATCATCGTCGGCCTCGCCCGTTGCATCGCCATGGTGCTCATCTGGAACGACCTCGCCGGCGGGGACCGGGAGGCAGCCGCGGTGCTGGTGGCGCTCAACTCCGTCTTCCAGGTCCTGGCCTTCGCTGTGCTCGGCTACTTCTACTTGCAAGTGCTGCCCGGTTGGCTCGGGCTGTCGAGCACCGGCCTGCAGGTATCCATGGGTGCCATTGCCCGCACGGTCGGCATCTTCTTGGGTGTCCCACTGGTGGCGGGGTTCTTCACCCGCATGATTTGCGAGCGCGCCAAGGGCAGGGAGTGGTACGAGGCCAAAATGGTCCCGAGGCTCGGCCCGTTCGCTCTTTACGGACTGCTGTACACCATCGTTGCCCTTTTCGCCCTCCAGGGCCACACGATCACGACCCGACCCGGCGACGTGGCCCGTATCGCGCTGCCGCTGCTGGCTTATTTCGCCGTGATGTGGTCCGGTTCGTTCCTCCTCGGCCGTGCCTTCGGCCTGCCCTACGAGCGCACCGCCACGCTGGCTTTCACCGCTGCAGGCAACAATTTCGAGCTGGCCATCGCCGTCGCCATCGGGGTGTTCGGCGTCACCAGCGGCGAGGCCCTGGCCGGCGTCGTCGGCCCCCTCATCGAGGTGCCGGTACTGGTGGGCCTGGTCTATGTGGCCCTATGGGCTCGCAGCCGCTTTTACCCACCGGTGCCTGGTAGGGCCGCCACTGCCCAACCCGCAGGAGCGAACTGAAAGTGGCCCCCGAGGTGCTGTTCATGTGCGTGCACAATGCCGGGCGTTCCCAGATGGCGGCCGCTCTGTTGGAGCGACACGCTGCCGGACGGGTAATCGTGCGCTCGGCCGGCTCTGCCCCCGCCGGCGAGGTCAACCCGTCCGTAGTGGCGGCCATGGCCGAGGTGGGCATCGACATCTCGGGCGAACTTCCAAAACCACTGACAGACGAGGTCGCTCGAGCCGCCGATGTCGTGGTCACCATGGGCTGCGGGGACGCCTGCACCTTCTACCCCGGCAAGCGCTACCTGGACTGGGCGCTCGACGACCCCACAGGCAAGACGGTCGCAGAAGTCCGCCCCATTCGCGACGAGGTCGACCGGCGCGTGCGCGCCTTGCTGGCCGAGCTCGTCCCGACGACCGGCGCCCGCAGTGACGCCGACCGGGACGCGCAGTTCCCACTATGAACAAGATCCCAATTGACGAGAAAGGACAACAGGAATGACCCCAGAGACTGACATCCGTGAAGCCGTCCGCCGACGGTACGCGGAAGCGGCCGCCCGGTTCGCCGCCGGTCCCGAAGGAGCGTGCTGTGGCCCCGCTGCTCCCACCGACCAGGACGAAAGTGAGACGTTCGGCGCCGCCTTGTACGCGGGCGAAGCGGACGAGCTGCCGAGCGCCGCGGTCGAGGCGTCGCTCGGCTGTGGCGTGCCCACCGCCGTCGCCGACCTCCACCCCGGCGAGGTCGTCCTCGACCTCGGATCTGGGGCCGGCGCCGACGTCCTCATCGCGGCGCGCAGGGTCAGCCCCGGCGGTCGTGCGATAGGGCTGGACATGACCACCGAGATGCTCGAGCTGGCCCGAAAGAACGCCGCTCAGGCCGGGGTGGGCAACGTCGAGTTCATCGAGGGCTACCTGGAGGACATCCCCCTACCCGATGCCAGCGTCGACGTCGTGCTGTCGAACTGCGTCATCAACCTGGCGGCCGACAAGGCCGTGGTGCTGCGAGAGGCAGCACGCGTGCTCCGGCCCAGCGGGCGCTTCGCGGTGTCGGACATAATCGCCTTCCCGGGGATGAACGAGGCCATGCGGGCCGACGCGGCTAAGTGGACCGGGTGCCTCGTGGGCGCGCTCACCGAGGCCGAGTACCGGGCCGCCCTCGCTGGAGCCGGCTTCGCCGATATCGAGGTCATCGAGACGAACCGCTTCGACCAGCACGCCGCGTCTGCGATCATCCGCGCCAGGAAGCCTGAGTAGCCGAACGCAGCCGAAGGACGATCCGAACCCAAGGCTTTGAAACGTCCGGGGCTGGGGAGTGTTATGTAGCCGCTCCGATGGCTCTGGATGAACGCCGGTCCCGGCGTTCGGTACCTTTCGCCGCCGGTACTAGTCATTCGCTGCACGATAACCGGCGAAGTGCAGCACCCTCAGCACCCCATAACACGCGCTCAGTAACCCGGGCCACGTTCATTTATGCCAGGCGCACGTTCTGGCGCTCCCTGGTAGCCACAGATCTCCCCGAAGATCGTGAACGCGAGGGGAACGTGGCCACGAGCAGCAACGCGCCTACACCGATCAGGACACTGGGTACGGGACCGCCGTAGGTCGGACCGTCAGGCTCTCTGTCGAAGCCCAGCTACGAAGCGTCTCGCAGAGGCGACGGCTGGTGAACCGGGCGTGCCTTGGCATCATGGGCAATAGAGAACCGAACCTGCCGCCGTTGAGGCGAGCCCTCCCGCACCCCTAGGTCCGTCGTACTTGCTTGACTGGCGCGGCGCGTACGAGCAAGTTGTAGGTGACCAAAGCGATGGCCAAGTGCATGACCATGAGGACCCCGACGGCCTTGGCCGGTTGGCCTTGGTGGAGTATGTAGAGGTCGGGTAGCCACAGGAACAGCGTGACAAGTACCGCCAGGCGGAGGAACAGCCACCGCGGATCCGAACTGAAGCGGGCCACGACCGGCCAGGCGATACAGGCGATGGCCACGCCGACCACCGTCAGCTTGGCGTAATCGGAGAACTGGAAGTGCACGTAACCCTTGGTGTTCGGGAAGGCCACTTCGCCCAGGTCCACCAAGATGGCGTCGGCCGCGAGCGACCCGATGATCGACGCCAGGGTGGCCAGGACGACCCGGCTCGCCGCAGGTAGGCGGTGCGGAGGGGAGAAGTCCACACGCGCCAGCGACATGGCCTTTTCGACAAGGTTCCTGTTGCCCACTTGGTCGTCGGGGCGTTGGGCTTGGGGCTTGGTCGTCACGTTCATACGGCCTCGGATGGGACGGGAGCAGTCATGGGGGACCGGTGTTCCTTTCGTGAGACAGGGGGACGAGAGCCGCCGAGATCCGCCGTCGACCTGGTGAGCCCGACGGCGGCGACGATGACGAGAGCCAGCCCGATCGCCTCTCCGACCAGGTCGCCTGGCCCGTTGCGAAAGCGTTCGTCGAAGACGGCCACCCCGATCACCAGGCTCAGGACCGGGTCGACCGTGGTGATGGCGGGCAGGCTGGAACTGAGCGGCCCGGCCTGGTAGGCGAGCTGGGCCAGCACGAGACCGGCCACGCCCACCACGACGAGGCCATAGAACGGCCACGCCGTGACGAGGGTCCCGGCACCGCGGTCCAAGAGCCCCATCGTCTCTTTCAACAGGCCGGCGACGCCGGCGAAGGCCAAGGCTGCCCCGGTGCCCAGCACGAGCGCGGCCCGGGCCCCAGCCAGGCGCGGGCCTGTTACGAAGCAAACGGTCATGCCTAGGCCGATCACCAACGCCAGGACAATGGTCGGCACTACGTCAGCTGACTGGGCCGCGGCATCGGCCGGCGTAGCGATGACGAGGAACCCCACGAGCCCGACGGCGAGGGCGGCCGCCCATGCGACCTCGTCGCGGCGGGGACGGCGGCCGTCGAGGAGCTGGCGGAGCGGCAGGGCGAAGACCACGCCCGTCACGAGCAGCGGCTGGACAAGGGTGAGGGGGCCGTCTCGAAGAGCGAGGGCGTGCAGTGCAAAGCCGGCGATGTCGGCGACCGTTCCGAGGGCCCATAGGGGATGACGGACGGTACTGGCCATGAACCTCGTCACTTCGGCTCCGGTCTTCGGTGAGCCCGCGGGGCCGACCAGCCCTGCGCTACGGTGCTGGAGCGCGGTGGCCGCGGCGAACAGAGCGGCCGCAGCCAACGCCGCGACAGTGGCGACCAGCAAGGTCACCCCCTGCTGTCGAGGCCCGTTATGGGGCTGTCGAAGCGACTTGTTGCCACTTAGCCCACGGTACTTAGGCAGCCTTACGGCAACATGAACGCTGCTCTGCGCACCGACGGCTCGGGGCTCGAAGGCCCGCCGTGTTCATGTCGTCGTAAGGTCGGGCGAAGAGGATGTTGGCCAAGGCAAGCGCCGGCCCGCGCAGGCTCGGCTGACCATTGTCTCGGTACCTGCGACAAGTTTGAACTAGCCGGCCTGAGAAAGAGTAAGTGGAGCGCGGTGCGAGTACTGCTTGCTGAAGACGACGCCAGCCTGAGGAGTGTGCTCGAGCGCGGCCTGAAAGAGGAGGGCTACGTCGTCGACGCCGTCGCCGACGGCAAGCAAGCCCTCGATTACCTGCGCATGTACGAGCACGCCGTTGGCGTCCTGGACTGGCGCATGCCGGGAGCGTCCGGCCTCGATGTCATCATGTCGGCCAGGAGACGCGGTATCCACACCCCGTTCTTGATGCTGACGGCCAAGGACTCGCCCCCCGACCGTGTCCGGGCCCTCGACGAGGGTGCCGACGACTACCTGGCGAAGCCGTTCGACTACGGCGAACTGCTGGCGCGGCTGCGAGCCTTGCTGCGCAGGCCCGCCGGCGACCGGGGCCCCCTGTTGCGTTGCGGGTCACTCACCGTGGACCCAGCTACTCACCAGGCCTTCGTGGCCGGTGAACCGGCCGACCTGACTCCCCGGGAGCTCGCCATAATCGAGCTGCTGTTGCGCAAGAGCCCAGCCGTCGTGCAGCGACGGTCGATAGCGCTGCATGCGTGGCCCGACGAAAGCGATGCGGTCGGGTCCAACACGATCGACGTGCACATCGCCCGCCTGCGGGCCAAGATCGCTCGCTCTGACGCCAGGGTCGAGACCGTCCGGGGCGCCGGCTACCGGTTGGTCTCCTCGTCGGGATGAAGACTTCCGGGGCCCGTTTTGACGGCTCGGCCCGCCAGGTCCGCTCTCGGGTACACCGCGTCGCATTGGCGGCGACGCTGCTGGCGCTGGTCCTGTACCTCCTGGCCAGCCTGGTGGTCGATGTCGTGGCGGTGGACCGGCTCAACGGTGCCATCGACTCCCGCCTGGCGGCCCGCCTACAACTGGTTGCCGCTACGCTCCCAGTGGGCGGGCCCACGGGCACGATCGGCTCGTACAGCCCCAAGTTCGCGGCCGATGGCGACTTCGACGACGCCCCCATCGTGCTCTGGTGGGTGCCGGCCCAGGCTGCCCACGCTGTCCCACTACAAACCAACGCCCCCGGCCTGCCGCAGAGCGCGCTCCATGTGGCACAGCCCACCGACGCGACCGTCGGGGGGCGTGGGTTCCGTCTGTCAGGGCGATCGCTCGGGGACGGCCGCCTCATCGCGGGGACCACGGCCGAACAGGTCAGCACCGCGCTGTCGACGCTGGTCGTGATCGAGGCCATCCTCGGCCCGTTGGGCCTGGTCATCCTCTACGGCGCGGCCTGGGTCATAGGCCGCAGCGCAGCGGCGCCGGTCGAGCGCGCCCGGCGGCGCCAGCTGGAGTTCACCGCCGACGCCTCGCACGAGCTGCGCACACCGCTCAGCGTCATCGAAGCCGAGGTCGGCCTGGCCCTTCATGCGAAGCGGTCGGCTCCCGCTTATCGCGAGGCCCTCGAACGCGTCTCGGGGGAGACCAAGAGGTTGCGCTCCATCGTCGAGGACCTTCTTTGGTTGGCCCGGCTCGACTCGTTGCCCGCACCGCCGCAGCCCGAAGTGGTCGACGTCGCCAGCCTGGCCACAGTCTGTGCCGACCGTTTCAGGCCGGTCGCGGCGCGAAGAGGCATCACTGTCTCGGTCACCACGGAGGGCTCACCGCCGCCACTTGTCTTTATCGTCGCCGAGTGGCTCGACCGCCTCGTGTCAGTCCTTGTCGACAACGCCTGCCGGTACGCCGACGACGGAGGCCGGGTCGAGGTCACGGTGTCTACGGCGGCCGACAAGGTGGCTCTCGTCGTCGACGACAGCGGGCCGGGCGTCTCGGACCAGGACCGCCAGCGCATCTTCCAGCGGTTCCACCGGGCCAGCGCCGTACCTGGCGGCGCCGGGCTGGGCCTGGCGATCGCCGAAGCCGTACTGCGCGACACCGGTGGGACCTACATGGTGGAAAGAGCCCCGATCGGTGGGGCCCGCTTCTCGATGTCTTGGCCCCGCCACCGAGGCCATGACGGTTGGGCCGTCCTTCACGGCGCGAGCGAGCAGCATGACGAGCGTCGCCAGGTCGACTCGCCAGTGGCCCCAGCCGCGCCGCTCGGCGAACCAGCCCCGGGAAAGTGAAAAGAGAATAGAAAAAGGGTAAATGCCCGCATAGTAAAGGACCGGGTTCACGTCGCCGTAAGGTCCGCCTCTTAGCTTCTGTGCCAGTAGCCGCCGACCGGAGAGGACGACGTGACAATTGTTGAGCTTCGCGAGCGCCCTGGAGACGATGCAACGGTCCCCGGGAGGGTGCTCCTGGCGCGGCCCACCGGGGGGCCCCTCCCCACGGCCCGGAGCCGGCACCGCCCCGGCCGCCCGCCTTGGCGCTGGGCTCCCGACGTGTTCCTGGCGTTAGCGGGCTCGGGCCTCGGTGCCGTCCTGGGTGCCGTCGTCACCGCTGAGAGCCGGGGGGCGCTCGCCGCACCTGGAGGCCTGCTCATTGCCGGGGGCCGCCTCGCCGGGTTTACCGGTGCGTACCTCATTCTCGTAATGGTCTTGCTGATAGCGCGGGTGCCGTGGCTCGAACGAGCGGTGGGCCAGGACCGTTTGCTCGCCTGGCACCGCCGGGTCGCACCGTGCGCACTGGTGCTGATAACCGCTCATGTTGTGTTCATCACCCTCGGTTATGCCCAATCGTCGAGGACGGGGGCGCTGCGCCAGCTGTGGGTGTTCTTGTCCTCCTACCCCGATGTCCTCGCGGCGTCCGTCGGCTTCGGCCTCCTCGTCATGGTGGCCGTCACCTCTGTCCGCGCCGCCCGGAGGCGCCTCAAGTACGAGACCTGGTGGGTGGTGCACCTGTACACCTACATTGCCCTGTCGCTGGCGTTCGCGCACCAGCTGACCACCGGCGCCTCGTTCGTGGGCCACCCCGTGGTGCGGGCCATGTGGGCGGCGGCGTGGGCGTCCACAGCCGGGCTGGTGATCGTCTACCGGGTCGCGCTGCCCTTGGCCCGGAACCTCCGCCACCAGCTCCGCGTCGCTTGGGTTCGCGAGGAGGCGCCGGGCGTGTACTCGATCATCTGCCGAGGCCGGCGCCTGGACCGCCTGGCGGTGTCCGGTGGCCAGTTTTTCCAGTGGCGCTTCCTCGCCCCGGGCCTTTGGTGGCAGGCCCACCCGTACTCGTTGTCGGCCCTGCCCCGCCCGCCGATGATGCGCGTGACGGTCAAGGCATTAGGTGACCACAGCCAGGCCATAGCCCGTCTCAAGCCGGGCACGAGGGTGCTGGCAGAAGGGCCCTACGGGGTGTTCACCCGCCATGCCCAGTCCACCGACCGGGCCGCCTTCATAGCAGCAGGCGTGGGTATCACCCCAGTGCGTGCGCTGCTGGAGGAGCTCCCTGAAGCCGTCGACGTGGCCGTGGTCCTGCGGGCGTCGAGGTCCGAAGACCTGGCGCTGCACAACGAGGTTGCCAGCCTCGTCGAGCGGCGCGGGGCCGTTGTCACGCGGTGCTCGGTCCTCGCCACGAGGTCCGCTTCGACGCTCGTGCTCTGGCCCGCCTGGTGCCCGACCTGGCCCAGCGCGACGTGTACATCTGCGGGCCGGACGGTTTCACCAAGGACGTAGTCGCGGCTGCTCGGAGGTTGGGCGTACCGAAACAGCGCGTCCATGTCGAAGCGTTCGCCTTCTAGGTCATGAACGTGCGAGGAAAGGCGAAAGGAGACGACGGATGAGACGTGCCGGTATCGCGACGGTGGCCACCCTGGCGGGGTTGGTGGGCGTGCTGAGCTTCCACACAAGGCCCGCTTCGCTGGTCCTGGGGGGACCGGTGGGCACATCGGCGCCAGTAGCTTCGTCTACGAGCCCGCCCACGAGCCCCCCCACTTCGGCGTCCGGGGCGGGCCCTCCATCGTCGACTTCCTCGTCACATTCCTCGTCACAGGCGGCGACGGCCACGAGGAGCGCCACTGGGGAAGCGGTCAACTTCAACTACGGTGTGCTCTCCGTCGAGGCGACGGTGTCGGGCAGGAAGCTGACCAACGTCACCATCGCCTCGATCGACGACGGAGGCAACTTCCGGTCCCAGTCGATCGACCAGCAGTCCATCCCCATGCTGGAGCAGCAGGCTCTGGCGGCCCAGGGCGCCAATATCCAAGGGGTTTCGGGAGCCAGCTACACGAGCGCGGGCTTTGAAAGGTCACTGCAATCGGCCCTGTCACAACTGGGCTTCGCTTGACGGCGGGCCAAGCGGTCGCTTCGCCGGGCGACGTCTGGCGTTCCCACCACCGCGTGGAAGCCATGGGCACCGTGGTGACCATCGACCTCTACTGCGAGAGAGCCGTCGAGCGCGGCGAGCTCTATGTCCGGGTCGCTCGGGCCCGGTCTGTGCTGCAGCGGGCCGACGCGGTCTTCAGCACCTGGAAAGAGCACAGCCCTGTGAGCCGGCTGCGCCGAGGTGAGATCACCCTTGCTGAGGCCCCGGCTGAGGTCGCCCAGGTGCTGGAGGGTTGCGAGGCGGCCCGGTCGGCGTCTTTGGGCTGGTTCGATCCCTGGGCGATGCCGGCAGGTGCAGACCCTACCGGCTATGTGAAGGGGTGGGCGGCACAGCGGGCCCTCGGCGCGCTCGCCATGGCCGGGGTTAGTGGTGCGATCATCAACGCCGCCGGCGACATCGCCGCATTCGGTAGCCCTGGTGCTGGCCGGCGGTTCAGGGTGGGCATCGTCGACCCGAGCGACCGTCGAGAGCTGGCGTGCGCCGTCGAGCTGACCGGGGCGGTAGCGACGTCGGGGACCTACGAGCGCGGCGCGCACCTGATCGACCCCTGGTCCGGCAAGCCGGCGGCCCGGGTGGCCTCTGCCACCGTCACGGGACCCGACCTGGGCCTCGCCGACGCCCTGGCGACGGCGCTGGCGGTTGCGGGGCCCGAGGGCCTCGGTTTCCTGGAGCCGATAGCGGGTTACGAGGGCTTTGCCATCGACCACGACGGCTCGTGGCAGTCGAGCGCGAACTTCCCATTCGCGCCGACCGAAACCCAAAGAAGGACCTGACGCGGCGTTGCCTCGACAGGCCGCAAGCCTGCAGGGGGAAAGACTCGTTCAGGTCCTCCAGCGGCTTCTGTTGTGCAATCCGTTGGGGTCCGAGCCCTCGTGGCCGAGAACCTCAACGATCCCGAGTACCTGTACCGACCCGGGCCCGCGGCCGAGCCGACCGAGCAACCGCGGCGAACGGGCTCGGTTTAGGCGGCCGGCTGGTCGTCGGCCGTGCCGAGCTGTATAGGCACCCGCCATCCCTCGTCGTCGAACACCGCGACCAGTTCCAGCCGGGCGCCGAGGGCGTCGAGGTACTGGCGCAGGGTCGAGACGCGCACGTCGTCGGCGTGCTCGAGCTTGGAGACGGCGCCCTGGGTCACGTCCAGACGGCCGGCCAGCTCCGCCTGGCTGAGCGCTTCGGCGTGGCGGAGCTCGTACAGGCGTACCTCCTCCAACGTCTCGGCCCTCTTAGCCGCCAGCCGCTCGCGGGCACCGGGCCTCTACTGCTTCACGCAGCTCGGAGAACTTGGTCCGGGCCATCAGACCAAACCCTCACGGCGCGCTCCGTCTCCGCTAGGACCCTCTCGATATCGCATGTCGAGTTCAAAGTATGAGCGTTTTCTCATAGTCAAAGCTCACAACCTAACGGCGCCTGCGCCCGCCGCAACCGCCCGAGACGCCTGTTGGGGATGATTCAGACCACCGAGGGGAGCGTTACCACGTTAAGTCCCGACGGCAGGTTTGGAGCATTCGCCAAGCGCAGGTCACCGGTGATCAGGTCCGCGTTGAGCCGTGGAGCGAGCACCACGTACAGGGCGTCGGCGATCACAGGGTGTGACGGTATGTCCAGGCCTCTTCCAAAAGAGGCGTGAGCGGAGATCGGTAGCCCGGCCAACGAACGAGCCGGCTCAAGGCGGCCGCCGCCTGGTCCCTCGTGAGCTTGGCGGACAGCTCCCACCGCCGCAAAACCCCAGCAGTCTCGACGTTGAAGTGATCGGGAATGGCACGTCTCGCGCCACGCGGACCAACGCCGCCAAGCGCTCGCCTCGCACTGTCTTGGCGACGATCTCGGCGCACGCCGACGCGTCGACCACGACGGTGCCAGCAGCGGGCAGGCTCAGACCTCACCGGCGGAGCGAGCCTCGGCCAGCGTCTCAGCAGCACTGATGTACCCTGAGAGAGTGGCGCGGTCGAGTTTCGCTGACATCGCGATGACAAGCCGCTCGCGCTACGACGGAGGGACCAGGTCGCCCAGGCGCTCAAGGAGGAGCCGGCGTTCTTCAGCAGCCATCTCGGCCGTCCTAACGACCTCGCCCAGAGCAAAGGCAACCAGCCGATCTAGGCACTCCGAGTCGGTTTGGCCCCCGTCGAGGTACCGCTTTGCGAGGTCGTTGCAGCGACGCCGCCGGCCCGACAGGTTTAGACCGAGTTCCGTTGCCAGCCTCTCCGCTCTGTTCTCGGCGCGGGTAACCGCGTCGAACAGCATCAGGGGGACGGTGCCCCCCTCCTGCTTGAAGTCAGCGAAGAAGTACTCGCTCAGCAACTCCGCCCGGGCCTCGGCTCGGCAGTAGCGGGAGAGCGTGGAAGGGTCCTCGTCGGCGAGCCAGGGCATCCAGTCCAGCTCCCGTCGAACTTGGACGGCCCTTTCAGAAACGACTCGGTCGCTGTACGCGCCGTGCTTTATCGGCATAGTCAAGCTCCTCGCTTCTGATGGAGGTCAGGCGCAAAAGCGGCCCCTATTGTCGCTTGATCTCCTCGACCTTCTTCGCTATCCACACGACGATCGCCAGGGCAATGAACACGCCGAAGATCACGTTGGTGGCGATGGCCCCGATTATGTTCACCATGAGTCCCCAGGTGACCGGGGCCACTAGGATTGTCACAAGGGCACTCTTGTGCTTAGTCACCTCAACGTCGCCGTTGGGTCTGGTGTGGATCGTGTAACCCCGGGCCATCCTGACGACCTCCCACAAGGGTCCTGACGTCATTATGAGCCCGGCCAAGGACGGGCTTCCAACCGGCCCGGCCGCACACGACAAAGCCCCGCAGCCAAAGCCAAGGTGCACGCGGCGCAGAGCGTCCTTAGGTGGCCCTTGGCCGGGGCCTGACCTTAGCTCTCGAATACGTAGGCTCTCCCGGCGGACGGAGCATGGTCGGGGGCGCCGACGACGATGGTGTTGCCCGCGATCGCGACCGAGTTACCAAAGCCGTCGTCGGTAACGGTGTCGGAACCACGCAATACGGACGTCCGTTACCAACCTGCGGCCGTCCTAGTGAACAGGAGTGCCCGGCTGTCGACCAGGACGGCGGTGCTCCCAGACGTGGCGACCTCGCCACACGGAAACAGCAATCCGGCGAGCCGACGCCGCAGGGCTCCGTGACGGGCGCGCCCTGCGACCGTCGTTAGAGGACGGCCGTGGTGATAGCGCCCTACCATCACGAGGGTGGGGCCACGATCCATCACGGCAACGCCCTAGAGGTACTGCGCTCAATCCCCGACCATGCGGTAGACGCCGTCATCACTGACCCGCCCTACTCTTCTGGGGGTTGGTCCGTCCCTGAGCGCACCAAGGCCGCCCCCGAGCGCAAGTACCAGAGCACGGGGGTCATCAAGCCGCTCACGGGCTTCGAGGGCGACAACCGGGACCAGCGCAGCCACGGCTACTGGCAGGCGCTCTGGCTCGGGGAGTGCTTGCGGGTAACCGTGCCCGGGGGAAGCTGCCTGGTGTTCACCGACTGGCGCCAGCTCCCCACGACCACCGACGGCCTACAGGCCGGTGGGTGGGTGTGGCAGGGGATCATCGTCTGGCACAAACGCACGGCGCGGCCCCGCGCGGGCGGTTTCGCAGCCAGCTGCGAATACCTGGTGTGGGGTAGCCGAGGGCCGCTGCGCAAAGACCACGACGTCTACCTGCCCGGCCTTGTCACCACCGGGACCGCCCGTGCCAAGTCCCACCTGGCTGAGAAGCCGCTCAGCCTGCTCGCCGTGCTGGTGCAGGTGGCCCCCGTGGGGACCGTGGTCCTTGACCCCTTCATGGGCTCGGGCTCCACGCTGGTGGCGGCCATCCGGGCCGGCAGGCTGGCCATCGGTATCGAACTGGACGAGCCTTACTGTGCTGTTGCCGTGCGCCGACTGGCCCAAGGGGTGCTCGATCTGCACGCGTCGATGACGGCCGTTCCCGAGCCTCTTTTGCTTGACATCCCGCAGCAAGGGAGCGCCTCGTGAAGCCGTACGTCGGCCACCCGATGACGTTGGTTGCGACAACTGTCGCTCTGCGCTACTCCTGGCGAGCGCCGATGCCGAGCCTGCCGG
>JBKQUU010000335.1:0-4392 GCA_052325485.1 Acidimicrobiales bacterium | reverse complement strand
GGGCCCCTCCAGCGGCACCGGGGTGTGCACCGTGAGCGGCACCAACGGCACCACTGTCAACTACGCGGCGGCGGGCACCTGCGTCATCGACGCCAACCAGGCCGGCAACGCCACCTACGCCGCCGCCAAGCAGGTGCAAGGGACGATAGCGGTGGTGGCGGTAAACCAGGCCCCGGCTATCACCAGTGCCGCTAGCGCGGCCGCCACCGTGGGGACCGCCTTTACCTTTGCCGTCCAGGCCACCGGCTCCCCAACCCCGACGCTGGCCCGGACGGGCACCCTCCCCGCGGGCGTGAGCTTCAAGGCCAACTCGAACGGCACCGCCACCTTCTCGGGGACACCTACCAAGAGCGGCTCGTACACCGAGACCATCACCGCCTCCAACGGGGTGTCCCCCAATGCGACCCAGAGCCTGGTCATCGCCGTCGACCAGGCTCCGGCTATCACCAGTGCTGCTAGCGCCACCGCCACGGTGGGTACCGCCTTCAGCTTCAGCGTAAAGACGAGTGGTTATCCCACGCCGTCCATCAGCGATAACGGGGCCACATTGCCCGCGGGGCTTAGCTTCACCGACGACGGCAACGGCACCGCCACCATCTCGGGGACGCCCTCAGCCAGCAGCGGGGGTCTTTACGACCTGGCCATCACCGCCTCGAACGGTGTGGGACAGCCGGCCACCCAGTCCTTTGCGCTGACGGTACACCAGGCCCCGGCTATCACCAGTGCCGCTAGCGCCGCTGCCACCGTGGGGACCGCCTTTACCTTTACCGTCCAGGCCACCGGCTACCCGACCCCGACGCTGGCCCGGACGGGCACGCTCCCCGCGGGCGTGAGCTTCAAGGCCAACTCGAACGGCACCGCCACCTTCTCGGGGACACCTACCAAGAGCGGCTCGCACACCGAGACCATCACCGCCTCCAACGGGGTGTCCCCCAAAGCGACCCAGAGCCTGGTCATCACCGTCGGGTAGCCCGCAGTTGGGGTCCCGGGGACCTGACGGAGCTCGGTGCCTTCATTTTGCCGCGACCTGCCGCTAGACGTAGCCCCTGAACAGCGCAAATGTGAACCGGCGCAGGTCTCGGGAATGCCGAAGATAGCTTGGGGCGCTATACGTACCAGGCTGGCCGACCGAGCCAGGCAAGGGCGTGACCGCCGGAGGGAAGATGACAGTAGCGATAGATGTGACCGACACGAGCTTCGAGGCGGAGGTCCTGGAGCGTTCCACACAGGTCCCCGTCGTGGTCGACCTGTGGGCTTCGTGGTGCGGGCCGTGCCGCACTCTCGGGCCGGTCCTGGAAAAACTCGTGTCGGAAAGAGCGGGCGAAGTGGTGCTGGCCAAGGTCGACGTGGACGCCAACCCGCGCGTTGCCGCCACGTTCCAGGTGCAGTCCATCCCCGCCGTCTACGCCCTCAAGGACCGCCGCGTCGTGAGCAGCTTCATCGGGGCTCAGCCCGAGCCGTCGGTGCGGGCCTGGTTGGCCGAGGTGGCACCGGCGCCCACGGAGGTGGACCGGTTGGTGGCGGCGGGCGACGAAGCCTCCCTGCGCCAGGCCCTGGAGCTCGAGCCGGCCAACGGCACGGTCATCATTTCCCTGGCCGCCCTGCTGGTCGACCGGGGGGACGACACGAGCCGCAAGGAGGCGCTCCAGCTGCTCGAACGCATACCCGAGACGCCCGACGTCCGCCTCCTGCAGGCCCAGGCCCGGGTGGGCGACGAGACCGCCAACGGAGCGGCGGCGGTCACGGCCAAGCTCGACGCCCTCCTGGACCGGGTCAAGACGGACCCCGCTGCCCACCAGGAGTACCTCGACCTGCTCGAGATCATGGGCCCCGACGACCCCCGGGTGGCCACCTACCGCAAGGCGTTGACGGCCAGGCTCTTCTGAGGCCGTCCGCTCCGACGGCCAGGCTCTTCTGAAGCTGTCGCTCTCACGGACTACCGTGGCTGGCGCCATGCCCACACCGGCGCCCCCGGCCACCACGCTCGAGCTCGGCCGGCGCCGTTACGACATCGCCCACCGGGCGCTGGTCATGGGGATACTCAACCGCACGCCCGACTCCTTCTTCGACAAGGGCGCCACCTGGGACTGGGACGCTTTCTGGGCCCGGGCCGAGCAGATCGTGAACGAGGGCGCCGACATCCTCGACGTCGGCGCCGTTAAGGCCGGCCCCGGCCCCGAGGTGACCGAGGGCGAGGAGATGGACAGGCTCCTGCCCGCCGTGGTGGGCCTGGTCGAGCGCTTCGACCTGCCCGTCTCGGTGGACACCTGGCGGGCGGCGGTGGCTGAGGAGGCCTACCGGGCGGGAGCCGTAATGGGCAACGACATCAGCGGCTTCGCCGACCCTGACTACCTCCGGGTGGCGGCCGTGCAGGGGGCGGCCGTGGTGGCGACGCACATCCGCCTGGCCCCCCGGGTGCCCGACCCCGAGCCGGTGTACACCGACCTGGTGGGAGAGGTCAGCGCTTTCCTGGTCGAGCGGGCGGGCAGGGCGCGTGCGGCCGGCATCCCGCCCGAACGGGTGCTGGTCGACGCCGGCCTGGACCTGGGCAAGACGGCGGACCAGTCCCTCCAGCTCCTGCGGGCGTCGGACGTCCTGGCCGGCCTCGGCTACCCCCTCTTGCTGTCCGCCTCCAACAAGACCTTCCTGGGCGTCGTCCTCGGCCTGGAGATCACCGAGCGGCGGGAGGCGACAGCCTCGGCCCACGCCCTCGGGATCACCCTCGGCTGCCGGGTGGTGCGCGCTCACGACGTACGCGGCACATGCCGGGTGCGGGACATGCTGGCCGCCATCCTGGGAGCCCGGTCCGTGGGGGCGCGGCCGGTGCCGGCCCCGGCCTGGGAGGAACAATGAGCGGGGCGGCGGTGGCGACCGCCCCCGAGCGCTCGGCCTGGCTGGTGACCGGCGACGATACCTCATTGGTGGCCCAGGCCGTGTCCAACCTGGTCAACCAACTGGTCGAGGGGGCGGAGCGGGCTTTGGTCCTGGAGGACTACGGCGGCGAAGACATGGAACTGGGGGTGGTGGTCGACGCCTGCACCACGCCTCCTTTCCTGGCCGACAGACGCGTCGTGGTCCTGCGCGACGCCGGCAATTTCTCCGTCGACCAGCTCCAGCCCCTGATCTCCTACCTGGAGGACCCGTTGCCCACCACCCGGCTGGTGGTCGCCGGGGGCGGCGGCGCCCTGCCGGCCAAGTTGGTCAATGCCTTCAAACAGGCGCCGGGGGCCACGCTGGTCAACACCGACGTCAGCAACCGGGAGGCCCACGGCTGGATCAGCCAGCGCCTGGCCCTCGGCCCGGTAAAGCTGGCCCCGACGGCCGCCGCCTTGGTCGAAGAGCACCTGGGGGAGGACCTCAACCGGCTGGGCGCCCTCCTGGCCACGCTGGAAGCCGCCTACGGCCACGGCGCCCGCATCGAGGACGTCGACCTGAGGCCCTACCTGGGCGAGCCCGGGTCGGTGCCACCGTGGGACCTCACCGACGCCATCGACAAAGGCCAGACCGACGACGCCCTCAAGGTGCTCCACCGTCTGCTGGAGGCGGGGGGGCGCCACCCCCTGGTCGTCCTGGCCATCCTGCAGCGTCACTTCGGCAACGTCCTGCGGGTGCAATCGCCCGCCATCAACTCCGAGGCAGAGGCGGCCCAGGCTCTGGGCATGGCCAAAGGCCGCAGTACGTTCCCCGCCCGTAAAGCGCTCGACGCCGCTCGCCGGCTCGGGCCGGCGGCCTCGGGCGACGCCATCGTGGCCCTGGCCGACGCCGAACTGGCCATCAAGGGAAAGCTGGACCTGCCCCCTGAGCTAGTCCTGGAAGTCCTGGTGGCCCGGCTGTGCCGGCTCTCGCGAGCCGCCCGGGGAGGTGCGCCCAGCGCTCCCGGAGGGAGCCACAGACGCCGCTGAACCGGCACCGGGCACGCCATGTACGCCCGAGCCCGTACGGCGGGGCCGGGACAGGTTTAGCCGGTCTCGGCAGCAGCCTCGGCCGGGGCCGCGGCCGCCGCCGCCCTGGCCGCTTGGTGCATCAGGGACGACTTGCGGTTGGCAGCCTGGTTGCGGTGGACGATGCCCCGGGCGGCCGCCTTGTCGAGCTTCTTCACGGCGAGGCGCAGGTCATCGGGCGCCGTCTCCGCATCGCCCTCGATGGCGACGAGCGCCGTCTTGATCCTGGTCTTCACCTCGGATTTCGCCGCTTTGTTGCGCAGCCGGCGCTTCTCGTTGGTGCCGATACGCTTTATCTGGCTCTTAATGTTCGCCACAGGGTGTTGAAGGATAGCAGCTTTGAGGGCACGGGCCGTTAAGCGAGACTGAGAGCTGCGACGCGATGACCATACTGCCCTCCTCCCCCACGGCGCCGGACAAGATCCGCAACCTGTCGATCGTGGCCCATATC
>JBKQUU010000334.1:0-3382 GCA_052325485.1 Acidimicrobiales bacterium | reverse complement strand
GGGACTGCAACTTTGGGGCCGGGAACGTAGCCGGGTTCCTCGGGGCGACATGGTCGCACGACCATGACGCAAAGACGACCTGGTTCCACTGCCCACCGACGGGGTCCCTGTCGGAGGTCGTGGTCGACGTCGACGTCACTAACCCGTTTTGGCAGCGGGTCCTGGCCGCGACGAGGGGAGCGACGCAGCGCTGGGGGAAGCAAGCGGCTATCGGCTTCGCCGACCTGGGCGGCAACTTGGACATCCTGGCCAGCCTGCGGGGTACCCAACCCCTGCTCTACGACCTTTACGATGCCCCCGAACAACTCGAGCGCCTGTGCCATCAGGTCACAGATGCCTGGTTGCGCTACTACGACGAACTGGATGCTCTGATCGCCCCGGTCGCTCGTGGGTCGTCCTGTTGGGCCCCGCTATGGTCACCGACCAGGGCCTACATGCTCCAAAGCGATTTCTCTTACATGATCGGCCCCCCGGTCTTCGAGCGCTTCGTGCTCCCTGACCTGGAACGCTGTTGCGCCGCGGTCGACTTCGCCTTCTACCACATGGACGGCAAGGGCCAGCTCAGGCACCTCGACAGGCTCCTGTCAATCGAGAAACTGCGAGGCATCCAGTGGCAACCGGGGGACGGGGCGCCGCTGGCCGACCAGTGGCCCGAGGTGCTGCACCGCATCCGTGCGGCCGGCAAGCTCTGCCAGATCTACGTCGACCGAGCGGGTGCGTTCCGAGTGGCGCGTGAGCACGCAGGGGGTAAGGGTTTTGTCTTTTCCATCCTGGAACCCCTCACCGATGACACCGCGGCGGAGTTCCTGGAGGCGTTCCGCCGAGAGTTCCACTAGCTCCCAAACCGGCTGACTTGGAGACATCTAGCAATTACACCTCGGGGCGCACTCACACATTGGGCCCCCAGTAGGTCCCGCCTCGGGTAACCCGGAGCGGGGCGAGCCTCCTCGGGAAGACGTGCTCACCGTCTTCGGGAAAGGCGACGGCCGTCCAAGCCTCCCAGTCCTCGACTGGCGCCCTGATCTCCGTGGAGCGCGCTTGGCAGCGCACACCCCCCAGGCCGGCGTCGGCCCTAAGCCACGGGTCGAACGGGAGCCCGTCGTCGCCATGACAGGCGGCGTAGCGGCCCACCGGCGTCAGGTGGGCCGTCCGGGCGCGTCCGGCCAACTGGGAGGAGCGCCGGTCGACGGACAGGGCCTGAATGTGGGCGAGCCCTGGGTATAGGGCACCGGAATAGAGGCCGGCGCTGTTGCCACGGTGGTTGTACTCGGGCCACAACTCGGTGAAGGGCCGCTCTCCACTGGCCACGCTCCAGAGGTCCGGGCGCTCTCCGGCGGTGAAGACCGCCAGCCGGTCCGGTGTACACGGGGGCGCCTTCACCATCACCTGTTGCCACGAGGAGCGGCCCATCGAACAGGGCGTTTGTGCCCAGCTGATTGTTGACAATGTGGCGACCGGGCTGTACCGTGTCTGAAACGGATTTCTGAAAGGGGTTCCCGAAACCGGTTGCAATGGTCAGTGAAGCGCGTCCGCCGTTTCGTGTACGTGAGATCGCAGACCGTGCCGGCGTCTCGCCACCGGTCCGGGCCATGGCCGGCGCGGCGGTGCGGTTGCTCTTCCAAAGGCTTGGCGACGGGCGCAAACGCCGCAAGCGCCAGATCTTCGAGCTCGAGCTGTGCCACCGCAGTCCTTGTTGTCCGAAGGCTCGTGGGCACGGGCCGGGAAGGGCGACCATGATCAGGAAAGGAAGGGCGAGTGCTAGCTGACTTATGGAACGTGGGGAGCTCCCACCATGGCCGCAGCAGGGCCATTAACCCCGAAAACCCCACGGGTGCCAAGGGCCAGGCGGCGCGGGCCGTGGCGGGCACAGGTGCCGCGCCGGCGCGCGCCATCGGGCCGGGTTGGAAGATCTCGCCGAGTATTGTTGTCGGGCCTGGCGCGGTGGCGGAGCTGGCCGATATAAGTGGCCCGGGCATTATCAGGCACATATGGTTAACCACCACCGCTCACGGCCGGGAAGCGGTGCTCCGCATGTACTGGGACGGCGACGAGGTGCCCGCTGTCGAGGTGCCGTTGGGCGACTTCTTCTGCAACGGGTGGGCACGTTTCAGCCCCGTCGCCTCACTGCCGATCGTCGTGGCACCCTACCAAGGCATGAACTCGTACTGGCAGATGCCGTTCAAGTCGAGGGCACGCCTGACGCTGGAGAACCTAAGCCCCAAGGACCTGACCCTCTACTACCAGGTCGACTACTCCGAGCAGGATGTTGCCGGGGATGCCGGCTACTTCCACGCCCGCTGGCGGCGCGACAACCCCGTAAGTGACCAAAGCGTGCACGAGCTTGTGGACTGCCCATCGGGAGCAGGCGTTTACTGCGGCACGTATATGGCCGTCGGGGTCAACGCCCCGGGGTGGTGGGGAGAGGGAGAGCTGAAGTTCTACCTAGACGGCGACCGAGAGTTCCCGACCATCTGTAGCACCGGGACAGAGGACTATTTCGGTGGGGCATGGAACTTCGACGTCAAGGGTGAGGGTTACACGTCCTACTCCACCCCGTTCCTGGGCCTGAACCAGGTCGTCCGCCCCGACGGGCTGTACCTCTCTCAACAACGATTTGGTATGTACCGATGGCACGTCTTGGACCCCATAGCCTTTGACGATGGCTTGAGGGTCACTATCCAGGACCTGGGCTGGCACGAAGACAGGACGTACCGCAAGCGTCGCGACGACGTCGCTTCGTTAGTCACCTGGTACCACGCCCTAACGGCCTGCATCCCGGCGCCAGGGCTCACCCTGGCAGAAATGGAGGTCTAACCGAGGCGCTTTTGATATCGTCCGACGAACACGCTAAAGCCGATGAACACAAATAGAAAGGGGAGACAATAAGTTGAGCGAAGATGCCACCAACAAGATAAGCCGGCGCTCGCTCCTCAAGGGGGGAGCGCTCGCTGCTGGTGCCGCGGTTGCGCTGCCGGCACTGGGCAGTAGCCTCGGCCAGGCAGCAGTCAACCTGCCCATGAGGTACGCATCCACCAAGAAGACGACCATCTCATTGGTAGGGCTGTTCTTTATCCCGAGCGAACTGGCTGCTGCTCACCAGATTATCGATGAGTTCAATGCCCAGAGCAAATCGATATATGTCCAGTACGTCCAGTCTGGCTGGGGAGCGATCGGAAGCAAGATGACGGCTGACTTCTCCAGCGGTGACGTACCGGACCTCTTCCAGTACTACGACGCCGGATTGGTCCCTTGGGCTGAAAACGGGCTGCTGACCAACCTGAAGGACCTTCTGCCGGCCAGCACCTGGGCCGACGTTGTGCCCGGGACCATGAGCGTGCTCACCACGGCCAACGGTGTTGCCGGTTTGCCGTTCGAGACCGAG
>JBKQUU010000333.1:0-10894 GCA_052325485.1 Acidimicrobiales bacterium | reverse complement strand
CGGGCAGCCCCCCGCCCTCGGGCAGCGGCCTCGACGGGACCCAGATCACCCTGGCGGCTAACACCTTCAGCCGCGTCGGCTACAGCTTCGCCGGCTGGAACGACGGCACCACCACCTACGCCGCCGGCGCCACCTACACCCTGGCGAGCGCCGGGGCGGCCATCGTCTTTACCGCCCAATGGACGGCCAAGGCCAGAGTCACCATCACCTTCAACAGCGAGGACGGCGTCTACGTCGCTTCGGTGAGCGGCCGCGCAGGCAGCTCGGTCACCCTGCCCGCCGACACCTATGCCGGCCACAGCTTCGACGGCTGGTTCACCCAGGCGAGCGGGGGCACCTTCGTCGGTGCCGCTGGCGCCTCGTACACCCTCACCGCCTCGACCACGCTCTACGCCCAGTGGACCGCCAACGCCAGCGGCCCCGTTTTCGTGCTAGACAGCCCGCCGACGACCGCGAGCGTGGGCCAGGTCTACTGCTATACGTTCGAGGCGAGCGGGAACCCGGCGCCCACGTACGCGTTGGCGCCAGGGGCGCCGTCGTGGCTGTCGATCAACGCATCTACGGGCGCAGTGTCAGGGACGGTGCCGACCATGATCTCGTCGTTCAGCTACAGCGTTACCGCCAGTAACTCGGTCGGGAACCCGGCTACGGCCGGGCCGTTCACGGTCAGCGTTATCCCGGTCGTGCCGATCACTCCCCCCAGTGGGTACGGCAATGGGGGCGGCGGTTACGGCAATGGCGGCGGTGGGAACGGAGGTGGCGGGGGTAGCGGTCACGGCTATGGTGGCCCCGGCTCTGGCGGCGGTGGGAACGGAGGTGGCGTGGGTGGCTTCGGCGGCCATGGCCACTGACGGCCATAGCCGGGCGCCCCGGGAGCGACCGTAAACGGTAGGCAACGGGACAATGAGCGCTGATTTACAGCGCTCATTGTCTAGGTGCGCCCACCCGCATCCGCGGCGTCGCCCTGCATACCACTCCCCGTGGTGACAATGGTGTGACCCGAAGGTCGTTCTCCCCTTGACGGTGGCCTGAACCTAGGCTCCCCGGCGTGACCCAAACGTGACCTAACGGTGGGTCACAGACGGTCAAACGCGGTCACTAGTGGACAGTAAATGTCCTGTATTTTCAATGGTTCCTCGGGAAAGCCCGAGTTGGCAAAAGCCTCTTCGCCGTTGGCCTACGCCGCTTTTTCGGCCCGCAGGTCGAGGTGCCAGAAGTCACTGAAAGCGCAAGGCCGATGATACCTTGCTGTCGCGAGGACCGACGACGGCGCGACCAAATGGTCGGCCGTGCCCACCCCGGCCGAGATGGCGCCCCTCTTTGCGTTACCCACTACTGCGGTGACCGTCCTGTCTGGCCGGGTTGACGGCGACCTAGGCCGGCAATGCTCGGTCCGAGGAGACCACGTCCAGTTGTAACATGCCGGCTGCTCCGTCGCCGGAGGCTCACCGTCAAGCTGAGGCCGCGGGTGGTGCTGGCACGAGCCTGATCATTGGAGCTTGCCACCTTGTCGGGGACGTCGGCGCAAGGAAAGCTGGGCTGGGCACTGACCGGTCCGAGTTCGTACTGCTCGTGGGAGGCTCGTAGGTGGAAATGACCGACCTCGTTGGGACGGCCCGGTGAGCACGGTCCTGCGGGCTTCGTGGTACCGCTTCCGGGCCACCTTCCGGCAGGACCGGGGCTCTTACCTCACGATGGTGCTGCTCCTCGGTCTGCTCGGAGGCCTGGCCATGGGCTCGGTGGCGGCCGCACGGCGGACCCAGTCCTCCTTCGCCGCCCTGGTGGGGACCACTAACCCGTCCCAGATCGACGTGTCCACCGCCATCGCCAGCCCCGGGATCGGTAACGGGCAGGGGTACGACCCAGCCATCGTCCGGTTGATCTCCCAGATCCCGCACGTCACCGCCGTGGCCAGCGCCGTGGGGGTCAACGCCGAACCCCTCAGCCCGGCCGGCGCCCCCGTCGGCGGGGGCAGCCTCTTCTCGGTACAGGCAGGCAGCAGCCTGGGGAGCGTGGGGGGCGAGTACTTCGGCATGGACCGCCTGGCCATCAGTGCGGGCCGGGTGGCTGACCCCGCCCGGGCCGACGAGTTCGTGACCTCTCCGCAAGCGGCGGCGGCCTACGGGTTCCACGTCGGCGAGATCGTCCCGATGGGCTTCTACACCAACAGCCAGACGGACTCGCCGCGCTTCGGGACACCGGCCGTGCCGCCCCACCGAAGGGTCGACATGCGGCTGGTGGGCCTGGGACTGCCGGTCACCCAGGTCGTGGCCGACGACGTCGACGCCGGTGGTGCCCTTGGGTACTTCACCCCGGCGCTGACCCGCCAGCTGCTCAGCTGCTGCGTGAACTACACCAACACCGCCGTCCAAGTCGCCCACCCGGGCCAGGTCGCCGGGGTCGAAGCCGTCATGGTGAGAGCCTCCCCCGGCGGCTTCCCTCCCGGCTTCGGGGCCACGGCGGCGCAGGCCGAAGCTAAGGCCGACCGAGCCATCAAGCCGCTCTCGATCGCGTTCGGGGTCTTTGGCGGGACCACTGCGCTGGCTGCCTTCGTCATCGCCGTGCAGGTCATGGGCCGGTACCTGCGCCGGCGTCGGCAGGAGACAGAAGTGCTGCGAGCGCTCGGTGCCACCCCGCCGACGCTGGCGGCCGACGCCCTGATCGGAGCCGTCGGTGCCGTCGCCGCCGGGTCAGTTCTGGCCGTCCTCGTGGCCGTTGCTCTTTCGCCTCTCAGCCCTCTCGGCCCGGTGCGGCCCTTCTACCCGACCCCCGGGATCTCTTTCGACTGGACCGTCCTCGGCGGTGGGTTCGGCGTCCTCTTCGTCGGCCTGGGCCTGGCGGCCACGGGGCTCGCCGTCCGCCACTCGCCCCAGCGGGCCGCCCGCCGTCGCCGGTTTGCCGCCCACAGTTCGACCCTGCTGCGGGGCGACGTGCTGCTGGGCCTGCCAGTCCCGGCCGCCACCGGCCTGCGGTTTGCCCTCGGTCGCGGGAACGAGGTCGACACCGTGCCGATGCGGCCGGCCATCGTGGGCGCCGCCCTGGCGGCGACGGTCCTGATCTCCACTATCACCTTCGGGGCCAGCTTGGACCATCTCGTTTCGACCCCCCGGCTGTACGGGTGGAACTGGAGCTACGCCCTCTCGGGTGGGGACGGTGGGGGGGGCGGGGACATCCCCGAAAAGCAGGCGACGACCTTGCTGGCCCACGACCGCTACCTTTCCGCCTGGTCGCCCGTCTACTTCGGCGACGTCATCGTCGACGGCCAGGAGGTCCCTGTGATGACCACGACGCCCGGCGCCACGGTCCAGCCCCCGCTCCTCGACGGCCACGGCCTCCAACAACCGGACCAGATCGTGGTCGGAGCACTGACGTTGGCCTCGCTGCACAAGCACCTGGGCGATACCGTCACCGTGAGCGGGGGTGAGGGGAGTTTTCACCGCCTGCGCATCGTCGGCGTGGCCACCATGCCCACCATCGGCGGCACCGGCGTGCTGCACCTCGAGATGGGCTCGGGTGCCGTGGTTGACACTTCGCTCATCCCGGCCGTCCTGCTCAACCCGTTCGACGACCCCGAGACCGGCCCCGACGCCTTTCTCGTCGACGTGCGGCCCGGCGTCAACCCGGCGGCGGCCCAGCGGTCGCTGGAGGAAATGACCGCTCCCCTGTCGAACTCCTACAACTTCGGCGTGGTCGTCCAATCGGTGCTGCACCCGGCCGAGATCGTCGACTACCGCTCGATGGGGACGACACCGGCCATCCTGGGGGCGTCGCTCGGGGCGGGCGCCCTCGCCGCCCTAGGCCTCACGCTCCTGGCCTCGGTGCGTCGTCGGCGCCGGGACCTGGCCGTCCTGAAAACCCTCGGCTTTACCCGCTCCCAGTTGAGGGCCGTCGTCGCTTGGCAGTCGAACGTAGCCGTGGTCATCGGGACGGTTGTGGGCATCCCCGCCGGCATCGCCGTGGGCCGGACGCTGTGGGACCTCTTTGCTCATGAGATAAACGCGGTCCCGTCCCCGGTTGTCCCCGTCGTCGCAGTAACCCTGATCGGGCTGGGGGCCATTGTGCTCGGCAACGTGGTGGCCGCCGTTCCCGGGCGTATTGCCGCCCGGACCCCGGCGGCGTTGCTCTTGCGGACCGAATGAAGTGCTCGCATTTGTCTCGAACTTCGGAGTGGAGAAGGAACGTCGGGCCCAAATGTCGAAAGCGCCAGATTGACGTTGGTCGTTAGCCAGACTGGTCAGTGCGCATTATCGACTGGCACAACCAGCCAAGGACGGGCCCACAATGAACGACTAACTACGCCCACCTCGTCGCCAGATTGGGTGGCCTGACGACCGTCGTGGAGGTACAAGCTGAACACCTTCCCCGGCGGGCCAACCAGCTAATGCTTGAGGTGAGTGCCGAAGAACGCCACTATTCGTGCCCGGGCGTCCCGGGCTGAGTCTTCGTGGTAGCCCATCCCCGGCGTGAGCTTCGCCATTACCCTGAACAAGATTGGCATTTGGTCACCTGCCGCCTCGTGGTCGTTGAGGAAGGCATGCCCAGCGGCGGGGTACTCCTTCACGTCGTGGTCGACACCCAGGCTCGTGAGCGCGCTCTCCAGCCGGGCGGCCGCGCCTCGCAATATCTTGTCCTGGCCACCGAAGCTGCCGACCACGGGGCACGCCCCGCGCAGGAAGTCGGCCGTGTACGCCTGCTTGCGGGCACTGCCGTAGTTCACGCTGGACGCTCCGAACCGCCCCCTCGGGGCGGCCAGGAGAGCAAGGCCACCTCCCATGCAGTAGCCGATGATGCCCACCGCGCCAGTGCACTCTCCTTGCGCCGTCAGCCAGACGCGGGTGGCGTCGATGTCATCGAACACTGGCCCGTGGCCAGCGGTCGCTTGGCGTATGACCGAGACCATGCACACCGCCCCGTTGCGGCCCCGGAACAAGTCGGGCGCTGCAGCCAGGTAACCCTCGCCCGCCAGCCAGTCAGCCTGGTTGCGGAGGTCCTGGCTCATACCCAGGACGTCGTGGACAACGACGACCCCTGGCCAGGGGCCCGGGCGGTCGGGGCGAGACACATAAGCCGGGAGCGGGCGACCAGGGACTTCGATGGTGACTGTCGTCACCCTCCTAGCCTTGCATTTTGCTGGTGCCGACGAGGACCGTCCCTTCTCTGCCTATGGAGGCGACATCACACCAGTCGGCATTGGAACAGATTTCATGGTCCCGGCGTCCTCGCGCCTTCGGTGCTGGACGTCGTACTCTCCCGGAGTTACGTCAGCGGCCGAGCGTAATGCGACCACTGGCAGCTGCTGCTGGTCAGCGCCCAGGGCCCTGGCGCCCCGGTACGCGCCCCTGCTGGCGCCTTGTCAGGAAGGATTTCACGCCTTCTACGACGAGGAACGCGGTGACGACGGCAATCAGGATGGTGGAGGTCTGCAATGGCCCCACGCGGGTCAGGAACACCGCCATCAGCACCATCGCGAACGGCGCGGCAGCGAGCGACCCCAGCACGGCGGTAAGCAGGCAACTGAACGCCAGTCCCAGCGGGACGCCAGGGATGGCCACGTGGACGATGACCCCGGCGGTCCCGCCGATAAACAGCGACGGGAAGATGGGCCCGCCCACGAACCCGCTGCTCTGGCTGACCGCGTAAGTGAACATCTTGGCGACGAGGATCGCGACGCATAGGCCCAGGCCAAGACTGCTTCCACCCTTCAGTACGGAACTGAGCTGGTCGCCGCCTGAGAACATCGTCCGCGGGAGTGCCACGCCGACGAGGCCGAACAGCGTGCCGCCCAGCGTTGATCTCACGACGGCTGGGACTTTCAGCCGGCCGAACAGCCGCGACGCCAGCATCATGGACCCAGCCGTCAGCGTCGTCACCAGGGCGCCGAACAGGCCAAGGGCGATGCTGGCGAGCAACTGCCAGTCCTCGAACGTGTACCGCGGCACTTGGTAGGTGCCTAAGAACACGGCGCCGGCTATGGCGAAGTAAATGCCGAAGGAGACGCTCCCGGCGACGATCTGCGTGGCCAGGGTCTTGCTGAACCGTTGCCCGCCGGGGCGGGCAACCTCCAGGATCAGCATCACGATGGTCACCGGGCTGGAGAACAGCCCACCGAAGATGCCGGCCATGCCAGCCAGGGTGTTCACCTGGGAATCCTCTTGGCCAAGCTTTCGTCGCTGGGCCAGCCAGGTGCCGACGCCACCGCCCATGGAGGCCAGCACCTTCTCCGGACCGACGCTGGCGCCACCAATCAGTGACACGGCCGAGACGGCGATGGTCCCCGGCACTAGCCCCGGGTCGACGTGCTCGGACCGCACGTCCTCGAACAAACCGGGGACCTCCTCGGGCAGGCGGGTCAGCCGCCGAAGCAGGCCGACCACGACGCCGGCCGCGGCGGTGACCGCCAGCCACCACCAGTGCCCGCCGAACCACCCTGGACGGGAACCGGTGCTCCACCGCCCCCCGAACTTGATTACCCCTAGGGAAACCAGTCCGGCGCACGCACCGAACGCACCAAGGGCGACGGCGTAAGCTATGAGCGCCCAGAACTCCGGCTTTTGGGTGACCGGGGGCTCGGCGCTCGGCCTGGGCAGCGCGCCCACAATGCGATGCTAGCAAAGCCCTGCCGCTGTCCTGCTCCTCAAAGGGCCGCGCCGCGTCCCGGTCGGACGGCCCCTCCAGGGCTTGGCGGGCCCTTGGCTCGACTACCGCCCCTTTGTCTCATGCGCGTGACCAGTAGACCGAGCACGTCATCGCACCTCGGCTACGCCTGAGGCAATGGTGACAAGCGGCGCGGCAAGGCTGCGACAACCGCGCACCCAGCCCGAGGTTGGAGAACTCCCAGGGCGGTCATGAAGACATCAAACCTCGGGATGGATGTTCTCGAGAGGCTTTCCGCTCATACTGCGCGTGGGGCCGAGACGCCGTGGCGAAAGGAGTAAGAACATGAGCGTTGTTGGATCGGCAAAGAGCTGGCGACGGGCGCTCGTGTCGACGGCGGCTGTCGGGCTGAGCGCCTTGCCCCTGGCCCCGGCGGCCGGGGCGTCACTGGCAGCGGAGGCCACGGCCCAGGCCCCAACGGTGGTGGCAGCTCTGGCGACCGCTCCTTACGGCTCGGTGCTGGTAGTGGGAGGCACCTCGCCCGGTCTGGCTGGGGCACCGCTCTACGTGTTCACCGGTGACGCCGATGGCAGGTTTGGTTGCACCACAAAGGCGGTGCCGTCAGCGTTTGACCTGGGGACCGACGACTATCACGCGTTCACGTGCACCGGGCCCGAAAGCGACTTCAACAGCAGCGGCACCGACGACTGGCCGGCGCTCACCACGACCGGCACGGCTCTTGCCGGTCGGGGCGTCAACCAAAAGCTCCTCGGGACCGTCTACCGAGATGGCATCGGTCACCAGGTCACCTACGGCGGCCACCCGCTCTACCTGTTCGACCCGCCGTCGGGCCCGTTCAACCCCGGAGGCGAGGACTACCTGGAAACGGCGCTCCCGCTCCCACCCTGGCGGGGCATGTGGGAGCTCGTGTCGGCCCAGGGGGGGCAGCCGGTGCCCGGCCCCGCCACGATAGAGACCGAGAAGCTGCCGGACGGGAAAACAGCTCTCGGCGCGCAGGAGTTCCCGACCCTCGTGCCGCACGCCATTACCGTGTACTCCTTTAGCCGGGACCATGTGGGGGCCAGCACCTGCACCGGTACCTGCGCGGTAACCTGGATCCCCGTCCTCACCACCGGGAAGCCGCGGGTCAGCGGGGCAATTGCGGCGAAATACGTAGGAGCCATCCGCCGGCCGGACGGGACCAGCCAGGTGACCTATAACGGCAACCCGCTTTACCTGTACTCCGGTGAAAAGATTTTCAACGTCAGCTCCGTCTCTGGCACGGTGTCCTACACGACGTCGACCGGCACCGTCGGCAACGGCAACGGGCTACCGGGCCCTGACGGCGGCAGGTTCTCCGTCATCTACCCCGGATAGCCCGTTGGAAAGCCTGGCTTGCACCAGAACCGGACAACAGCAACAGCGAGCGCCGAACCGAATGCTCGCGGAAGGGGAAGCGCCATGGCGCTGACGTCACCGCGACGGGATTGGGCTAGACGCGTGCCTGGACTAGACGCGCGTCACCCCCCAGGGTGTACGGTCAAAGGGACACGACAAGGTCCCCGGCGTGTTGGGCCAGCATGTGCTGGCTGGGGGCGGTACTCCAGACCCTGGTAGCGCGGCACTCGCAGCGCCTGAGGTAGGAGAACGCCATGGTCGCCACCGGGTCTTGTTTTTTCACCCTCCCCGAGCGACCTCGCCTGGACCAAGGGGGGCCCGAGGCCGCCGTTGTCGTCTGGCTCCGGGGGGAGCACGACGCCTCCACTGAGAGAGCGCTGGGCCTGACACTGGCCCGTGCCATCGCCGTCGACGGCGCCGGGCTCGTCCTCGACCTGAGCGAGGTCGAGTCCATGAGCACCTCCACGCTGGGCACCATCCTGCGTGCCCGGCGCTTCCTTCGTCAGCGCTCCGCTTCGTTGACAGTGCGGTCCCCCTCGGCCGCGGCCAGGGACGTCATCGACGCTTGCGGCTTGACCGACCTGCTCTGTCCCAACCCGGAAATGGCGGGCGGCCAGCAGGGGACGGCTCTCAGTTCCTGGGTGGCCGTGCCCGGCGTCGAGCGGGACGATAGCCGGCCTAGACGGTCGGCTGGCGTGCCTGCCGTCCCCGAGCACGTCGTCCCTGCCCGCGCCCTTGAGGTGCACGCCGTGTGCGTCGACCGGCGGGACGGCTCACTGGCTTAGACGACCAATTGAGCGCTCAGGTCAACCGGCGGGACGCGGCACTCCTTGGTAATGACGTGTACCGCCGGCCCTCACGCCGTCGCGATCAGGGACTTGGGTAGCTTGAGGACCCGTTCGATTAGGACCTCGGACTGGGGAAAGTAGTGCCTTAGCGCAACCATGGACAGCAGCTCGACGCCGAGGACCGTTTCGACATGGTCACTGAATTGCATGTCCTTTGCCAGTTGCACCCACCCGACCGGCCATCGAGCGGAGATTTGTGCTTGCAGCTTGACCGGGAGGAACTGCATACCTGGGAACACCCAGTGTGGCTCTATCGGGAAGTAGCGGTACGGCGTTTGGACCCAGTGATGGTCACCAAGGGAGTGGACGGTGTCAGCGAACGCTCTGCGTTGGCTGTGGCCGCCAACGTGCTCTATCACGGAATTGCTGTACACCAGGTCGAAGTGGTCTCGCGTGATGTCCGCCGGTGGGGAGCAGGCATCGCCTACGACGAGATGAACAGGGAGACCTCCTTCAGGCTCGCTCTGGGCGTCGGCGACGCCGCTGTGCCAGTCGGAGGAGTTCAAAATGACGACCTCTGCAGGTGAAACGGGTAATTGCTCCCATGTTGCGGCCCGGCCTCCCAGGTCGAGGACCCGCATATCGCAAAGGTCAGGAAAGCGTTCGAGCAACCAGGTCGAGCGTCGAGCGCGGGTACGGGCGGCAAATGAACTCGGGTTGCTGTCGTCGACAATGGCCGAACGAAGCCGTGCTGGCAGGGAGACCTTTTCTGTTGACGGCACGCTGCGAGCCTAACGCTCAGCAGCTTGTAGGCCGTCACGCCTGCGCACATGAGGACAACACCGCCCGCCCGGCCACCGTCCCGGGCGCCGTCTGGCCGGGGGCCCGGTCATGGGCACGACCGGACTGCGCTCGGTTAGGCGCGGACCGCGCCTAACCAATTGACGACGGCCGACGGCGGGCCCGACCCAAAGGGCTCCTTGTCACGAGTGCCCGGGGGATCTCACCCCCGGGCACTCGGATCCAGCCATGAACCTCCGAAGTACGAACTGCGGCAGCCTCCGGTGCAATTAGGAGGCGGCGCACCCGTTGCTGCCGACGGAGTCGCCCCCAGGGCTAGCAGCGATCGTCGCCGGGACCCAGTTCCCATTGACGATCACGCCCGCGGGTTCGTCTCCCGGGCTGTACAGGGCAACGGCGTCCTGGGCGGCGGTCGTCACTTCCGCGATCGACGCGCAGCCGCTCATGTTGATCTGGTCTGCCGGGAGCAAGGCGTTGCTCGTCGGAGAGGCGGGGCCGGCGCACCCGCCGGTGTAGGCCACGGCAGTGGCAACCTCTGACGCAGGCACCCAGTTGCCGTTGATAATCAAGCCCGCGGGCGGGCTCCCCGCAACATAGAGGCCCTGGGCTTGCTGCGCGGCGGCCGTCACTTGCGCAGATGACAAGCAAACTCCCATGAGGGCGATCTGGTCCGGCGGCAGGGGCGGCGGCGGGTTAGTGGGGTTGGCGGCCAGCGCTACCCCTCCGAAGCCGAGGGTCAGCGGCAGCACAATGACAGGGATGGCTAGGAACTTCTTTAGGTGAAGTTTCGGGGGGTTCAACGCTTTCCACCTTTCTTGATTTGTGCTCCAGGATCAGTCGTGGTATTTGCTGTTTTCGGGTTCTACCCAATGTTGGCTTGGATCAAATGCGCGCTGAGGTTGCCAACGAGACGGTCCAGGCGCGGCGCGTAGTGTGCGCGGCCCGTCACGGCCCTCCAGCAACGAGGGGCCACAGGAGGTGGGGGCTTACCGGGCCCCCGAGCCAACGCGCATAGTAGCGAACTTTCCGGGCGGGCGCTCGAGCTCGAAGTCGGGTACGCGCTAAACGCGGGCGCTTGACCACGGTAAGTCACCGTCAGCCCAACCTCTGTACTTCGGGCACCGGAACAGGCTATAGGGCGGCGGCCCGACCAGCGGCTCTGACCCTTTGTGGCGAAGACCGGGCCGCGAACTGACCGCAGCCAAGACCCCGGCGCGACCCGGGGGCCTCCACATGGCGGTCCGGCCCGACTCCCGGGCAGGCAGCTCGTCCTTCCTCTAAGCAGCTCGTCCCTCCTCTAAAGCGGTGCCGCC
>JBKQUU010000332.1:0-3554 GCA_052325485.1 Acidimicrobiales bacterium | reverse complement strand
AGTGTGCCCTTGTCACCCCAGGCCATCTGTCGCGCGGCCAGCACGCCCGAGGCGTATACTTCGATCTTGAAGCCCTCCGGCAGCTTGATCTTCTTCATCAGCGCGGCAAGTTCCGCTTCCGATGCGCCGGTCGGCGGCCCCGACGGCGGCGCGAGACCCTTTTGAGCTTCGGTCTCGTCGCCGAGGAACCAGTCGTCCGGCGGATGGGTCCAGAATTCCTTGGTGCCGGACTGAGAGGCCGGCCGAGGACCCTCCATTCGCTCAAAGCGGCGCTTTGCCTCGCTAGTCTTCGCGTTGTGGCTGATGAAGAGCCAGATGACCGAGAGCCGACCACCTTGGCTGGCTCGCCGGCCGATATCGCCGCGGCACGGCGCTCCATGGAGGAAGCGCGGCGGCTGATCCATTGGCCACGACGCTCGCCGAGCACAGGCGGCGAGTCCTTGGAGTCGACGGAGATCGCCTATGAGATGGAGATCGCCGAGCACCGCAGCACGACCGAGCGGGCCCACCGTGCCGAGATTGCGGCCAAGGACGCCACCATCACCCAACTTCGGTACGAGGTCAAAGACTTCCGCCGTCGGCTCGCCCAAGCTGAGGCCGAAGCCGATCGGCTCCGTACCGCGCTCCAGGTCCTGACTGGCCGTCCGCTGCCTGACCGGGCATCGGCCGATGACGAGCCAACGCTCCCAGAAACCTCGGAGCAGCCCGACCCCCCCTATGGGGAGCCGTCCACGTCTACCGGCGACGGTTGACCGTATACGGGCGACGTCAATGTCGAAGAGCCTCTCAGCCGAGGCCAACCTCGGTGGCGAGGCTGGGCTCAACGGGCGGGGCCGTTGCCGTTGGCGCGCTGCCCGCGCTGAGCTGGGCGGCAGCCAACTCCTCGCTGAAACTGAGAGGGTGTGAGGCGTCGAGGAGCTCCCCCAACGTAATTGGGACTTCAATTGCGGCTCCATGCCGGTGCCCGCAACGGTGCCGACGGTGGTCCCTGCGCCGTCGGCCGCTGCCACATCGGCTGTGGTCGGCTCTGACATGTCCAACAGCTCCCCGATCGTGGGCGGCGTGGTCGGCGCTTCGTCCAGGCTGGTTGCCTGCAGTGGACCGGGCTCGGTTGTCGCCGTCGCACCGGCACCCGCACCGGCTGCGGTGCGCGCCTGCGTGAGGTCGTCAGCGGCAACACCCATCTCGGCCGCTGCAGCGGCTGCGAACGCCTTGGCTTCAGGAGCGCCGCGTTGGGCAGTGGCCCTGGTCAGGGCCTCCCCGGCGGCCATCGCGACCCTAGCCAAGTTGTCGAGCTCGGCATGCACCTCCTCGGAGGTATCGGGCTGGGGTCGGCTTATGTAGTGGTCGAGGGGTTCCATGTTCGGCATCTCAGGCTCCTTCAAGCGAGAATGTGCGCGTAGCGCGCCAGTCGGGCGGGGGAGCTTCGGTGCGCAACGCTTCGGCGGGGGTATGGGCTTTGTGGCACCGGTAGAACGGCCCCCGGTCGGCGTCGAGCAGTGCCCGCATGTGGGGGTCGTAGTGCTGGACCCACCACGTCGATATACCGCCTGGCTGTAGACGTAGCACCTCCCACGAGCGCCACAGAGCGCTGAGGCGCATGACTGCGCCATGCTCCCACCAGCGCGGGCATCACACCACAGGTCCGCCCAGTCGGGTCTCGGTGGCGGGCATGGTCCCAAGGGCCAGCGCGGACCAGGTGGGGGCGAAGTGCGTGGGTTCTCGTCCTGTTCTGGGCAAGAGCGTGTGTTTGGGTGCGCCATTGACATCGGCTCTGCACCGCACCGCCGTTGAGGGTCGACCGTTGACCGTCAACGGTCCGACACGACAAGGTACGGAAAGTGGCCACGCTATGCCAACGGCGAACTTCAGGGCCCGTCCCCAGTGCCCTTCTTGCTCAGCGCTGACAAGACCGCCTTCTGAGACTCGTCCAGAGCACGATTTCCGGCTTCCAACAAACCCGTGAGCAACTGGATTGTCCGGTCTCGTTCGGCGAGCTGGTCCCGGTGGCGGGCGTCGCGCTCCTTGAGTAAGGCCTCCTGGGTGTCCTCTCGCGCTTGGCGCTCAGCGGCCGCCTCGCTGCGAACGAGGTCCAGCTGGTTGGCTGGGTCCTGCAAGGGGTCGGCCGTCGGGTGGCGACTAGGGCTCGGGCCTGGAGTGGGTGCCACGACCTCGCCGGGGAGTGAGGGGGGTTCAGTTGTGGAGACAGCGGCGTCGGTCATCCCAAGTAGGCGGGGGAGGTACATCACAACGGGCCGGACCTTGACCTTGGCTCCCCCATTCCTGGCAACCAGTTCGTCAACCCAGGCGGCGACGAAGAGGTTCACGCTCGTCGTGTTGCCCGGAGCTGTGGCCAACCAGACGACCGTCCTGCTGTCCTTCGCTGCCGCCGTGCGGGCTCTGGCTGTGATTGTGCTGACGTGGCTCACGTTTAGAAGGGCGCAGGCCTGCTGACCCGTGTAGACCTCGAAGCGTTCGTACTGTCCGTCGGTGACAGCCCCGGCGATCACCTTGTTGGCCACTAGTGAAGAGCGTAGCAGCCAGTGCTACCTAAGTAGTCAATGACCAGGGCGTTACCGCCTTCCTGGCTATCGCTGCTACTTCATCGCGAGCCACTGCTACTTCGGTGCAGTATCCGCCTGAGCAGGTAGCACCCGCGTCTATAACTGCCCAGAGAAGGATTTCGTAATTACAACCCTGTAAGACAACAGGAGGCCAGAAACGAAGGAAGGGACCCTGCCAGGGGCCCCTTCCGACAACAAACGAGCAGCTCATCCAAGGTCTCCCCGAGGTGAGCTAGTCAGATGGTCAATCGCTAGCTTATGGTGCCACGGGCCAGGACTGGTGGATGTCGCGCGCTCCTGACCAGGAGGTTTGCACTTGAGCGCACTTGCATCCGTTGCCGGTCTGCCGCCGCCGACGGATCGCTTCGTCATGGTACGGGACGAGGCCTTCCACAGCTACTGCGCGGAGAGGGGCATCCGGGGCCAACCGGTAAACACTCTGCTCCGCCTGGCCCTCAAGGCCGACTGGCGCACGGGTGCCATCGGTGGTTTCAGCCTGACGGAGTATGCCAGCATCCTGGGCTTTGGCACCCAGAGCGGACGGCGAACGCTCAAGGCACACCTCGATGCCCTGGCGGACGCCGGCGCCGTCCAGTACTTGGCACCCCCGGGTCGGCCGTGGGGTGGCCGCGGCGTGCTCGTGTTGGCCCACTATGACCGTTATGTTCGTCGCGACCTCAGCAAAGCGCGTCCGGCCCCTGGCATAACCGCGCGGTCACGACCCGGTAAAGGGGTGCCTAACCGCGCGGTAATTACCCAATTGGCCGCGCGCCGACCGCGCGGTTACGACGCCGAAAATGGCCCTTCACCAGCTAATTCGTCGTCCAGTAGATCTTTAACACAGACAAGAGAGATAGATCCCCTCCCTGTCCCCACCGAGCATTTACGTCAGCCCTGGAGGCCTCTAGAGCAGAGGGAAGCTACGCACCCAGGGAAAGCGCCTGACAGCCAACCCACGGCGGCTTCGGCGCTGGTAGCCGAAGCCGAAGC
>JBKQUU010000331.1:0-2805 GCA_052325485.1 Acidimicrobiales bacterium | reverse complement strand
GAGGGTTGGCTCAGGGGGCCGCGGCCGGGAACCAGCTGACGTGAGAAAGACGAGCCAGCGGCTCGCCGACGGCCGCGAGATCATCTACTACGACTCGGCCGCAATTGGGTTACGCCGGGCCAAGGATCTCCGGGAAATCGGCCCCGTGGCCGTTTCATCTGAGCTTCGCTGCGACCCTTTGCTCGGGATTTGGGTCATGTACGCATCGCACCGCCAGGACAGGACCTACCTCCCGGCGGCGCAGGACTGCCCGTTGTGCCCGTCCACCGACGATCACCTGACAGAAGTACCTGAACATGACTACCAGGTCGTCGTGTTCGAGAACCGCTTCCCGGCCCTCACAGGGCCGCCCCCCGGGACGGTACGGGCGGAGCCCCCCATCGGGGACTTGGTCGACTGCACCGGGACTTCCTTGCTCGCCGAACGCTCCGGCGCCGGACGCTGTGAGGTGGTCTGTTACACCGCTGACCACAACGCCGCCTTCCATGAGCTGGAGCCCGGCCGCATCGACTTGGTGCTGGACGCTCTCATCGACCGGACGCGCGAGCTGGGCGCACGCGAAGACGTCGAGCAGGTGTTCTGTTTTGAGAACCGAGGCCAGGAGATCGGGGTGACCCAGCCCCACCCTCACGGGCAGATCTACGCCTATCCCTTCATCACGCCCGTCACGGAACGGGTGCTCAGCACGGTGGCGGCCTACCGGCAACGCTGCGGGCGCAACCTGTTCGACGACGTGCTCGACGCCGAGCGCGCCGACGGCTCGCGCACCGTGCTGGCCACGGAGCATTGGACGGTGTTCGTGCCCCACGCGGCCCGCTGGCCCTACGAGGTCCACTGCTATCCCAACGTCCGAGCCCCCGATCTGCCCGCTCTCAGCCGTCCCGCCCGCCGCGAGCTGCCCGAAGTCCTGCACGACGTCTACGGCCGCTTCGCCCGGCTGTTCGATAAGCCCGCTCCTTACATAGCGGGATGGCACCAGGCACCGGCCCGGGCCGGACGGGAGGACTTCGCCCTTCATCTCGAGCTGTTCACGCTCCGGCGCGCCAATGACAAGCTGAAGTTCCTGGCCGGGTCGGAGTCGGCTATGGGAGCCTTCGCCAACGACATTGTCCCGGAGGCGGCAGCAGCCCGCCTGCGGGAGCTGGCGGGAGGCCAGCGGCGGTGCTAGCCCGCCTGAGGCGTAAACAGATCCTGGAAGAGCTCCAGGCCAGAGGGGGCGTCCGTCTCACCGAGCTGAGCGAGACGTTCCTGGTGTCGGAGATGACCGTGCGCCGGGACCTCGACGCGTTGGAACGCGAGGGGCTCATCGAGAGAGTCCACGGCGGCGCAGTGCTCGCCCAACGCGGGACCGAGGAGCCGGGTTTCGAGAAAAAGGCGCTCAGGGAGCAGCCAGAGAAGTCGGCCATCGCCGAGCACGCCGCTCGTCTGGTCAAGCCGGGGTCGGCCATCGCCCTATCGGCGGGCACCACGACGTGGGCCCTGGCCCGCCAACTCTCCCGGCTCGACCAGATAACGGTGGTGACGAACTCGATGAACGTCTGGCACGAGCTCCAGCAGGGCGGTCGAGCGGGGACGACCGTGATCCTCACCGGCGGCGAGTTCCGCACCCCGTCCGACGCCCTCGTGGGCCCTACCGCGGACGCGGCGATCCGCTCGCTTTACTTCGACATGCTGTTCCTCGGCGTGCATGGGATGGACCCCGTCGCCGGGCTCACAACACCGAACATCTCGGAGGCGGAGACCAACCGGGCGTTCATCTCCCGTTGCCGCAAACTGGTCGTCGTGGCCGATCACACCCAGTGGCGCACGACGGCGCTGTGCACAATGGCAGAGCTCTCCGAGGTCGACGTGCTGGTGACCGACGACGCCTTGCCGGCAGATGCCCGCCGCCTGCTGGAAAGCCAGGTCAGAGAGCTTGTCATAGCCGACCGGAGCGAAGCCTAGCCCGGCCCCAGCCGAACGGCTACGGCGACCTTCAGGGGCCACGGGCGGCGAAATGACAGGCCGGGCGGCGGCCTTCGATGGGGGATATTGGTCGGGTTTGTACGGTTCCAGGGGGGGCTCCTTGCGGCGGCGAGGTGTGAGCGCTAACCTTCGGCCGACACACCCGGGTAGCTCCGACAACCCCGCTGTCGATAGCCGGGGCGAGGGCACCTGGCAACAGCGGCGCCACCATCAACGTGGTGGCTAGGGGAAGGGGAAAGGGTAACTATGGCTACAGAGCCCTATGAAGTAGATCCCAAGAAATACGACGCGTCCAGGAGAAGGTTCCTGCGCAACGTCGGGATGACCGCGGCAGCTCTGCCCTTCATGGGCGCTCTCACCGAAGTTCTCACCGAGAGAGGCGCCTCGGCGTCTGCCTTCCGGGACGAAAGCATCCCGATGTTCGCCAGCCACCCGGCGTACAAGTTCACGTTCGTCAACCACGTGACCACCAACACGTTCTTCACGCCCACGATCTACGGGCTGCAGGACGCGGCCACGATCCTCGGTATACCGACACCGGCATGGACAGGTTCCACGACCTCGCTCGCCACCGACATGGTCACGGCTATAAGCGCGGCCATTGCCGCCGGCGTCAACGGTATCGCCACCACCCTGATCGACCCCACGGCCTTCAATCAGCCGGTCGACAACGCTCTGGCCAAGGGCATCCCGGTGATCGCCTACAACGCCGACGAGCCGGGCAACAACCGGTTGTGCTATGTCGGGCAGAACAACCTCACTGCCGGTGCCGCCGCCGCGCAACGGATCGTCGCCAGCGGTCTGGTCAGCAAGGGCGACCTGGTCGCCGGTGTCATCGCC
>JBKQUU010000330.1:0-3823 GCA_052325485.1 Acidimicrobiales bacterium | reverse complement strand
GGTGACGACCGGTTATGGCTTAACCCTCTCGCGGCTCGGCGCGGGCGGGTCCCTGGTGCGGTTCCTCGTGCTCATGGGGTTGGTGTTCCCAGTGATCATGTTCGTGATCCCGTTGTACGAGTTGTTCGACCATTTCCACCTCCTCAACTCGTACGTGGGCCTGATCCTAGCTGACAGCCTGTATTCCGTCCCGCTCGGGATCCTGATCATGTACACCTACATGCTGAGCCTCCCGGCGTCCTTCGGCGAGGCCGCTAGCGCCGACGGCGCATCACGCGGGAGGATCCTGGTCTCGATCGTGTTGCCCCTGAGCCGCCCGGCCGCAGCGACTACCGCCATCTTTGCCTTTCTGGGCGCGTGGGGCGACTACCTGTTTGCCGCGACTTTTACCAACGGCGGGCGCGTGTCACCCGCGAGTACGAGCGTGTACACCCTGATCGCTTCGAACGCTGGTCCCGTGAGTTGGCCCGAGGTAATGGCAGCCAGCCTCATCCTGGGGTTACCAACGGTGCTGGCGGTCGTTTTCGCGCAGCGCTATATCAGGACGGGACTGAGCGCTGGTGGCTTGGTTGGGTAAGGGCACTAGGAGCTCACTACGGTAGAATGGCCGGACAGGATGGCAACAATAGATGAGGTAGCGAGAGCGGCTGGGGTGTCGACTGCAAGTGTCTCTCGCGCCCTCAGCGGCGCCCGGTCGGTGCGTGCCGACACCCTCCGTCGCGTTTTGGACGCGGCTAGCCAGCTCGAGTACAAGGTCAATCCCATGGCGAGCGCATTACGCGGCAAGGTCACTCGTACGGTGGGGATGGTTGTGCCCGACCTCGTCAACCCGTTCTTCCCAGCGGTGGTCAGCGCAGTCGAAGACGCCCTGCACCACTCGGGTATGAGCCTGTTCCTCTGTGACGCCAATGACTCTCCCGAGGTCGAAGCAGAGCGGCTGGCTGCGCTTCTTGCCCGTAGCGTGGACGGCGTTATCGTGAGCCCGGTTGACGCCGTGCAAAGCCGTGCCGCCGTGGCCGCGGCGGCCAAACGTATTCCTCTGGTCCAAGTCGACCGACGTGTCAATGTAGACAGTGACGTTGTGTCGGTGGACCATGGTCGGGGAATTCAACTTGTACTTGAACACCTCATCGGAGAAGGGTGCTGCTCGTTCGCGTTCGTTACGACTGCCGGACGCTCCAGCATCGCCAGGGAGCGGCTTGAGGCCTATATAAGGTGCGTGCGGCCGATCGACCGGGCCAGTGCCAGCCGGGTTGTGGCTGGTGACCTCTCGATCGCCTGGGGCAACGAGGCGGCGAGGAGGCTTGCGGGCGACTACTGCCCCCAAGCGGTTGTTTGTGCTAACGACCTGATAGCCGTAGGTGTCCTACAGGGCCTTCGCGGCCAGGGCATCCGAGCGCCCGAAGACGTCGCGGTGACCGGTTACGACGACTCGATCCTCGCGGGCGTGGTGGAGCCCAAGCTAACAACGGTCCGGCAACCACTTGGGCCTCTGGGGCAGGAGGCCGTCCGCCTCGTCATCTCCGCCATTGAGTCCCCGGGCCTTCCCAGGCGGGAGCTCCGGCTGCTCCCCGAGTTAGTGGTCAGGGAGACTTCGACCAAGCCAGGGCGACGCAGAGACAGCGGTGCGGGCGTCGCCATGCATGGTGGCGACGCTGCGGATGTCTATGCCAGCACCAGTACTGCCAAGGGGAAAAATCGGTCCCGTACTAAGGCACTTTAGCGGAGCCGGCTACGTAGGCTAGGCCCAAACTGGCGCGGCACCGGGGCGCGGGCCGTTTATGTTGCCGATCATCTTGACAGAGAGCAAATTATCCGAGTAACGTGGTAAACGGTTGCCGCGGGCCGCCAGGCTGATAGCCCAGGCAGCCGGGAGGGAATGGCTCGGGTGGGTGTCGGGACGACGTTGCCGGGTTGGACGGGCAGCGGCGAAGCGTGGGTCACCAAAAGGGGAGGAGACCAACTCATGACAGTAGGCGCAGGCACAATGAGAGGAGTCACCAAACTTGAGGCTGGAGCAGGGCAGGTGGGGCTCAGTGAGCGAGTGAAGAGACAGCCCCGGCCCGACGAGGTGGTCCTCGAAGTCTGCGGGACAGGGATATGCGGCACCGACTTACACATTTGGCAGGGCGAGTACAAGTGTGCTCCACCCGTCACTATGGGCCACGAGATCTGCGGCGAGGTCGCCGAAGCAGGGTCGGATGTCGCCTCTGGCTGGGTGGGGAGCCGTGTTGTGGTCGAAACCTACTACTCGACCTGCGGGCGCTGCCGCTACTGCCGAGACGGGAGGCGCAACCTGTGCCTCGACCGCCAGTCGCTCGGCACTCACGTCGATGGCGGGATGGCCCCCTTTGTCGTCGTGCCAGCCATAAACTTGCACCGGGTGCCGGAGGGGGTCGGTGAGGCCGAGGCTACGTTGTCGGAGCCGCTGGCTTGCATTTGCCACTCAATGATGGACCCGGCCGTGGTGCAGGCGGGAGACGTGGTCGTGGTGGTCGGCCCCGGGGCGATGGGGCTGTTGGCCGCTCAGGTGGCCAGGGCCTGCTGGGGTGCGGTCACGGTCCGGGGTACAGAGAGCGACGAGGTGCGGCTCAGTTTGGCCCGCGACCTTGGTTTTTCCACCGAGACCGTGTGCAGGGACGAGACCGGCGCGACCCGGGTGCGGGGAGCAGACGTTGTCGTCGAGTGCTCGGGCACTGAGCCCGGCGTACGTTATGGGCTTGAGGCAGTTCGGCGAGGTGGGTCGTTCGTCCTTGTCGGGCTGCGGGGGACCGAAGTCAACGTCAACTTTGACCTCGTCTGTTTCCACGAGATCGCGATCCGCTCCGGCTTTGCGAGCACACCGCGGTCCTGGAGCACGGCAATGAGGCTTATCGGGGAAAAGAAGGTTGATCTGTTGCCGCTCATCAGCGAAGTCTTGCCGCTGGGGGAATGGGAGTACGCCTTTGACTCTTCTCGGGCTGGCCGAGGGGTCAAGTACGTCTTGGACCCGCGTCGCTAGCGAACTGTAGGTGGCCTGAAGTGCGGTCCGAGGTTTCGTATGCATTGTCCGAGGAGAGAGCGCATCCAGCGCCGCCCAGGCCGACGTCCTGCGACCGTGTGGGACAAAGTGATGGCAGGTGCCGTCGTAAGGAGAAGCTATGCCTGTTCCAGCCACTGTTTCTTTACCAGGAGCGCCGCGCGGCGGTAACAGACCCGCGGCCGACCGGGGAGCCCTGTACCAGATGGTTTCGACGACCGCGACCGACTACTGGAACGATTCGTGCTCGCTGGAGGAACTCAATTACGCCATCGAGCGGGGTGCGGTGGGAGCCACGACGAACCCGACCATCGTTTACGAGGTGTTGCGCAAGGAGATGTACCTGTGGCGCGACCGGATCGCCGAACTGGTCGCCGAAAACCGGCGGCTTACGGAGGACGAGGTCACCTGGCGGCTGATCGAGGAGATGGCGGCCCGCGCCGCCGCTCTACTACTGCCTATCTTCGAACGCGAGGGGGGGCGAAAGGGCCGCCTTTCGATCCAGACCAATCCCAAGTTCTATCGCGATGCCGCCCGCATTACCGAGCAAGCAGCCCACTTTGCCGGACTGGCTCCCAACATGCAAGTGAAGATCCCTGTCACGCAGGCCGGGGTGCAGGCCATTGAGGAGGCGACGGCGCAGGGCGTGTCGGTCAACGCGACGGTCTGCTTCACGGTGCCGCAGGCGATCGCTGTGGCCGAGGCCGTCGAGCGAGGACTGGCGCGTCGCGAGGGGGCGGCCCAGGCAACTTCGACAATGGCGCCCGTTTGCACGATCATGGTCGGCCGCCTCGACGACTGGCT
>JBKQUU010000329.1:0-16687 GCA_052325485.1 Acidimicrobiales bacterium | reverse complement strand
ACAAGCTCGGGTTCGGTCTGGTCGGCTTCGGCTGCACCACCTGCATCGGCAACAGCGGGCCGCTGCTGGCCGGTGTCTCCGAGGCGGTGGCCGAGGGCGGCCTGGCCGTGGTCTCGGTCCTGTCTGGCAACCGTAACTTCGAAGGCCGGATCAACCCCGACGTGCGCCTCAACTACCTAGCGTCACCTCCTCTGGTGGTTGCCTATGCCCTGGCCGGTTCGATGGACGTGGACATCGCCAACGAGCCCCTGGGGACGGGCACCGACGGGGCCCCGGTGTACCTGCGCGACATCTGGCCCAGCTCAGACGAGGTGGCGGCGGTGATAGACGAGGCGCTGGCGGCGGACATGTTCCAGAAGAGCTATGCCGAGGTCTTTCTCGGCGACGAGCGCTGGTCGGGGCTCAGGGTCCCTCCGGGCGAGCTGTACGAGTGGGGCACGGCCTCGACCTACGTGCGCCAGCCTCCCTACTTCGACGCCATGCCCGAGGCGCCGGCCCCCGTCCGTGACATCCGGGGGGCGCGCGCCCTGGCCCGGCTGGCCAATTCGGTCACCACGGACCACATATCGCCCGCTGGCAACATCCGCAAGGACGGCCCAGCCGGTAGCTGGCTGATCGAGCACGGGGTGGCCCCGGGCGACTTCAACAGTTACGGGGCGCGCCGGGGCAACCATGAGGTCATGGTGCGGGGCACGTTCGCCAATGTGCGCCTGCGCAACCAGCTGGCCCCGGGGACCGAGGGCGGGCTCACGACCCACTTCCCTACGGGCGAGCAGACCACCATCTACGACGCCGCCCTGCGCTACATAGAGGCGGGCACGCCCCTGGTGGTGCTGGCCGGCCAGGAGTACGGCTCGGGGTCTTCCCGGGACTGGGCGGCCAAGGGCACCGCTCTGCTCGGCGTGCGCGCGGTGCTGGCCGAGAGCTTCGAGCGCATCCACCGCTCCAACCTCATCGGCATGGGCGTCCTGCCTCTCCAGTTCCTGGCCGGTGAGTCGGCCGTGTCGCTCGGCCTGGTGGGTGACGAGGTCTTCGATATCACCGGTCTGGAAGGCAGCATTGACGGCCCGTTGCCGCCCCGCTTGTCGGTCAGGGCCGGCGACGTAACTTTCGAGGTGGTGCTGCGCGTAGACACCCCGGTGGAGGCGGACTACTACCGTCACGGCGGCATCCTGCCCTACGTCTTGCGCCAGCTCCGCCGCCGCTCCGCCGCTCCGGCTTAGCCTGGCCGAGGGGCCCGGGGCTCAGTGAGGGGCCGAGGTACCAGTGGGGGGCCGAGGTACCGGCTCGTGCAGGTGGCCGTGCGCTGCCACGTAGGCGTCGACCACGCTCTCCAGCACCTCAATGAGGGCGGTCGTCGGTGCGCTGGGCCGGCCCCGCTTGCGCAGGGCCAGGCCCACGTGGCGCAGGGGCAAGCCCGAAACGCGGAGCGTCTTGAACCCGGGTGGAGGGTCGGAGAGCGTAGTGGCGGGGAGCAGGGCCGGCCCGTAGCCGCGCAGGGCGATGGACAGGAGCAGGCGCAGCCCGTCGATCTCGGCTTTGGAGGACAGGGAGGCGCCGGCGTTGCGGGCGGCCAGGTCGAGCTCCTCGCGGAAGGCCGTGTGCGGGGCGGGCAGGGCGAGCTCGACTCCCTCCAGGTCCCTAACGTGCAGCTCGCTCGCCCGGGCCAGAGGATGGTCCTCGGCCGCCAACAGCACGATGTCCTCGTCGAAAAGAGGACGGGCCCTCAGCTCGGGATGAGCCATGGGCAGGTTTACGACAGCGCAGTCGACCGCCCCGTTGGCCAGCAACATGCCGAGGGCGGACGACGTCGCTTCGGTGGTGACGAGCCTCACATCGGGGTGCTCAGCCGTCAGCCGGTCCAGCAGCAGGGGCACTAGCCAGCGGGACGTAGTCCCGATCATGCCGAGGCGGACGCTCCCCCTGACCTGCTGGTGCAACGCCGTCAGGTCGGCGGCGATGGCTTCCATCTCGGCCTGCACGGCCCGGGCCCGGCCCTCGACGGCCCGGCCCTCTTCGGTGAGCTGGCCGGTCTGGCGGTCGACGAGCTCGACGCCCAGCTCCCGTTCCAGGCGGGCGATGTGGCCGGAGATGTTGGACTGGACGGTGTGCAGGGCGCTCGCTGCCCGCGAGAAGCTCCCGTGGTCGGCGATAGCCACCAGAGCGTCGAGTTGGCGTAGGTCCACCGAGCCAGTATTGCCGCCGGCGGCGGGGTTGGCCGCCGGCCGGACCGGGTATGTGGGCCTGGTAAGGCACCGTCTACGGGCCACGGCCACGGCTGGCGCCGGGGGCCAGGGCTGAGCCCGAAGGAGGTTCCGATGCGGAACAACAGGCACGCAATGACCGAAGAGGCACGCTGGGTGACGCCCGCTCAAGGGCCCCAGCTCGTTCGTTGGGGCAGCGTCTTCTCCGGGACAATCATCTCGATCGCCGTGTTCAGCTTGCTCACGGCCCTGTGGCTGGCGCTCTCGTTCGGTTCCCACGACTCGGTGGTCTACAGCAACCTGCCCTGGTGGATCGGGGGCACGGCTATTTCTTGCATGTTCCTGGCCGGCATCATCGCCGGGGTCAGCTCTGGTGCGCGCGGTGGCGGCGCCGGCAGTATGGGCGGCCTGACGACGGGGGCGTTGGTCCTCCTGGGCGTGGGGATGGTGGTCCTGCCCACCTTCGGCATCGGCCATATCCCCAGTACGGTCACCGTGAGCGGCCACGCCTACTCCATCAACTACCTGACCTACTGGACCGCCTTTTGGAGCGTGCTCATAGGCCTGGCCGTGGCCCTGCTGGGCGGCATTATCGGCGGGACGGTGCCACGGCGGGTGGACGAGCCCTACCTCGACCTCCAGCGGGTCTCGGCCACCACTACTACTCCCGTCGTCCCCGTGGCGGCCGCGGCCGCCGCGCCGGTGACCGCGGTCCCGGCGAGCGTCCCCGTGGCGGTGGGCCAGGTGGCGGTGGGCCAGGACACCACCCGGTCAGTCGTTTACCAGGCCCAGACCTGAAGTACACAAAGCGCTCCCCAGGGCCCTCCCGCCGGTCCGCGCGCTGGGGGTCAGAACTTGGGCGGCCACCGTGCCTCGCCTGACGGCGCCCGCCGGCGGGCACTGTCCTTGGGGGAGGGGCCGAGCGCCCACGTGCGGCGCCAGGGCGCGGCATCGGGACCGGTGAGGGCGGGCGTGGTCCCCGCCGCCGCCCGCATGCGAGCCGACCACCAGTCGGTCCGCGTCTCGTCGGCGAGGGCGGCGATGGCACCTTCGAGCCGGCCCACGAGCTGGCGGGCGGGCAGGTCCGGGTATATGGGCGCTCCGAAGGTCACCTTGGTCTTACCCGTGTATATGCGCTTGGCGCCCCGGGGCCACAGGCGGCCCGTGCCCTCGATATGGAGGGGTACGAGGGGGCGACCGCTGCGAGCGGCCAGCCATGCCGCGCCCCCATGGTGCTCCTGGCCCCAACCGTCGGGGCTGCGGCCGCCCTCGGGGAAGATGAGCAGGTTCCAGCCCTCGGCCAGTAGCTCCTCGGCCCGGTCGGACGAGTCCCGGCTGACGCGGGTGCGCACTATGGGGACAGCGTTGAGCGAGAAGGCGAAATAGACCGCCTTCAACCGGGTGTCGAAAAAGTAGTCGGCGGCGGCGAGGGTGACGATCTTGTGGCGCCACTTGTCGGGGAGCACGGACAGCACCAGCGGCGTGTCGAGGTGGCTGGAGTGGTTGGACGCAAAAATGACCGGCGCGGCAATGTGGTCGAGGCGGTCGAGCCCCTCCACCGACGGCTGGGCCACGGCGGCCATGACGGGCCGGGTGACGACCTCGGTCCAGGCCGCCCGGGCCAGGCGGACCGGGTAACGCCGTGCCCATTCGGTGTCGTAATTGACCCCGAGGCCCGATCGCGTGCGGGGGCGGGGGACGGCCGTCGGCCACGTGGGCGCGCCCAGAGGGAACGGGAGCGGACGGCGCAGCGGCGCCCGCCAGTCGGGCGCTTTCTTGGCCCACTCCGGCCACTTGTCGGACCGGTCGCCGGCTTTAGCGGACATTGGCCTTAGTGGGCTTGGCCTTAGTGGACATTGGCCAGCATTACCGGTGGGCAACGGAAATAGGTGATCGTCGGGTCGCGGCCCACCTGGTCCTCCGCCATTTCCAGGGCGTCGGCCAGCGTCGTCGCCGGCTTGAAGCCCATGCGCCGCACCGCCCGGCGGTTGCCGCCGACGATGATCGTGCTCCCGGCGTACTCGAGGGCGTGGGCTCCCCAGTACCACATGTACAACGGGTGTACGCCGTGGTAGGCGTAACTCGTCCGGTACAGGTGGCGGTACCACTCGTCGGTGGCGAAACGCTCCTCATAACCCTTTTCGACCTGCAACGGGTCGGTGGTGACGGGGAGCACCTCTTCGAAGAAATCGATATAGGAGGGGTGGTGCACGGGATGGAAGGCCCATGGCGTCGGGTGCGAGACGATCACGACCCCGCCCGGGCGCACCAGCGGCTTACCAATGTAGAAGTTGAAGAAATAGCCGAGGCTCATGCACATGACGAGCAACGGGTTCATTATCGAGCCCACATTGTAGGGACCGATGTGGGGCAGGCCGAAGATCACCACGTCGCTCTGGCCCTCGACGTCCACTAGCTGCTGGCGGTGGAGGTTGGTGATGGTGGAGGCGTGCACCGCTTCGACCTCGCCCGCCTGCACGCTCGTCATCTGATGGGGCGCCTTAATGGCCTGGAACATGGTCCTCTTGGCCGCCGGGCTCAGCAGGTCGAGGCCCCGGCTGGTGGCCAGGAAGGTGGCCCTGTCCCGTACGTTCCATTCCCATTCGCGCTTTTGCAGGAAGGCCATTTCCGACGGGAAGGCGTCGTTGTTGAGGGTGGTCTCGATCTGGAAGACCTTTACGTGCTCGCCCAGCAGGCGCCCGATGCGCCAGGCCGAAGAGTGGAGCTCGGAATTAGGCCGGTCCATAAGCGAACGGCTGTGCTGGAGAGTACGGACATTGTGGTGGTGGCGGACGCTGCGGTAGCTCATCAGCCCGGTCGAAGTGGACTTGTGGCCGCCGTCCATCGCCACCAGGTTTATGTTCACGTAAACCAGGAGGTCGGACTCGGCCACCCGGCGGTTGACCTCGACGTCCTCGCCCTTTTCGGTCTTGCCCACCATGACCAGGCCGGCGGGGTCCTCGGCGTCGTGCTGGAGGAGCTTGCCACTGGGCGCGAAGGCGTCGAAGACCCGGTCGCCCACGGCGTGGCGGAGCTCGGCGTCAGTCATGCGCCGGTGAAGGCCCAGGGCGGCGATGAGGACGACGTCGTCGACACCGGCGGCGGCGGCCAGGTCGAGCACCGCCTCGATGACGCGCTGGCGGTTGTCCGGCCGGCGCATCGGCGGCAGGGGCAGGGAAAGGTCGTCGAAGGCGATGGTGAGGCGCATGCCGGCCCGTAACAGGTCGGCCAGGGGCGGGCTGTCGCCCAAGGGCGCGGCCAGGGCGGCGCGGATGGCGGCGTCAGGGTCGGCCAGGGGGGCCAGCGCTTCGGGGGCGTAGACCACCCGGCTGCGTTCGGCGGGCAAGCGTTCCAACCGGAAGCCCTCGCCGTGCCAGACGAGCACGGGGGGCGTGGAACGGTCTACTTCGAGGACGAACCCTGGACGGGGCATGAACTACCTGATCTTCCCTTCTAACTCCACGATCTTTTCTTTTCTCCCCGCATGTCGAAAGCGATCTTTACCGCCCCCCGCCGACCCGCGGCAGCCGCGTGCTCGATCGCTTCGGCGGCACGTTCGAGCGGATAAGTGGCCGACAGCAGTCGCTGCAGGCCCACCCTTTCGGCCAGCTCGAATGCTAGGTCGAAACTATGGCGGCCTCCGGCGGCGGGCTCGGGCCCGTAGGTGTAGGAGCCGGCCAGGCTAACCTCACGCTGCCACAGGGGCGTAAGGTCAACGGTGGCGGGAGCAGGCATGCCCGCCAGCACCAGGGCCGCGCCCGGGGCTGTGACGGCCAGGGCGTCGGCGAACGAAGCGGCGCTGCCCACGCAGTCGATGACCAGGCCGGCGCCTCCCGACAGCTGGCCATTGTCCAGGGCCCAGGAGCCGGTCGCCCTGCGCACGGCCCGGCGCAGCTCGCCCGGTTCGGCCACCGAAGTCGCTCCCAGACGCGTGGCCAGCTCTTTCTGATGGGAGTACTTGGCCACCGAGATGATGCGGGTGACGTCGTCGCGAAAGTGGCCCAAGGCGGCTACCGTGCACAGCCCCAGCGTGCCCGCGCCTATGACCACCGCCGTCAGTTCTTCTCCGCCGCCCCCCGGCCCGGGGCCGGAGCGGTGGAGGGCGGCGTGGACGGCGCAGGCCACGGGCTCGATGAGCACGGCGGCCTCGTCGGCCAGGCCCTCAGGCACGTAATGGAGCTGGCTCTCATGGGCGGCGAAGGCGAGGGACCAGCCCCCACCGGTGTCGTGGCAGTACCCCGTCTGCAAGCCGGGCGACAGGTGGCCGCCCGTCAGGTTGACGCAATGGCGCCGCCGGCCGGCGCTACAGGCCGGGCACATCGGGACTATGCCCCGAGCCTGGCAGCCGAGCACCGGTTCTATGACCGCCCGGCGGCCGTCCTCGGTGTCGGCCACAACTTCGTGACCGGGTACGAAGGGGAAGCTGACGATGGGTTCGAACCACCGTGAGGAGCGCCCGTCCACCGTGGCCAGGTCGCTCCCGCAGATCCCGGTGAGGCGGGGCAACAGCCGCCGCCACCCGGGACCGGGCAGAGCCGGTGGTTCGACATCGACCATGCGCAGAGGCCCGAAACGTCCACCGGCGCCCGCTCTCCACTCCGAGGCGATCCGAGCCACGGCGAAGCGCGGCAGCGATCGCTCGACCTGCAAGGCCTTCATATTTCCCTTAGACCGCCAGGAGCCTGGTTTTGGCTCAATCTGGGCCCAAAGGGGAGCAGGGCGCGCCGGTAGCCGGCGGCCCGGGGCCATTGTTCGACCAGCCAGCCCCGCTTGCGGGCCAGGGCGGCCAGCTTGGTCTCCGGGTTGACGGCAACGGGGTAACCAGCGGCCTCGAGCATGGGCAGGTCGCTGGTCGAGTCGGCGTAGGCCACGCATTCGGCCAGGTCCAGGCCGTGCTCCCGGGCGTAGTCCGCCATGATCAGTGCCCTGGCCTCGCCCGTCGGTGGCGCTTCGACCATTTCCCCCGATAGCTCCCCGTCGACCTCTCCCATGTGGGCGCAGACGACGTCGTCGAAGAGGGTGCGGAACGGCTCGATCACGAAGTCGAGGGCCCCGGTGATGAGCAGGGTCCGGTGACCGAGGGCACGGTGCTCCCGGACGCGGCGGATCCCGGCCGGGAACGACTTGGCCAGGAGCAGGTCACTGGTGAGCTCCCACGAGTCGCGGCGCAGCGTGGCCAGGTCGGCGTCCTCGTAGCGGCGGTAGAACCAGCGTAGGAAGTCGCCCCGGTCGACCATGTCCAGGGAGAGCATGCGCGGCGCCTCGAGCAGGGTGCGCACCGTGAAACGGGCACGCTCGGGGAGGTCCATACGCCGGGTGGCGAACCAGGCGTAGGAGTCGACCACGTTGGTGGCGACCAGTGTGTTCTCGAGGTCGAACACGGCCAGCTGGCGGTCGGGCGAGAGCACCGCCAGGCGCGCCCGTTCAGTGCGGGTCAGGCCCGAAGGGCCGGAGCGGGGCCGGCGCGGCGACGCCTGGCGCACCCGGGCGTGGGCCACCACAGCCGGCAGGTAAACGTCGTGGCAGAAACGGGGCCACTCCAACACCAGCGGGTCGAAGCAGAACTCCTGTTCCTCGTCGTTGCTCAACTGGCTCTTGAGCTCCAGGAGATGGTCCACGCCGAAGACGGCTTCGGTCTCGGTATAGGCGCCGTAGAGCTCGACATAGCCAAGGGCGCGCTCGGCTTCGTCACGGCGTTCTTCGATCCGGCTGGCGAGCTCGGCCTTGCTACCTCGCAAGGGCAGCGCCTGCAGTGCCCGTTCCGCTCCCCGCAGCGCCTTGGTGGCCTGCCGGAGCTGGTTCTGGACCCGCCGGCGGCCCGGGAACGACCACTCGGGCACCTCGATGGGCTGGCCCTTGTCGTCGGCCAGGGGGTGCTCGGAGAACCACTCGCGCACCAGGTTGACCAGCTGCCCATAGCGCAGCGGGTTGCGGGAGCCCGATGCGGCGTGGACCACGTCGGGGTGCTCGAGCGGCCCCCGGGCGGCCACGGCCAGGATGGCGGCGACGACCAGGTCCACCGGGATGACGTCGATGATGCCCTCGGGGATCCCGGGGAACTCCTTTAGCAGGCCGCGGGCGTAGCTGATGATGACCGGGTCCGCCATGCGGAAGCCGCGGATCCAGCCCGGGTGCGGTTGAGAAAGCGCCGCCTCGATGATCGAGGGCCGCACCACGGTGACGGGCAGAGAGCCGCGGCCTTCGAGCAGGGCCCATTCGCCCAAGGCTTTGGAGTAGGCGTACGCGTCAGGCCAACCCAGGCCCTGGGCGCGGGCCTTGCCGAGCTCGACCATACGGTCGTCGGTCCACTCCGCCCGCAATTTCTCCATCTTCTCGGCCAGAAGAGGTACCCCGGCGGCGCCCAGTTCGGCGCGGGCGGCGGCCCGCAGGCGGGCCAGTTGCTTGGGGTCGCGGCTGGCGGCCTCGGCGTCGCTACGGGCCCGCCGGGCGGCCTCCACCTCGGCCCGCCAGGGGACCCGGGCTGAGAACGGCGTGTCGGAGAGCAGGGCCTCCGGGGCCGGCCCTCTCCTCATCCCGGCCACGTAGGCGGTCGAGACCGAGATCAGGTGGGGGAGAGCTCTGGCTTTGCCCGCCGCCGTCCTGCCCGCCGTCGTCCTGCCCGAGGTTGTCCTGCCTGGGGCCGTCTGGTCGGTGCCCTCGTGGTGGCGGAGAGCGGTGGCGACTCGGGCCGGCCCGAGCAGGTTGACCTCGACGGCGGCATCCAGCGGGGCGTCGAAGCTCACGGTGGCGGCGGAGTGGATGACAGTGGAACAGCTCGAGAGGATCTGGCGCCCGGCGTCGTCGAGGCCGAGGCCGTCGAGGGTCACGTCCCCGGCCACGGCGGTGACGCGCCGGGCGACTTCGGCGTCGAAACGGTCGCCGAGCTCGCGCCGCAACCTCTGGAAGCAGTCGTTGCGCAGCACGTCACGCTCGACCCGGTCGTTGGCCCCGCGCCGGCCAGGACGCACTACCAGCACCACGTCTGTCTCAGGCAGGCACCGCAGCACTCGCTCAGTCAGGGCCGTGCCGAGGAACCCCGTGGCGCCGGTGATGGCGATGCGCCGGCCGGCAAGCACCTCGCGCAGCATCCTTTGTGTCTATCACGCCAAGCTCCCTGGCCAACAGGTCCGGTCCTGGTCCGGTGCGGTCTGGCCGCTGCTCAGGCGGCAGCCGCCGCCGCTGGGTAACTGCCGTTCAGGCTTTGCGGGCCCCCGGCCGCGACTTCTGGCGAGGCTGGGTGTAGCGCCCGCTGTTGGGCGGCAATGCCCGCCCGTTGGCTGTCACCACGGGCTCGTCCCGGCCCCGCCGGGACCGGGCCGTGGTCGCCTGTTTGCGTTCGCCCTGAGGCCGCCCCGAGCTGCGGGCGGGCGCGCTCCGGCTGGCCGAGGAGTGTGCCGCCAGCCACGCCTTTTGCTGCTTGTTCATGCGGAACATGAGCATCCACAGGACGTACCCGGCGGGCACGATGAAGGTGAGGTAGGCCAGGTCCTTCAGCCCATTGGGGAACGGCACGCCCATGCCGATCGCCGCGGTGAGCATAAAGGCGATGCCTGTCACGTAGCGCCGGCGCCAATAGACCGTCCCCGCCGAGCCCAGGGCGAGAAGGATCAGGATGAGGGCGGTGGCCGGGTGAGTGATGTTCTCGGTGACCGTCTTGGTCTTGCCATTGACCTTTTCGTACACCTGGCCCAGGTCTGTGCTCAGGTAGGACAGGAGGCCGACCGCCAGCAGGTAGGCACTGACGTAAATCCCCCGGGAAGGCTCGGGGGGCTCCATGGTCGAGGTGGCTTGCCGGGCCTGGCGTACCAGGGCCATGCGCCGCGTCCGCTGGGCCGACTTCGACTGGCTCTCAGGTTGCGGGCTACGGCTGGCCGTCTGCGAGCTACGGCCGGCCTGAGGGGCGGGCGGGGCGTCGAGGTCGTCGTCGGGCCCTGCCGTCGGAGCGGTCCCCCGCCGCAGGAGGCTCACTGCCCGCCGGCCTCGTCTTCTTCTGAAGTCTCCGTGGAGGACGGCGCCGCTTGGCCCTCTCCGCCCAGGAGCCATCGACGCACCGTCACCGAGCTCTGGCGGGGGCCCAGTTGCTCGAGCTGGGCCTCGACCGGCAGGTCCTTGGGCGGGTCCCCGGACGTCTGCATGATGATGGCGGGCTCCTTGCGTTCGGGTTCGAAGGCTTGCTGGAGCCCGAACGCAAATGCGGTCAGCACGGCACCGGTGGCGCTGTTGCGGCGCCACTTCTCGACCCGGTCGGGCAGGCCCGTCACGCGGGGAGCTTCGTTCTCCAGCATCTCGTCGGTGCCCTCGGGAGCCGCTCGCCGTACATGGCGTCGCCCGAGCTCATCGACGTACTCGACAACTTCGTCGTCGTCCTCGAGGTATTCGTCCTCCACGTACCCAGACAGGTCGTCGGCGTCGTCAGGCCCGCCGTTCTGGCCAGCTTGGCGCGAACGTGCGGCGGCGCCGGCTCCGCTCGCGTCAGCCTGGTCGGTACCTTCTTTGGGGTCAACGAAAGCCACGTCCCCAGGCTAGCGCCTCAAGGCCCTTCCTGAAGCCCACGAACGCCGGTGGCCGCCGGCCCGAGGGCGTCACCGCTCGGCGGCAAGGTCGCCTGGAGGCGGGCGCTCGTCCTGAGCGTGCTGTACGGTGTTGCAAGGCAGAGCACCACACCGGGGTCGCTGCCGGGCCCTGGTCGGCCTGCACGGGCGCTTGGCTCAGTTGGTTAGAGCGCAGCCTTCACACGGCTGAGGTCGGAGGTTCGAGTCCTCTAGCGCCCACTCGGTGGACGTGCATCATCGCAGTTCAAGGCCCATATTTAGGCAGGCCTACTTTTACCGTTCGTGACCGTTGATGTCCATTTCGTGCCCCCGATGGGGCACGGATGGGGCCCGAGGGGCACGCGGGGGGCTCGAAACGGCGTCCGAGGGCGGACTACGCCAAGTGGTTACTGGCCTTTGACCGCCGGGCCCCTAGTGCTCCACCACGGCGATGGGAGCGCTCCCCCGAACGGCACCGGTCCCCCCGGAGGCACCTCTTCGGTGACGACCTCGACGGCCCGGGTTTCGGGTCTCGTCGGTGAGTCCAGCGGGCGTGGCGAAAGTGAGGGTTTCGGTGAGGCGAGAAGGACTGGGGGCTGAAGGCAGCAGCGTGTTCTGTGCGGTGATGGCCGACGCGAGAACCGTCTGATATGCCGCGGACCTTAGTGTGCCCTTTTTATTTTGGGGCACGCATAACCTGGGGATCTGGCCGGAGCCGCGCCTACTAGACCTGGCGCGCCGAGACGGTACCTCCAGACGTCAGTGTTGCGCGACTCGCTGGAGCTCCCCAACCTGGCCCTCGACCGGGAGGACTAGGCCAAGTACCCCGGCTCGTACCTCGTTAGTGCTCACGCGAGCGAAGACAAAGGCCGGCGCCAACCCACGCCGGTCGCTGGGTCGGTGCGGTCCTCAGGACCTGTGGTCCAACAGTGGTTCCGTGGCGTTTAGCGACCGCGCCGCGGCGGCCAGTTGGCGTCCGTTTGCGACGCCAAGTTTGCCGAAGATGTGGTTGAGGTGGCTCTTCACCGTAGCGGTAGACACGAACATGCGCGCCGCGACCTCAGCGTTGGTCAGGCCGTCTACGACCAGCTCGGCTACCATCCGCTCCGTCGGCGTGAGGGCGGCCCACCCGAAGCGGGGGCGGCCGCGTTGGCCTCGTCCCCGACGGGCGTAAGCCACGGCTGCGTGGACCGAGAGGCCCGCGCCTTCCGAGGTAGCGGCCGCCAATCCCGAGGGGCCCAGAGCCGCTTCGACCCTTCTCATGGCCGCGTCGACTTCTGCCTGGTCGGGCACAAAACGGATGTAGCCCAGCCGCTCCCGCTCGGTGGCGGCGGCCGCCAGCAGGCGGGCGGCCTCGGTGGACCTCTCAGTGTCCGCAGCGAGCAGGCCCACCAGCTCCAAGAAGTCGACGACGAACAGCTGCGCACCGCGACGGCGAGACGTCTCCAAGCCCTCGTCGGCCAGCTCCCAGGCCAGCGATGTGTCCCCCCGTGCCCGGGCCACCCGGGCTTGAGCCCTAAGGGCTAACGGCTCGTCCTGAACCGCCAAGACTCCAATTTCGTCCAAGTGGAGCTGGGCCGCGGCCAGGTCGCCCCGGCGGGCGGCCGCTTCGGCCAGATGGCAACGAGCGCGCGCGACTGCGTAGGGCCGCATGACGGTGTCGCCAAACGAGGGTGCCTCCTCAAGGGCTCGGTACCCCTCCTCGTCCTGGCCCCGTGCGAGGGCAAGGATGGCCTGGTCACAGCGAAGGAGCCCCAGGTACGAGTTGTCGTGGGAGCGCTCGGCGAGCCGGCGCGCCTCGGCCAGGTCCTGGGCCGCCGAAGGTGCCCCACGGTACATGTTCGGCATGGCGCGGTTCCACAGGGCCAGTTGCCTGAAGAAATGGTCGTCCAGGTCTTCGGCCACCTTCATCACCGCGTCAGCGACAGCGACGGCGCGACCGAGGTCGCCCAAGCACAGCGCCGTCCAGGACAACGTGTGCAGTGCGTAAGCGGCGCCCCACAGGTAGCCGGTGCGCTGGGCGATGGCCAGTGCCTCCTCGGCTTTGCGCAGAGAATCGCTAAAGCGCCCGAGGATGCGGTCAACGCCCGCGCTGCGGCACAGGCAGTCGACCACGTTGACGTCGTCGCCCACGGCCCGGGCAATGGCCAGCGCCTCGTCGAGGGTCCCCAGGCCGACGAGGGGGTCGGAGTACTGCTGCACCCTGCCCACCTGGAACAAGCCCCGGGCCACCGCCCGGTCGTCGCCCAGTTCCCGGCCGAGGGCGACCAGGTCCCCGCCGTAGGCCAGCGTCGCCGCCTTGTCATGCCACATGGCCAAAGAGGCGGCCCAGTAGTACAGCTCGGCCTGGCGGGCGGGGGCGATGTCGCGGGCCAGGAACTCCCGGCACAGGCTCAGGCCTTCGGTGAGCAGGCGACGCACGTGGAGGAACTGGGCGATGTCGAAAAGGAGCCGGGCACCGGCATCGAACTGGCGCGAGGCCAGGCTCCACTCGAGGGCGGCCCGCAGGTTATCGTGCTCGGCGTCGAGCACCCCCAGCCAGGCCACGATGGCCGAGGTCCACATACCCTTTTCGGCTCGCTCGCCCAGCTGGAGGAGGAACAAAAGGTGGCGGTCGCGGGTGGCCGCCTCCTCGCCCGAGGCGGCCAGTTCCTCGGCGGCGTAGGCCCTGATCGTGTCCAGCAACCGGTAGCGGTCGCCCTTGTCGTTGACCTGGACCAGGGACTTGTCGACCAGGGCTGATAACAGGGCGAGGATGTCGTAGATCCCCACGTTCCCGCCGGCGCAGACGTGTTCGGCGGCGTCGAGGGAAAAGCCGCCGGCGAAGACCGACAGCCGGCGCAGCACGGCCCGCTCGGGCTCGGGGAGCAGCCCGTAGCTCCAGTCCACCGACGCCCGCAATGTCGCCTGGCGGGGTACGGCCGTGCCCGGCCCTGTGGCCAGGAGGTGGAAACGGTCGGCCAGGGCCTCGGCGACCCGCTCCACGCTCATCATGCGCACCCGGGCGGCGGCCAGCTCGATGGCAAGGGGGATGCCGTCCAGGTGCGAACAGATGGCCGCCACCGCCGGGGCGTTGTCGTCGGTTATGGCGAAGTTCGGGCGCACCGCCCGGGCCCGGTCGGTGAACAGGCGGGCCGCCCCGGAAGCGTTTAGGGCTGGTATGCCCAGGCCAGCTCGCCCCTCCGGCATCGACAGACCGGGCACCCGCCAAAGCACCTCGCCTGGTACCCCTAGGGGCTGGCGCGATGTGGCCAACAGCACCAGGCGCCCGCAGTGGCGCACCAGCGCCTCGGCTAGGGCGGCGGCGGCGGCGAGCACGTGCTCGCAGTTGTCCAGGACGATCAGGGCGGCCCGCTCGGCCAGCTGGGCGGTGAGGGTCTCGGTCTGCGACTGGTGGGCGACCTCCCCGACGCCCATGGCGGCCATGACGGTACTGGGGACCAGACCGGGGTCGGACAACCCCGACAGGTCCACGAACCAGGCCTCGTCGGCCCACTCCGCCAGGGCTTCGGCGGCCACCTGCAGGGCCAGTCGGGTCTTGCCGCACCCGCCTGAGCCGGTGATCGTGACTAAGCCCTGGGGGGCCAGCAGCGCGCCCAGCTCGGCCACGACTGCCTCCCGGCCGACGAAGCTGGTGAGCTGCACGGGCAGGTTGTGAGGGTGGCGGTCGAGGGAGCGCAGGGGCGGGAACTGGTGGCCCAGGTCCGGGTGGCACAGCTGGTGGACCTGCTCGGGGCGGCCCAGGTCAGCCATCCGGTGAAAGCCGAGGTCGAGAAGGCTGGCCCCCGCCGGCAGGTGGGCGGCTACCAGGTCCGCGCAGCCGCGGGACAGGAGGACCTGGCCGCCGTGGCCGAGCGCGGCCAGGTACCGGGCCCGGGCGGCGGCGTGGCCGGAGTAGCGGACCTCGTCCCACAACTGCGCTTCGCCGGTGAGCAGGCCCATCCGCAGCGGGGGCAGCTCTTGTGCTCCCAGCTCGCGCTGGGCCTCCAGGGCGCATGCGACCGCCTCCGGGGCCCGAGCGAAAGCGGCTAAGAACGAGCCTGCCTCAGCTTGATCGGGGCCCTGGACGCTGCCGTGACGGCCCACCGTGGCACCGACCACGGCACCGAGGTGGATCAGGTCCTCGCCCGTGGCGCCGGCCCCGGCCTTGACCGAAGCCGACAGGAACGTGGCCGTACCCGGCGGAAGGGCAAAAGACAAGATCGTCACCGCTGCCCCCCAGGCCATGGGCCCCCGAACGGCCCGGACGGGGCGTACGTGGCCGGCGACTTTCTCACCATGCAAACGCAACGTGTGCCAGGCCCCCTGCCCTGGGTTGGAGGGACCGGTAGGGCTACCTCCACGGGATCAACCCTCGGGTGGATGTTCCCCGACGCCGTTCCCCTCATAGTTCATTTCATAGCCCATTCAAGGCGGAGGTGGCACGCAGGAACGGAGCAGAGAAATGAAGAGGGGAGTTCCACCACTATTCCGGCCCTTTGTCGCCCGCGTACCGCGTGCAACTGGCCGATGGCTGTTGTCATTGGACCGCGGGGGCCGGGAGCACCGGGGTTGTGTCATTCGCGTCGTTGTCCGCTTGGCCCTAAAGACGCGCCGGGTGACGGCCCGGTCCCTTCCTAGCGGCGTTGCCGGGAACGCCGCTTCAAATGTCGTATTGGGCACTGTCGTGCCACGCTCGGTCAACCGATCGATGGCCACCAGGCACAGGCCCGGTTACCTGCTCGTCGGCCCCGGCCGCGAACAACCCGGCCACCACCAGTGCCTCTCTACGAAGGGGTGCCTTTGTGCCCTGTTGGCCCTTTTGCTGGGCATGGCCCTGACGGCGCCGGTCTCGGCCTCGCCCGTCCCCATGAAGATGGTGCGTTCTAGCAATTGGTCCGGTTACGCGCTCACGGGTAGTGCTTTCACTGGGGTGACGGGGACCTTCAACGTGCCCGTCCCGCGCAAGTCGCCCGACTGCTTGGAAGAGACATCGGTCTGGTTGGGAGTTGACGGGGCGGACAACTCCGACCTCCTCCAAGCTGGGGTCGACGAAAGCACCTTTGTCCTGTCAAGCAGCACCAGTACGCCCTGGTGGCAGCCCACACATCTCTGCACGGGCAAGGTCCAGGTCTATGCCCGGTGGGAGGACCTCCCCTCCGCGGAGGTGCGGGTCAAGTTCCCGGTAAACGTGGGCGACGACGTGACTGTTTCCATCTTCAAGATGTCGCCGGGCTGGTGGGCCCTGGCCATGCACGACCTCACCACGAGGCACAGTTTCGTCCGCGTGCAGCCATATGGTGGGCCGCAGACTTCGGTGGAGTGGGTGGTCGAGGCACCCCAAATGATAGATGGCGTAACTAACGCCGTCCCCTTCGGTACGGTCGATTTCCGGGATCTTGGGGCCCAGGGCGAACTGCGTGACCTGGAGCGCATCAGCGCCGGTTCCAATGGCTCTTTCACCTCCAGCGCCGACGCAGTGGCGAGCACGGCGCAGCTCATGCGGAGCGGCTTTGACGTCTGCTGGGCTCGTTGAGCGGTGGAGACCAAATGCTGGAGACCCCGGCTCCATCCCGGAGAACCGCCTCCATAACCGGAGAACGGTGTCGCCGTCCTCGGGCCTTCCTTTACTAGCTACTGGCCTAAACGGTCACGGAGTGACCAGCTGCTCCGTACTACACCGACCAAAGCCCGCCCGAGCGCACCAGCCCTGTCGCTCCCGCCCCGCGCTCAGAGGCGGCCCGGGCCAAGGACTCCCGCCACAGGCGCCCCGACGGTGGGACCGTCCACAACCTGGCCACACTTCTCAACCACTTGGCCACCCTCACCCGCAACACCATCGTCTTCGCCGGTGGTGTACGCATCGACAAGCTCGCTGTCACCACCCCCCTGCAGCGCCAAGCCTTCGAGCTCATCGGCGCCGCCATCCCCACCCAACTCCGCTCGACGTAGACAGAACAACACCCTACGAAA
>JBKQUU010000328.1:0-21617 GCA_052325485.1 Acidimicrobiales bacterium | reverse complement strand
TTCGCCAACTGAACGACGACGAGCTGGCGCAGCGCCTGAACGACGCCAAGGAAGAACTGTTCAACCTGCGCTTTCAGCTCGCCATGGGCAAGCAGGACAATTCGGCGCGTATGGGCCAGGTCCGTCGCGAAGTGGCACGGGCGCTCACCTTGCAGGGCGAGCGCAAGGCCGGCGCGCCGCGGGCTGTCGCCGGTGCCGGGGCGGACAAGAGAGCCGACAAGAGAAAGGTGGCACGCTGATGGCTGGGACCAGCCCTGACGGCGGAGCCGAGGAACTGACCCCAGGCCCGGGCACGCCCGCCCCGGCGGCGCCGGCCAAGCCGGCACCGCCTACCGCGGCGGCCGCCAAGCCGGCACCGCCGGCGGGCCAGTCACGATCGGCTTCGGCCCCCGCGGCCGAGCCACGCTCGGGCCGGCGCAAGGTGCGCGAGGGGATCGTGGCCTCGAACGCCATGGACAATACGGCCGTCGTGCTAGTCGTCGAGCGGGTGCGTCACGCTCGTTATGCGAAGACGGTGCAGCGCACGAAGCGCCTTTACGCCCATGACGAGGCCAACGATGTCAAGGTCGGCGACCGGGTGCGCCTGACCGAGACGCGTCCTCTGTCCAAGCTGAAGCGTTGGCGCGTCGAGCAAGTCCTCGAGCGGGCACGATAGGGGGCCGTCGTGATCCAGCAAGAAAGTCGTCTGCGCATTGCCGATAACTCGGGCGCCCGCGAAGTCCTATGCATCAAGGTGCTCGGGGGTTCGCGCCGCCGCTACGCGTCCATAGGGGACATCTTTGTCGCCACCGTCAAGGACGCCATTCCCGGTGCGAACGTGAAGAAAGGCGACGTTGTCAAGTGTGTCGTCGTCCGGACGAGGAAGGAAAAGCGGCGGCCGGACGGAAGTTACATCCGCTTCGACGAGAACGCCGCCGTGCTCATAAATGACCAGATGCAGCCCCGGGGCACCCGCATATTCGGGCCCGTGGGCAGAGAGCTACGAGATAAGCGCTTCATGCGGATCGTCTCGCTCGCTCCGGAGGTGTTGTAGAGAATGAAGATCCACAAAGGTGACAATGTGGTCGTGTTGTCCGGCAAGGACAAAGGACGCCGCGGCGAGGTCGTTCGAGCCTTGCCCAAGGAAGGTCGTGTCATCGTCGAAGGTGTGCACAGGGTGAAGCGCCACCAGCGCACCACCCAGGTGCGCAAGCGCGCTGGCATCATCGAAAAGGACCTGGCCGTGCCGGTGTCCAAGGTAGCGCTGGTCTGCCCGAAGGAGCACACGCCCACGCGTGCCGCTTACCGTATCGGCGACGGTTCCAAGCGCAGGATCTGCGCCCGTTGCGGTGAGGGTCTCTGATGTCGCCGGCCGGTAAGGGTTCTCCGGGCAAGGGCGGCAAAGCGGCCGGCGGCAAAGCCGGCGGCAAGCCGAGCAAGAGTTCCGGGAGCCGGGCCGCCGCTCCCCGCAGGCCGGCGCCTCCCGGTGCCGCGTCTTCGGGCCGGGCTACCTCGGCCCGGGCGGGCGCAGCTGTCAAGGCTGCTCCCGGGCGCCCGGCTCGCGCCAGCGAGAGGCCGCGGCTGCGCACGCGTTATGCGAGCGAGATCCGTGGTTCGCTGCAGAGCGAGCTCGGTCTGGCCAACACCATGCTGGTGCCCCGCATGGAGAAGATCGTCCTGAACATGGGCGTGGGCAAGGCGGTGGCTCAGCCGTCGCTGCTTGAGGGAGCGGTCCGGGACCTGACCGTGATAAGTGGTCAGAGGCCGGTCGTGACCAAGGCCAAAAAGTCCATTGCCGCCTTCAAGTTGCGCCAGGGCAACGCCATCGGTGCCAAGGTGACCCTGCGGGGGGACCGGATGTGGGAGTTCTTCGACAGGCTCATCTCCTTGGCCATCCCCCGTATCCGTGACTTCCGGGGGCTGTCGCCCAAGGGTTTTGACGGGCGAGGCAATTACACCTTCGGTGTCAACGAGCAATTGATCTTCCCCGAGATCGAGTACGACAAGATCGATGCCCCTCGGGGCATGGACGTGACCATCGTGACCACGGCCCGGACGGACGCCGAAGGGCGTGCTCTTTTGGATGCTTTCGGCTTTCCATTCCGCAAGGAAGGTGCCGCCTGATGCATTTTCTTCTCGAACCAGTCCTGAGCAAGGCTTAGGAGCAAGGACGACATGGCCAAGAAGGCTTTGATAATAAAGTCGCAGCGCAAACCCAAGTTCAAGGTCAGGGCTTATACGCGGTGCCGGCGGTGCGGGAGGCCGCATTCGGTGCTGCGCAAGTTCGGGCTATGCCGTATCTGTCTGCGTGAGCTCGTCCACGCCGGCGAGATCCCAGGCGTCACCAAGTCGAGCTGGTAGGAGGCTGCGCCATGACGATGACTGACCCCGTCGCCGACATGTTGACCAGGTTGCGCAATGCGAACGTGGCTCACCACGACACGACGCGGATGCCTTCTTCCAAGCTCAAGGAGGCGCTGGCCACCATCCTCCTGCGGGAGGGCTACATCTCGGACTTCAAGGTCCTGAGCGATGACAAGCGGCCGGGGCGGTTCCTCGAGGTGACGATGAAGTACGCCCCTGACCGTACTCGCACCATCTCGGGACTGCGGCGCGTGTCCAAGCCCGGGCTGCGCGTCTACACCGCCGCCGACAAATTGCCTCGGGTGTTCGGCGGCCTCGGCGTGGCTGTGCTGTCGACGAGCCAGGGGCTCATGACTGACCGCGAAGCTCGCAAGCGCCGGGTCGGAGGCGAGATCCTCTGTTATGTCTGGTGACCATGTCGTCGAGCAGGCCATGTTGAGTGAGCTGAGGAGCGTCCCGTGTCTCGTATAGGCCGAACCCCGGTGCCGGTCCCCTCCGGCGTAAAGGTTGCCCTTGAAGGCCGCTCCGTCACCGTGAGCGGGCCGCGCGGTTCGCTCAGCCACGAGGTGGCCGGGGAGATCACCGTCCGCCACGATGGCGAGGAGCTCGTGGTGGAGCGCCCGGACGACGAGCGGCGCAGTCGCGCCCTGCACGGGTTGACGCGCACGCTCGTCAACAACATGGTGGTGGGCGTTACGAACGGTTTCGCCAAGGACCTAGAGATCGTCGGGGTCGGTTACCGTGTCACTCCCAAGGGCCCGACGACGCTTGAACTGGCTTTGGGTTACAGCCATGCCATCACGGTCGAGGCTCCTTCCGGGATCACCTTCGAAGCGCCTTCGCCCACCCGCATAACCGTGCGCGGCAACGACAAGCAGGCTGTCGGAGAGGTAGCGGCCAAGATCCGCAAGCTCCGCCCGCCCGAGCCCTACAAGGGCAAAGGCGTCCGTTACGCAGGCGAAGTGGTCCGGCGCAAAGCCGGCAAGGCGGCGAAGTGAGGACCAGATGAGCAATGTCAAGGACAAACAGAGCGCCCGTGCCCGGCGGCACTTCCGCGTACGCAAGAGGGTGCGCGGCACCCAGGCGCGCCCCCGTCTGGCCGTTTTCCGCTCTAACCACCACGTCATGGCCCAGGTCATCGACGATGTTTCCGGGCACACCCTGGCCGCCGCGTCGTCGCTTGAGGCCGGCGTGCGGGCCGCCGGGCCGACCGGCAACCGCACGGCGGCCGCCGCCGTGGGCAAGCTTGTAGCCGAAAGAGCCAAAGCGGCCGGGGTGACCAAGGTCGCCTTCGACCGGGGAGGTTTCATGTACCACGGCAGGGTCGCCGCTCTGGCTGATGCTGCTCGAGAATCCGGACTGGAGTTCTAAAGGCAGATGGCCGAGCAGCAGCAGTACCAGGACCGAACGATCAAGGTCAACCGGGTCGCCAAGGTCGTGAAGGGCGGCCGGCGCTTCAGTTTCGCCGCCCTCATGGTGATAGGGGACGGCGCCGGCACCGTCGGCCTGGGTTACGGAAAGGCCAAGGAAGCCGGCCTGGCCGTTCAAAAGGGCATCGAAGAGGCCAAGAAGAGCCTGTGCCGGGTGCCCCTGGCCGGTTCGACCATAACCCACCCCGTCATCGGCGAGGCCGGCGCAGGCCGGGTCCTGCTGAAGCCGGCCGCCCCCGGTACGGGTGTCATAGCCGGAGGTGCGGCGCGGCCTATCCTCGAGCTCGCCGGTGTGCACGACGTCGTGGCCAAATCGCTCGGGTCGTCCAACAGCATCAATGTGGCTCAGGCCACCATGGCCGGACTGCGGGCGCTCATGCGCCCGGACGAGATAGCTCGTCGGCGTGGCCTGTCCCCCGAAGAGATCACCCCAAGTGGTGTGCTCCGGGCCTACAACGAGGCCCAGCGGGCGCCTCACGTGCCCACAGAGGTGGCGTGATGGCCGAGGGCCACATCAGCGTGAAGCAGGTCCGGTCGGGCATCGGTACCACGCCCCAGCACCGGGGTACCCTGCGGGCGCTCGGCCTTGGCCGGATCGGCCGGACGGCGGTCCTGTCGGACCGCCCGGAAATCCGCGGCATGGTGGCTCGGGTGACGCACCTCGTCGAGGTGGCCCCCTACCAAGGGGCGCTCCCCGAGCGAGCCGCACGACGCAAAGGGGCAGGTAAGTGAAAGTCCACGATCTTCAGCCCGCTCCGGGCTCGGCCCGGCCCCGCCGGCGCGTCGGGCGCGGTATCGCCGGCAAGGGCGGCAAGACGGCGGGCCGCGGTACCAAAGGCGATAAGGCCCGCGGGCAGAGCAAACCGGGTTTCGAGGGTGGCCAGCTGCCCCTGACCCAGCGCATCCCCAAGCTGAAGGGCTTCAAGAACCCTTTCCGGGTCGAGTACGTGGTGGTAAACCTCGAGACCCTCGAGCGCCTGGGGTCGTCCGAGGTCGACCCGGACGTGCTGCGCGAGGCCGGGCTGGTGGCCAAGAAGGGCCTGGTCAAGGTCCTGGGCCGGGGAGAGCTCACCAGGCCTGTCAACGTCTCCGCGCATGCCTTCTCGGCCTCGGCCACGGCGGCCATCCAGGCCACGGGCGGTTCGGTGCAGATCCTGCCGCCGCCCTTCGGTCATGGCCGACCGCCCGCCAGGGGCAACGCGCTCACAAGTCGGTAGCCGGGAACTGCTAGGACTGAGGACCGAAAATGACTTCCGGGGACACTAGGGCACAGCCCACTGGGACACAGGAGTAGTTCGGGACCGCCGCCATGCCAATACCTACCAGCATCCGGAACTTGAAAAACGCGTTCCTGATCGGGGACCTGCGTAACAAGATCATCTTCACCCTGTTCATCATCGCCGTCTACCGGCTGGGCGACAACATCATCTGCCCCGGGATCGACTTCAACGCCGTCCAGTCGTTGGCCTCGGCGGCCAACAAGGGCGGCGTCATCGCCTACCTGAACCTCTTCTCCGGCGGCGCCCTGACCAAGATGGCGGTGTTCGGGCTCGGGATCATGCCCTACATCACGAGCTCCATCATCATCCAGCTGCTGATGGTGGTCATCCCCAAGTTCGAACAGTGGCGGGAGGAGGGCCCGAGCGGTCAACGCAAGTTGACCCAGGTCACCCGGTACATGACGATCGCCCTGGCCATTATGCAGTCGACGGGGCTCGCATATGCGTTCCACAACGGCGGGGGCGGCTTGATCGGCGGGACCCCGCTCAACGTGGACCTCATCCCCGACTTCACCGTCCCTCGCGTCCTGCTGATCGTGCTCACCATGACCGGGGGCACGGTGGTGGTCATGTGGCTGGCCGAGCTCGTCACCCAGCGGGGCATCGGCCAGGGGATGTCGGTGCTCATCTTCACCAACGTCATCTCGGGCCTGCCCAGTCAGGGCGACGCCCTGCTCAAGTCGGCCGGCTGGCCCAAGTTCTCGTTCCTGGTGGCGCTGGCCCTGGTCTTCCTGGTGATGATCGTGTTCGTTGAGCTCTGCCAACGCCGGATACCGGTGACCTTCGCCAAGAGAGTCGTCGGTCGGCGCATGTACGGCGGCCAGAGCACCTACATCCCCATGAAGCTCAACACCGGTGGTGTCGTGCCCATCATCTTCGCCGCCTCCGTGCTCTACTTCCCGATCCTCATCTCCAATGTCTTCCCGAGCACGGGATGGGGCAAGGACGTCCAGACATGGATCAGCACCCACTTGGCGCAGCCGAGCAACCTTGTTTACGTGTTCCTGTACGGCGGGCTCATCTTGGTGTTCGCCTACTTCTATGCCGGCATCACCTTCGACCCGCACCAACAGGCCGAGGTCATCCGCAAACAAGGCGGGTACATCCCGGGCATCCGGCCCGGGTTCCCGACCGAGCGCCACCTGCAGAACATCCTGTACAGGGTCACCCTCCCGGGCGCTCTGTTCCTGGCCCTGGTGGCGCTGCTCCCCTCCATCTTCCTGGCCATCTGGAACATCCAGAACTACCCCTTTGCCGGCACCACCCTGCTCATCGCCGTCGGCGTGGCCCTACAGACCATGCAACAGGTCGATAGCCAGCTGATGTTGCGCAACTACGAAGGGTTCCTGCGGTAGTGGCCGAGCCTTCTGCGGACGCGACGCTGCGCATCGTGGTCCTCGGGCGCCAGGGGTCAGGCAAGGGGACCCAGGCGGCCCGACTTAGTGCCATCTACGGGCCACCCCACGTCTCGACGGGCGATGCCTTCCGCGCCGCCGCCGGGAGCGGCTCAGAGCTCGGGCACACCCTCAAGGCCTACATGGACAGGGGAGAGCTCGTCCCCGACGACGTCGTCGAAGGGGTGGTCAAGGAGCACCTGTTCGGGCCCGATGCACCCTCGGGGTTCATCCTCGACGGTTTCCCTCGCAACGTGGGCCAAGCCGAGGCGTTGGCCGAGATGGCCGGCCCGAAAGGCCTCGACGTCGTGATCGACCTCGAGGCCGACACTGAGGAAGTGCTCCAGCGCATGGCCGGTAGGCGGGTGTGCACCAAGTGCGGCGCCACCTACAACATCGTCGACAACCCGACCAAGGCGCCCGGGCGCTGCGACGTCTGTGGAGGCCCCCTGGCGCAGCGCGACGACGACACCGAAGAGGCCATCCGTCGCCGCCTGGAGATCTACGAGACCACCACCGCGCCCCTGATCGACTGGTACCGGCAACGCGGGTTGCTGGCCACGGTCAACGCTGTCGGTGACGTGGACACGGTCACCGCACGGGTGGTGGCCGCCGTGGAGGCGGCCCGCCAGGGCAAGGCCTCTGGCCAGGACAACGTCGCGGGCCAGAACAAGGCCTTTGGCCAGAGCAAGGACACGGGTAGCCTGGGGGCATGAGGCGCCGGCCCGACGAGATAGCCAAGATGCGTAAAGCGGGCCGGGTCGTAGCGGAGATGCTGGAGGTCACCTCGGCGGGCGTCAGGCCGGGCACGACGACGGCACAGTTGGACAAACTGGCCCGTGAGGTGCTCGAACGGCGCGGCGCCCGCTCCAACTTCCTCGGGTACCACGGTTTCCCGGCCGTGATCTGCACGTCGCCCAACAATGTCATAGTCCACGGGATACCAGGTCCGTACGTCATCGCCGAGGGCGACATCGTCTCGCTTGATTGCGGGGCCATCATTGAGGGCTACCACGGTGACGCGGCTGTCACCGTAGCGGTGGGGGAGGTGCCACCGAAGGTCGAAAAGCTCCTGCGGGTGACCGAAGAAGCGTTGCAGGCGGGGATAGCCCAGCTCGTCGACGGCAACCGTCTCCACGACGTGGGCCTCGCCGTCCAGACGGTGGCCGAGGGCGCGGGCTTCTCGGTGGTGAGAGGGTACGTGGGCCACGCCATAGGCACCCAGATGCACGAGGAGCCGGCCGTCCCCAACTACTGGCCCGGTACCCCGGGGCCCAAGCTGCGCACAGGGATGGTTTTTGCCGTCGAGCCCATGGTCAATGTGGGTGGCGAGGAGACGGTGCTGCTCGACGATGGCTGGACGGTCATCACCGCTGACGGGAGCCTGTCGGCCCACTTCGAGCACACGATCGCGGTGACCGACGACGGTCCTGAGGTACTGACCGTCCCGGGTTGACCAGCGCCCGCGCCCGGACGAGCTGGCGCGGGACGGCTTGGCGCCGGGAGGGCGGCGCTTGGACGGTACGGCCAGCATGCGCTAGCATGGAAGCCCGTCCCCCACGGGGCTAGGCAAGTGCGCCCACGGGCGCCCAACGCCTGCCTCCACGGGCAAGGCCGCTCTAGGGGGGTCTTTCCTGAGACCCCTATTAGCCGAGGTAGAGACCCTGTGAAAGTACGCCCCAGCGTCAAACCGATCTGCGACAACTGCAAAGTGATCCGCCGGCACGGCCGGGTCATAGTGATCTGCACGAACCCCCGCCACAAGCAGCGGCAGGGCTAGGAGCGCGCCCATGGCTCGTATCGCGGGGGTGGACATCCCACGGGAGAAGCGGCTCGAGATCTCCCTCACCTACATCTTCGGCATCGGCAGGACGACGTCGAACAACGTGTGCACGGCCACCGGCGTCAACCGGGACACCCGGGTGCGGGATCTCACAGACGAGGAAGTGGCCAAGCTCAGGGCGTGGATCGACGCCAACCTGAAGGTCGAAGGCGACCTGCGCCGCGACGTCGCCCAGGACATCAAGCGCAAGATCGAGATCGGTTCTTACCAGGGCATCCGCCATCGCCGGGGCCTTCCGGTGCGGGGCCAGCGGACGCATACCAACGCCCGGACCCGAAAGGGCCCGAAGAAGACCGTGGCGGGCAAGAAGAAGCTAAGGAAGCACTAAAAGATGCCAAAACCCAAGCCCGGCGGCCGTCGCCCCCGTCGCCGCGAGCGCAAGAACGTCGCTTACGGAGTGGCGCATATCAAGAGCTCTTTCAACAACACCATCGTTTCGATCAGCGACCTGGACGGCAATGTGCTCGCTTGGGCATCGGCGGGCAACGTCGGCTTCAAGGGTTCGCGCAAGTCGACGCCGTTCGCCGCGCAGCTGGCGGCTGAGGCCTGTGCCCGGCGGGCCATGGAGCACGGGGTGCGCAAGGTCGACGTGCTGGTGAAGGGGCCCGGGTCCGGTCGTGAAACGGCTGTCCGCTCCCTGATGAACACCGGGATCGAGATCGCGGGGATCAAGGACGTCACGCCCATCCCGCACAACGGTTGCCGTCCCAAGAAGCGCCGGAGGGTCTGACCGAATGGCACGTTACATAGGCCCTGTCTGCCGCCTCTGCCGGCGTGAAAAGATGAAGCTCTTCCTGAAGGGCCCCAAGTGCGACTCGATGAAATGCCCTATCGAGCGTCGGCCCTACCCACCCGGTGAGCACGGCCGGGACCGGGTCCGCCAGGGTTCGGAGTACCTCACCCAGCTGCGTGAGAAGCAGAAGGCGCGCCGTATCTACGGGGTCCTCGAAAAGCAGTTCCGCAACTACTACGAGGAGGCCAACCGCCAACAGGGGATAACCGGCGAGAACCTTCTCCGCATGCTCGAACTGCGGCTGGACAACGTCGTCTTCCGGGCCAATTGGGGTGCCAGCCGTTCCCAGGCCCGCCAGTTGGTCCGCCATGGCCATGTCCTGGTCAACGGCAGGCGGGTGACCATCCCCTCTTACCGGGCCCGGCGGGGCGACGTGGTCTCGCTCAAGGACAAGACGCGCAGCATGATCGTTGTCCGCCACAACCTCGATACCCTGGGTCGTCAGATCCCGCCATGGCTTGAGCCCGGTGGGGAAGGTTTTGAGGTCACGGTCCGCGACCTGCCCATGCGCGAGCACATCGACGTGCCCGTCCGTGAGTCGCTGATCGTCGAGCTCTTTTCAAAGTAACGCTCTGCCAGGAGGGCAACCGCAATGCTTATTATCCAGCGCCCTGCCGTCGAACCGCTCGGCGAAGAAGAAGACAATCGCCAGCGTTTCGCCATCGGGCCCCTGGAGCCGGGCTTCGGCCACACCCTGGGCGTCTCGCTGCGCCGCACGCTCCTGTCGTCGATACCGGGCGCGGCGGTCACCCAGGTCCGCTTCGATGACGCCCTGCACGAGTTCACCACGCTGCCGGGCGTGAAGGAGGACGTCACCGACATCATCCTCAACTTCAAGGACATCGTCCTGCGGGTGGAGAGCGACGAGCCGGTGACCCTGCGCCTGGACGCCCGAGGCCCAGGCGTGGTGACGGCCGGTGACATCCAGACGACCGCCGACGTCGAGATACTGAACCCCGACCTGCACTTGGCCACCATCAACGCCAAGGGCCGCCTGGCCTGCGACATCACGGTGGAAAGGGGGCGGGGCTACGTCTCGGCCGACCGCAACAAACGGTCCTCGACGATAGGCGTCATCCCCGTCGACTCTATTTTCTCCCCCATACGTCTGGTGTCGTTCGCCGTCGAGCCGGCCCGGGTGGAGCAGTCCACCAACTACGACCGCCTGGTCCTCGACATCACCACCGACAGTTCGATAACGCCCCGAGAAGCGCTGGCATCGGCGGGCAGCACCATGAGGTCATTGTTCGGCCTGGTCGCCGACATGAGCGAGTCGCCTCAAGGTCTCGTCCTGGGCGAGGTGACCGGCGCCGGCACCGGCTCGCCGGATCTCGACCTGCCCATCGAGGAACTGGACCTTTCCGAACGGCCGCGCAACTGCCTGAAGAGGGCGCAGATCAACACGGTGGGAGAGCTTGTGTCCAAGACCGAAGACGACTTGTTGGCCATCACCAACTTCGGCCAGAAGTCGCTCGACGAGGTCCTCCAGAAACTGGACGAGAGAGGTCTCTCGCTCCGCGGCAAACAGGGGCAATAACTGTGGCTGGCATACCTGGTCGTCCGAAGAAAGGCCGCCGCTTCGGCGGTGACGCCGCCCATCAAAAGGCCATGATGGGCAACCTCGTGGCGTCGCTCATTGCCGCCGAAGGCCTCACCACGACCGAGGCGAAAGCCAAGGCCTTGCGCCCGGCGTTCGAGAAGTGCCTCACCAAGGCCAAGAAGGGTGGCGTCGAGCACCAGCGCCAGGTGGTGGCGTTCATCCGCGACAAGGACATGGCCCACAAGCTTTTCGCCGAGATCGCGCCACGCTATGCCGAGCGGCGCGGTGGCTACACCCGGATCCTTAAACTCGGGCCGCGGCATGGCGACAACGCCCCTATGGCCCGCATCGAGCTCGTCTGACCCGCCGGGGTCAGTCACGCTTCCCCTCTGGCCCGGCTCGCCCCCGGCGGGTGAGGCGGTAGCCGACGCCCCGTCTTCCCCTGAGGCCGTGCCCCCGGCGGACGTCCTGTCCCCAGCTGATGGGTTGCTCCCCGCCGCGGTGACGTCTGGGGGCGCCGGGCCGGCGGCGGCGCGCCGGGTGCGCCTGCTCGTCGCTTACCTGGGGACCTCGTTCCATGGTTTCGCCGCCCAGCAGGGTGTGTACACGGTGGCCAGCGCCCTCGGGGCCGCCCTCGAGCGGGCCCTTCGTCACCCCGTCGTGCTGACCTGCGCTGGGCGTACCGACGCCGGCGTCCACGCCTGGGGCCAAGTTGTGACCACCGACGTAGACGCCGGTGCCGACCTCGAGCGGGTGCAGCGGTCGGTCAACAAGATGCTGGCGCCGGCCGTGGCCGTACGCGAGTTGGCGTGGGCGCCGCCCGGCTTCGACGCCCGGCGCTCAGCCCTGGCCCGCACCTACCGGTACAGCCTTTCCGGTGCCCCCTGGCCGGACCCGTTCTCGGCCCTGACGTGCTGGCACGTTGGCGCGCCGCTCGACCTTCGGTCCATGCAAGCGGCTTGTGACGCCATTTTGGGCCTCCATGACTTCTCGTCGTTCTGCCACGTCCCCCGGGGGCGGCCGGGCCCGCTGGTGCGCCGGGTCCTGCGGGCGGACTGGTCCGACCTAGGCGAAGGCCGCTACTTGTTCGAGATCGAGGCGCAGTCGTTTTGTCACCAGATGGTGCGGTCCATAGTGGGGACATTGGTCGAGGTGGGCGCGGGCCGGCGCAAAGCCGGTGAGACAGCTTCCGTGCTGGCGGCGCGGGACAGAGCCGCGGCGGGGCCGGTGGCACCGCCCCACGGCCTGTGCCTCTGGGAGGTGAAGTACCAGGCCTACCCGTCCTCGGCCTCGTCGGCCTAAAAGCTCCGGGGAACGTCCATGGTCATGGGATCCCCAGGTACTTGTGGGTCTGCAGGCTGAGGTGCCACTGCGGGTGGGCCAGGCAGTACTCGACGGCCAGCGATGTGTTCTGGTCTCGGGCCGGGCCGTCCATTGGTTGGAGCGAGAACCGCTCGAAGTTCATGTCCTCGTAGGCTTCGGGCGGCGCTCCTTGCTGGGGGTAAACGAGCTTGAGCTCGTGCCCGCGCTCGAGCTTGAGCTCGGCGCCCGCTTTGGGGCTGACACAGACCCAGTCGAGGCCGGGTGGGCCCAGCCGGGTCCCGTTGGTCTCGACGCCGACGCTGAACCCGTGCCCGTGGAGGGCGTCGACGGCCGGGGCGTCAAGTTGCAACAGAGGCTCGCCGCCCGTGCACACGACGTACGGCGAGGCCCGGGAACAGCGTCGGGCGGGCCAGGTCGCCGCCACGGCGCCGGCCAGGTCCTTAGGGGTCTCGAACCGACCGCCTCCGGGGCCGTCGGTACCGACGAAGTCGGTATCGCAGAACTGGCAGGTGGCCCGGGCGCGGTGCTCTTCGCGTCCCGTCCACAGGTTGCAGCCCGAGAACCGGCAGAACACGGCGGGACGCCCAGCATGAGCCCCCTCGCCCTGCAGGGTGTAGTAGATCTCCTTTACGAGGTAGGGCATCAGCCGCTTTCGTACGTGGCGGCCTGAGCCAGCAGCGAAAGGCAGTGGCGCTGCTCGTCCTCGGCCAGGTCAGCGGCGGCCCTGACGGCCAGCGGCCGTATGGCGATGCCGCCTCGAGGGTTGAACTCGCCGTAGACCCGCAAGAACCGGGGCGAAAGCCTCCCGAACAGGTCGTCGGCCACCCTGTTAACACAGTCTTCATGGAACGTGCCGTGGTTGCGGTAGCGCATGAGGTACAGCTTGAGGCTCTTGCTCTCGACGCAGAGCCGGCCCGGCACGTAACCGATATGCAGGCGCCCGAAATCGGGCTGACCGGTCACGGGGCAGAGGCTCGTGAACTCCTGGCAGAGCAAGCAGACCGCCCAGGCGGAGGCCGGGTGCGGGTTGTCGAAGACCTCGAGCACGGCGGCGTCGGGGTGGTCGTACCGGTACACGCTGCGACCGCCGAGCGCACCAAGTCCCGGCTTCGTGGCCACCGCCCCACAGTAGGGCGTGCTCCCGCCGTCGGGTGAAGCGGCGCTGGAGGACGGTTGGCTTTGGCATGCCGAACTTCGAGCGTTAGGTTGATTGGGACTACCCCCTTGGCTTTGTGTAGAAAGTAGGGGTAATGACCGCCATGAGCACAACGGCCGCCCCGCCCCTGAGCCCGGCCAAACCGATAGGGCCCGCTGAGTACCGCCCGGCGCTGGTCAACGTCGGCACCATCGTCTGGTTGGCCTCCGAACTGATGTTCTTCAGCGGCCTTTTCGCCGCCTACTTGACATTGCGGGCCGCTACCCCGGTATGGCCGCCCTTCGGTGACGTCGTCGACGCCAAGACGGTCGGTGTGGCCACGGTGGTGCTGGTCCTGTCCTCAGGGAGCATGCAACTGGCCGTCCGGGAGGTGCACCGCAACAACCTGGCCGGGTTCCGGGCTTGGCTGGCCTTCACGTGGGCGCTCGGCGCCATCTTCGAGGGCATGCAGGTCGTCGACTACGCCACGCGCAACTTCTCGCTCCAGCAGAGCGCGTACAGTGGGGCGTTCTACCTTCTCACCGGCATCCACTTCCTCCACGTCCTCGGCGGCCTGGCCGCCATGATCTTCATGTACATGCGGTCGCTTAACCCACGGATCCGCTTCGGGGGGCACCGCAGCGCCCCCCACGTGGAGATGCTCTCTTACTACTGGCACTTCGTAGACGTCGTGTGGATCGCCCTGTACGGGATGATCTTCCTGCTCCCCTCGACCAAATGACCGACCTGACCGACTCCGACCACGGCACCGACGACCCCACCGGGGGGGTGCCGGCGGGCGCGGTGCCGCCCGAATGCGCCGGCAAGAGGCGCCGACGGGCGCTCCTGGGGCCCGGCGCGCTGGTCGGCGCAGTCATGGTCGTATTCGCCGTGCTGGTGTGGACCGGCTCGGCTCCAGCCCAGACCAAGCCGATCAGTGCCGACGTGGTCCACATCGAGGCCGGCGAGACTCTCTACAACGGGCACTGTGCCTCCTGCCACGGGATCGGTGGCGTCGGGGCCAAGGCGCCCGAGCTTTTGAACGTTGGCCCGGCGGCGGTGGACTTCTTCCTCTCCACCGGGCGTATGCCCCTCGCCTCTCCCACCCTCGAGCCTCAGCCCCACAAGCCCTACTTCGACCCGGCCCAGATCGCCGACATCGTGGCCTACGTCAACGCCCTGGAGGTAGAGCACGGTACGCCCGGGCCCGGGATCCTCGACGTCACGCCGGCTTGTAACAACGAGACGAGCACGTGCCCGACTGTGTCGGAGGGTGACCAGCTGTTCCTTTTGAACTGCGCCCAGTGCCACGACGCCTCGGGAGCAGGTGGGATGCTCAGCCACGGGTACGTCGTGCCCAGCCTGCGCCAGGCGACGCGGACACAAATTGCCGAGGCCATCAGGGTCGGGCCTCGGCCCATGCCCAACTTCGGCCCGGGCCAGCTCACCGATCAGCAGGTGTCCGCCATCGCCGACTACATGTACAGCTTGAGCCACTCCCCCGACCCTGGTGGCCTCGGCATCGCCAACTTCGGGCCCGTTCCCGAGGGGTTCGTGGCCGTCATCTTTGGGTTGGGCTTGCTGCTCCTCGTGGCTCGGCTGATGGGGAACCGGGGGTAGAGCTGTGGCAGAGCCCCCTATGGCAGAGACCTCTATGGCACAGACGCCCATGACGGAGGTGCCGATGACAGAGGCGCAGGCAGAGACCCCCGCGGCGGCGGCACCGCTCCCACGGGTCTTCACCGGCACCCATGATGCCCTCGACGGTGCCGCGGGCGTCACCCCGTGGCCCGACGACATCCCCCCCGACCAGGACGACACGTGGTACCGCCTGCGCGACGACCCCTGGCGGGCGCGGCGGATGGAGATGATCATCGCCGCCTTCTGGGCTGTCGCAGCGGTGTGCGGGATCGGGCTGATGGTCGTCTACGTGACCGGTGGACAGGCCCAGTACGAGGGAGCTTTGCTGTTCTTGGCCTTTGCCAGCCTCGGGACCGGCCTGGTGCTCTGGGCGCGTAACCTGATCCCGGGCCATGAGGCGACCGCCATGCGGAGCCATCGCGTGTCCGACCCCGAAGAGCGCGCCGCCATCGTCGAGTCGCTGTCGCGGGGGACCGAGGCCATGATGGACCGGCGAGGCTTCCTGGTGAAAAAGGTCCTCGTTCCGGTGGGGACCATCTTCGGCATCGCCGCCATTTGGCCGCTCGCCTCCCTCGGCACTCGTCCGGGCCGGGCGCTCTATCACACCAAGTGGTACCCGGGGGCGAGGTTGGTGACCGAGGACGGCAATGCCCTGCACGTGGACGACGTCATGGTGGACGGCCTGCTCACCGTGTGGCCCGAGGGCTATATAAACGACCCTTCTTCGGCCGCCGTCGTGCTCAATATCGGGGGACTGCAAATCCAGCCCCGTCCCGGCCAGGCTGATTTCGAGGTGGTCTCGGGCGCCAACGGCATCGTGGCTTTTTCCAAGGTCTGCACTCATGCCGGGTGCGCCGTGAGCCTGTTCAACGTCCTTTCCATGCAGCTCATCTGCCCCTGCCACCAATCGACCTTCAACATCCTCCAGGACTGCGCCCCCGTTTTCGGCCCGGCGTCCCGGCCCTTGCCTCAGTTGCCCCTGCTCGTGCGGCCCGACGGCTACCTCATCGCCCGCAGCGACTTCATCGAGCCCATCGGTCCCGGCTTTTGGAACAGGTCGGGCGACTGATGCGCCGGCGACGGGCGGGAGCCGCGGTCTACGGGGGGCCCGAGATGAAAGCACCAGGCCGGTCATGAGCACGGTGGCCGAGCGCTCCGCGGCCCGCAAGAGGGCCCAGCTCGAGCAGAAGGCACTGGACTGGGCCGATGACCGCCTGGGCACGTCGAAATGGCTACGCAAGGCGATGGACAAGATCTTCCCCGACCACTGGGCGTTCATGGTCGGTGAGATCGCCATGTACTGCTTCGTCATCCTGCTCGCTACCGGGATCTACCTGGCGCTGTTCTATAACGCCTCCAGCGCCGTCGTGGTGTACCACGGGCCCTATAAGGCTCTGGACGGCCAGTCCATGACCGAGGCCTATGCCTCGGTCATAAACATCTCGTTCAGCGTGCGGGCCGGTCTGGTCATGCGCCAGGCCCACCACTGGGCGGCCCTCATATTCATGGCCGCGATCACGTTCCACATGGGCCGCATATTTTTCACGGGCGCTTTCCGCCGGCCCCGCGAGATCAACTGGGTGATCGGGGTAACGCTGGTCATGGTGGCCATGCTGGAGGGCTTCTCGGGCTACTCGCTGCCCGACGACCTGCTTTCGGGCTCGGGCCTACGGGTCGTCTTCTCGATCATACAGTCCATCCCCTTCGTCGGGCCGTGGCTGGCCTTCAACCTATGGGGCGGGGCCTTCCCAGGCTCGGCCGCCTTCTTCGAAAGGCTGTTCCTCATACACGAGTTCTTGTTCCCTGCCGTGCTGGCCGGGCTGCTCGGGGGGCACCTGGCCATATTGTGGCACCAGGGGCACACCGATTTCCCTGGTCCCGGCAAAACGGAGCGGAACATCGTCGGCAGCCGCCTGTGGCCGCAGTACACGATCAAGTCGACGGCGCTGCTCACCTTTTGCGCCGCCGTCATCTTCGGCCTGGGCGGCCTGGTCCAGGTCAACCCCATCTGGGTCTTCGGCCCCTACGAAGCGGCACGGTCAAGTGCCGGTACGCAGCCGGACTGGTACGTGGGGTGGCTCGACGGCGCCCTACGCTTGTGGCCCCACTGGGAGTTCCGCAGCTTCGGCCACGAGATCGCCAACCCGTTCTTCCCTGGCATCCTTCTGCCCGGGCTCGTGTTCACGGTGATATATGCGTGGCCGTGGATCGACAAACGCCTGTACGCCGACTATGAAGACCACAACCTGCTCGACCGCCCTCGCGACAAGCCTTTGCGCACCGCCTTCGGGGTGGCGGCTCTGTTGTTCTTCGCCGACCTGACCCTGGCCAGCGCCACCGACGTTATCGGCAACGGGCTGCAAATCTCCTTCGAGCGGCTGATCGAGATGCTCCAGTACGGTTCGTTCATCGGGCCCATAGTGGGAGGCCTGGTGACCTACCGGGTCTGCCTCCGGTTGCAGAGCGGGCGCACCCACCCGATCCAACGTCCTGTCGGCGGGATCATGACCCGTGATGCGCGGGGCGCTTACCACACGCTGGGCGCCGCCCACGGGGGGAACGGTCATGGCGCTCTTGGCCACGACGGCGACGGCCACGACGGCGACGGGCACGACGGCGACGGCCATGAAGGCGACGGGCACCGTGAAGACGAGCCTTTCGAGCGGGTGGCGGTGGGCCGTGTTGACCACGGCGACGGGGACGGCGGGCGCCCCGCCGCGTCCGGCGACGGCCATGGGCAGGGCGCCCCCGGCGCCGGCAGTGGTGGCAGCGAGGACGACCCGGCTCGGGGCTGACGCGTCCCCGCCGGCGGGCCCGGTGCCGCCCCGACCAGGCAGGTGGCCCGGGCTCGTGCCAAAGTCGCGCTCGGCGCCCGTATGCACCCCTGGCACAGGTAGCGTGGGAGCGTGCCGCGCGTCCTATCGATGGTCCTGGCCGGGGGCGAGGGCAAGCGGCTCCTGCCCCTGACCCTGGACCGTGCCAAGCCGGCCGTCCCCTTTGGGGGCCACTACCGCCTGATCGACTTCGCCTTGTCCAATTTGGCCAACGCCGGTTTCCTGCGGGTCGTGGTACTGACGCAGTACAAGAGCCATAGCCTCGACCTGCATATTTCCCGCACCTGGCGGCTCTCGACGCTCTTGGGCAACTATGTGACCACCGTCCCGGCGCAGATGCGCCGGGGCCCTTGGTGGTTTGCCGGTTCGGCCGACGCCATCTACCAGAACCTCAATATCGTCGGCGACGAGCGGCCCGACTACATCCTGGTTTTCGGGGCGGACCACATTTACCGGATGGACCCGAGCCAGATGCTGGCCGAGCACATCCGCAGCGGGGCAGCGGCGACGGTGGCCGCTATCGCGGTGCCGGCCGCCGAAGCGCACGGCTTCGGGATCGTCGAACCCGGGCCCGGCACGGTCATCGACCGGTTCGTCGAGAAGCCGCCGGACCCCGTGGCGCTGGCAGCGGGGAGGTCGCACCTCTACGCATCCATGGGCAATTACATTTTCAGTGCCGGGGCCCTGGTGGACGCGTTGCGAGAGGACGCCCAGGACGCCAACAGCCGCCACGACATGGGTGGTGACATCGTCCCCCGTTTCGTCGAGAGCGGTGACGCCCACTTCTACGATTTCAGTACCAACGAGGTCCGCGGCTGCACGGGGGTCGAACGGGGTTATTGGCGCGATGTCGGCACGCTCGACAGCTACTACGACGCCAGCATGGACCTTATCGCCGTGCAGCCGGCCTTCAACCTGTACAACACGGATTGGCCCATCTTCACTAGCCTTCCCCAGCTGCCGCCGGCCAAGTTCGTCTTCGAGGACTCCGGCCGGGTTGGGCAGGCGTTCGACTCCATCGTGTCGGCTGGCTCTATCATTTCTGGGGGGACCGTACGCCGCTCGGTCGTCTCGCCCGGGGTGAAGGTCGACCAGGGGGCACTCGTCGAGGACTCCGTGATCATGGACAACGTGCGCATCGGCGAAGGGGCCGTGGTACGCCGGGCCATCATCGACAAGAACGTGGTCGTGGCTCCCGGTGTGCGGGTGGGCACCGACCCCGAGCTCGACGCCAGCCATTTCACCATCTCGGCCCGGGGCATCGTGGTCATAGGTAAGGGCGAAAAGGTCGTCGTGTGAGCCGGGTCGCCCTGCTCACCAAGGAGTACCCACCGGAGATCTACGGCGGAGCGGGCGTGCACGTCGAGTACCTGGCCCGCCATCTCGCCGACCTGGTCGATGTGGCTGTCTACTGTTTCGGTGCGCCCCGCCGAGACGCTCTGGTGGCGGCGGCCTACGAGCCGTGGGAAGCGCTGGCCAAGGACGGGAAGGGGACGGCCCTGCGTAGCCTTTCGGTCGACCTACGCATGACGGCCGACGTTGTCGGCGCCGACCTGGTCCATAGCCACACCTGGTACACCAATTTCGCCGGCTACCTGGCCCGGGTGCTGTACCAGGTCCCGCACGTGATGACCTCGCATAGCCTGGAGCCGCTGCGGCCGTGGAAGGCGGAGCAACTCGGCGCCGGCTACCGGCTGTCGTCCTGGGTCGAGCGCACCGCCATCGAGAGCGCCGACGCCGTCATTGCCGTGAGCCGGTCCATGCGCGACGACGTCTTGAGCGTCTACCCGGCTGTGAGCCCCGAAAGGGTAAGGGTCGTGCACAACGGCATCGACCCCGACGAGTTTTTCCCGGACCCGGCAACGGGCGCCCTCCAACGCCACGGGCTGGATCCCGAGACGCCGTACGTGCTGTTCGTGGGCCGGGTGACACGCCAAAAGGGCATCACCTACCTGTTGCGGGCGGCCAAGACGATCGATACCTCCGCCCAGGTGGTCCTGTGCGCCGGCGCCGCGGACACGCCCGAGGTCGAACGTGAAGTGCGGGCACAGCTCGACGAGCTGGGCGGGGTGCGCAAGGGTGTCGTCTGGATCGACGAGATGCTCCCCCGGCCGGAGCTGGTCCAGGTGATGAGCCACGCCGCCGTTTTCGTCTGCCCCTCCATCTACGAACCTTTCGGCCTGATCAACGTCGAGGCCATGGCGTGTGGCGTGCCCGTCGTGGCCAGCGCCGTAGGAGGGATACCCGAGGTCGTGGAGGACGGTGTGACCGGCTTCCTGGTCCCGTTCGAGCCGAGCGGGGACGATTTTGGTAGCCCGAAGGACCCCGATGGTTTTGCCGCCGGCCTGGCCGAGCGGGTCAACCGGCTCCTGGCCGCACCTGAGCTGGCCAAGCGCTTTGGGGCCGCCGGCCGCCGGCGGGCCCTCGACGAGTTCACCTGGACCGCCGTCGCAAAAAAGACCGTGGAGGTATACGAGCAGGTCATGGGGTCTTTCCAAACCGCTCGCGTGTAACCGGGGACCGTGACAGCTATGCTCGGTCCCGTGCCAGTCGCGAGTTCTCGTGCTGGCCGCCGAGGGACATGATCCGTTTCAACCACGTCACCAAGACGTACAAGGGCTCCGTCACCGCCCTGAGGGACATCACGGTGGACATCCCTCGAGGCGAGTTCGTCTTTATCGTCGGGCCGTCCGGGTCGGGTAAAACTACCTTCTTGCGCTTGGTCACCAAGGAAGAGCGCACTGACGAAGGCGAGATTTGGGTGGCCGGCAAAGAGGTCGGCACGTTGGCTCCCTGGAAGGTCCCGTACTTGCGGCGCAACATCGGCTGCATCTTCCAGGATTACCGTTTGCTACCCGAGCGCACCGTCTACGAGAACGTCGCCTTCGCGCTCGAGGTCATCGGCCGGTCACGGCACTTCGTGCGCTCACAGGTGCCACAGATCCTGGAGCTGGTCGGCCTGGGAGAGAAGATGCATCGACGGCCCAACGAGCTCTCGGGCGGCGAGCAGCAACGCGTCGCCGTAGCCCGGGCGTTCGTCAACCGCCCTCTCATCCTCTTGGCCGACGAGCCCACGGGCAACCTCGACCCGGGCACCACCGCTGGGATCATGCGCTTGCTCGAGCGCATAAACCAGTACGGCACGACCGTCGTGATGGCGACGCACCAGCAGGACGTCGTTGACGCCATGCGCAAGCGGGTGATCGAGCTCGACCATGGGCAGGTGGTCCGAGACCAGGCCAGGGGCGTCTACGGTATGGTGGACGCGTAGGCGGCCGGCGGCTTACAAAGACAACCGGGAGCACGAGTGTCCTTCGCAAGCCCGTACGTACTGCGCGAGACGGGTGGCAACCTGGCCCGGAACATCGTCATGACGCTCGCCGCGGTGGTGACCATGGCGGTGTCGCTCACGGCTCTGGGCGGGGTCCTGATCATGCGCCAGGCCATAAACCAGGCCACCGTTCAGTACCAGGGTGGCGTCGAGATCGTGGTTTTCATAAACGCCGGTGCGAGCGCCCAAGAGATCACCGGCCTCCGCCAGCAGCTGGCCGGAATGGTGCCCCAGGAAGTCAGGTCGTGCCACTTCGTCGACAAGGCGCAGGCCTACGCCGAGTTCAAGTCGATGTTCAGCGGCCAGCCCGACATGTTGAAGGTCATGACCGTGCAGAAGATGCCGCCTTCTTTCCGTTGCGTCCCGGCCAAGGCTCAGAATGTGGCTCAACTGGCGAGCCAGCTCAACAAGCAGCCCGGGGTCCTCACCGCCGCCTACCCGGGCCAGGCCATCAAGGAGGAGCTGGCTCGGTTCGCCACTCTCCGCAACGTGGCCCTGGTGGTCGCCGGCGGCGTCATGTTGGGCGCTATAGCCCTGGTCGTCAATACGATCCAGCTGGCCATCTTCGCCCGCCGGCGTGAAGTGGCGGTGATGAAGCTGGTTGGGGCCACCAACTGGTTCATCCGGGTGCCGTTCATGCTCGAGGGGCTGGTTGAGGTGCTCGTGGGCGCGCTCATCGCCTTCTTCATCACCTACCTGGCCCGCGACACGCTGGCCTCGTTCACGGGGA
>JBKQUU010000327.1:0-40866 GCA_052325485.1 Acidimicrobiales bacterium | reverse complement strand
GGCGCCGATGGGCCGGCGGCCAAGCGTCGGGTAGGCGTGGAGACGGAGGTAAGTCTCGGCTTGCGTCGCCGTGCTGCGACGGTGCACCTGGGCCGCCCGCCACGACTCGGCGTAGTCACGGAAGAGGACCCGGGCCCCGGCCGGGTCGATGTAGACCCCCCGGGCCAGGTCCCCTCGGACACCGTCGAGGAACGTCTGGGCGTCACCCTTGCGGGCGAACTGGCGAGTCTTCTGGGGCCCACCGGGGTACTCCCGCCAACGGGCGCGGTAGGCCCCGTCCTCCCGTTTATCGATGCTTGCCATGGCCTCCCCAAATCGCGGACAAATGAGGGCCAGAAAGTCCTCGATCAGTCCTCAGGTCCTCAATCAGTCCTCAGCTCAACGGGCTCGAACGGTCATTTTCGGTCACTCTCGGTCACCGTCGGTACGCAAAAGCCCAGCTCAAAACATCATAGACCATAAAGTAGCAGCCACGGAGAGTGAGCCGGCCTATAGGCGGGATTCTGTCCACCGGGCCGTCTCCGGCACGGATGGGTGGTCATCCATCTAAGCGGCCTACCTGGGGACATCGGCCGGGCCGGCCGTCCCACGCTTGACCTTGCTCCGGGTGGGGTTTACCAAGCCGCCGGGTCACCCCGACGCTGGTGCGCTCTTACCGCACCGTTTCACCCTTGCCTGTGGCAACGGGGCCCGTTGCTCATCGGCGGTTTGATTTCTGTGGCACTTTCCTGCGGGTCACCCCGACTGGCCGTTAGCCAGCACCTTGCCCTACGGAGTCCCGACCTTCCTCGACCAGGTCACGTACCGGTTCCCCGGGCCGCGCCTGACCGCGACCACCCAGCCGGCTCACTTCGCCAAGCTTACTCCCGCGTTATTGTCACTCCCCGCGTGTTGAATGGGGACGTGCCCATTTTGCCGGCGGACCTGAACCTGCACCCAGCGGTCGCCGCCTGGTTCCACAACCGGTTCCCTGATGGCCCGACCGAGGCGCAGGCGGAGGGCTGGCCGCTGGTCCAGTGCGGTCCCGACGTCCTCATCGCCGCGCCCACCGGGTCGGGCAAGACATTGGCCGGGTTCCTGATGGCCATCGATGACGCCTACCGGGCGCACCAGTCGGGGACGGTACTGGCCGGCCGTACGCGGGTCGTGTATGTTTCCCCGCTCAAAGCCCTGGCCGTTGACGTCCACCAAAACCTGGAACGCCCACTGGCCGAGATAGCCGAGACCGCCAAGCGGCTAAATCTCGACCCCGCCCCTGTCACCGTGGCCGTCCGCACCGGCGATACCCCCTCGAGCGCCCGGTCGGCCATGGTCAAGGACCCGCCGACCATCCTTGTCACCACGCCCGAAAGCCTGTACCTCTACTTGACCGCCGAACGTAGCCGGGCGACCCTGACCGCGGTCCGCACGGTCATCGTGGACGAGATCCACGCCCTGGCCCGGGACAAACGCGGTTCGCACCTCACCCTCAGCCTCGAGCGCCTAGAGCACATCCAGCAGGAGGGCCGGCCGCAGCGGGTCGGGCTGTCTGCCACCCAGAAGCCCATAGAGGTAACGGCGCGCATCCTCAGCGGAGCGGGCGCCACCACGCGGCTCGTGGTCCCGGTCGGTACCCGTACTGCACCTTCGACATCTCCATTGGCCGCTCGTCCCGTCCCGACCAGCCCGACCACGCCGGCCGCCGCTATCGCCGTCCCCGCTCCCCCTGCCGCCGGTCCCCCTGCCGCCGGTCCCCCTGGCGCCGGTCCCCCTGGCGCCGGTCCCCTCGTTCGGACCAGCCGCCACGTCGAGATAGTCGACTGCGGTCACAGCCGCGCCTTGCGGGTCAGCATGGAGCTACCCGACGAAGAGCTGGCCGCCGTCCTCTCCCAGGAGCAGCTCGGCGAGATAGTCCAACGCATCGCCGCCCACGTGAAGGGCCACCGCACGACCCTGGTGTTCGTCAACACCCGCCGGCTCTCCGAACGCTTGGCCCACCTTCTAGGCGAGATCCTCGGCCCCGACCAGGTCGCAGCTCACCACGGCAGCCTGTCGGCGGACAGGCGCAAGAGGACCGAGTCCCGCCTGAGAGCGGGCGACCTACGCGCCCTGGTGGCAACGGCGTCGCTTGAGCTGGGTATCGACATCGGGCCCGTCGAGCTGGCCTGCCAGGTCGGTTCACCGCGCGCCATTTCCACTTTCTTGCAGCGGGTCGGGCGCTCCAACCACTCTCGTCACGGCGTGCCCGAGGGGATCATTTTCCCGACCACGCGGGACGAACTGGTCGAATGTGCCGCCCTTCTGGCGTCCGTGCGCAAGGGTCGTCTGGACGCTGTCCTGCCCCCAGTGGCCCCCCTCGACATACTCGCCCAACAGGTCATCGCTGAGGTGGCGGCGGCGGACGAGTGGAAAGAGGACGACCTCTACCAGCTGGTGTGCCAGGCGGCTCCCTACGAGCACCTTTCCCGGCAAGACTTCGACGCCGTTATCGAACTGGCGGCCGAGGGCATCCCTACCGGCAGGGGGCCGCGCATGGCTTACCTCCATCGCGACCAGGTCAACTCCGTCCTGCGGGCGCGCCGGGGGGCTCGCCTGGCCGCCTTGACCAGCGGCGGCGCCATCCCCGAGGTCGGCGACTACCGAGTCGTGGTCGAGCCCGAAGAGACCGTGGTGGGTACCCTCAACGAAGACTTCGCCATTGAGTCCATGGCCGGCGACGTCTTCCTACTGGGCACGCACTCGTGGCGCATACGCCGCGTCACCCCGGGCGAGGTACGGGTGACCGACGCCCAAGGCGCCGCCCCCACCATCCCCTTCTGGGTAGGGGAAGCTCCGGCCCGTACGGCGGAGCTCTCAGAAGAAGTCTCTGCCCTCCGGTCCGGCGTCGAAGCACAGTTGAAGCTAGGGGGTACGGGTGCTGCCGTCCGCTACGTCCAGGAGACGTGCGGCCTGGCCGACGATGGCGGCGGTGCAGCTGAGCAAGTCGTGGCCTACCTGTCCACCGGCCTCGAGCAGTTGGGGGTCATGCCGACCGAGCAAGACGTCGTGTTCGAGCGCTTCTTCGATGAAGGCGGGGGCATGCAGCTGGTCGTCCACTCACCTTTCGGAGGTCGGGTCAACCGGGCCTTCGGGCTGGCGCTGCGCAAGCGGTTCTGCGTTACCTTCGATTTCGAGCTCCAGGCCGCGGCCAGCGACAACGCCGTCATATTGTCGCTGGGCCCGCAGCACAGCTTCCCTCTCTCTTCGGCGGCGCGGCTCCTGCACCCCGGCACCGTAGAGAAAACGCTCGAACAAGCCGTGCTCGCCTCGCCGATGTTCGCTTCCCGCTGGCGCTGGGACCTGAGCCGCTCGTTGGCCATCCTGCGCTTCCGGGGCGGCAAGAAAAACCCGTTGCCCATCCAGCGCATGGAGGCCGACGACCTCATGGCCGCCATCTTCCCCGCCCTGGCCGCCTGCCAGGAGAACACACCGCCCGGCCCCATCCAGCTGCCCGACCACGTGATCGTCCGCCAGGTGCTCGACGATTGCCTCCACGAGGCCATGGACGTCGACGGGTTGAAGGACCTCGTGACCGGCCTGCATTCGGGCGCCGTCAGGTCCCACTTCGTCGACTCGGTCGAACCCTCCGTGCTCTCGCACGAGATCGTGAACGGGCAGCCGTACACGTACCTCGACGACGCCCCTCTGGAGGAGCGACGTTCCCGCCAGGTGCAACTGCGCCGGGGCCTGCCCGTCGAGGCGCGGGACCTCTCGCGCCTGGAGCCCGCCGCCTTGGAAAAAGTACGGGCCGAGGTGGCACCGAGCCCCCGCCACCCTGACGAGCTGCACGACCTGCTCTTGTCGACCCTGGTCCATCGCCCTCAGGCGGACTGGCTGGAGTGGTTCCAGCAGCTCGTGGCCCACGGCCGGGCCATGGAGGTGGACGTAGCAGACGAGTCGGGCGAGGAGGCAGGGGACGGGAGCCGGGCGCCGCTGTGGTGCGCCACAGAGCGGCGGCCTTGGGCCGAGGCCCTGTTCCCGGACGGCCGGTTCCGGCCCGATTACCGTTTGGCGCCGCCAATTAAGGCCGACGGCCGTGCCCACGACGACGAGGCGCCGGACGCTGACGTCGCCGCCGCCCTGGCCCTTAGGGGCCACCTGCAGGTCACCGGCCCGGTCACCGTCACCGGTCTTGCCTCCCGGTGCGCCCTACCGCTCAGCCGCGCCCAGGTCGGCCTGGCCCGCCTGGAGGCAGAAGGCTTTGCCATGAGGGGACGCTTCGACCCCCGACTTGGCGACACTGAACAATGGTGCGCTCGCCACCTGCTGGCCCGCATCCACGGGTACACCCAGAACCGCTTGCGACGGGAGGTGGAGCCCCTCAGCCCGCAGGACTTCATGAGGTTCCTGCTGCGCTGGCAACACGTGGCGCCGGGCACGCGCCTTCAGGGCCGGGCCGGGGTGCTGGCCGTCATCGAGCAGCTGCAGGGTTTCGAGCTCGCCGCCGGGGCTTGGGAGGAGGCCGTCTTCCCCGCTAGGGTCGACAATTATCAGCGCCGCTGGCTCGAAGACCTCTGCCTGTCGGGCGAAGTCAGCTGGGGACGGCTCTCGTTGCGGGCACCCGAAGTAGACGGCCAACCCCGGCGGGGTGCTTCCACCCCGTCCCGGGCCACCCCGGTCACCTTTACGCTCCGCTCGGAGCTGCCCTGGCTCACCTTGGCGGCCCGCGGCGAGGCCGTGCCCGAGGAACCTTTGCACGGGCCCGCCCGTGACGTGCTCGACGCCCTGCGGGCCAACGGCGCCATGTTCTCCTCGGACCTGCCCGGGGCCACCGGGCGGCTCCCCGTCGAGGTGCAAGAAGGGCTGTGGGACCTGGTGGCGCGCGGCATCGTGACGGCGGACGGTTTCGCCGCTGTGAGGGCCCTGTTCTCCCATCGGGAGGCGGCGCGCCGGCACCTGCCGGAGCGCCGCCGCCTGGGCCTGCGGCCCACCCCCGGCGCCCTCCGCTCTATCCGCCCACCCGGGGAGGGCCGATGGGCGCTGCTGGCCGCCGCCGCCCACACCGGTCAGCTCACGATGGCCGTGGACGACCTGGCCGAACAAATGGCCGGCCAGTTGTTGGCCCGGTGGGGCGTGGTCTTCTGGGACCTGGTCTCACAGGAGGACATCTCGGTGCCGTGGCGTGAGATCCTGTGGAGCCTGCGCAGGTTCGAGGCTCGGGGCCTGGTCAGGGGCGGGCGGTTCGTGAACGGCTTCGCTGGTGAACAGTACGCCCTACCCGAAGCGCTGGACCTGCTCCGCCACGTCCGGCGGAGCGAACGCAAGGACGAGCTTGTGCGCCTGTCGGCGGCCGACCCGCTCAACCTTTCCGGGGTGGTCCTGGCTGGCAAGCGGGTGGCGGCCGTGCGCACCAACAGCGTCCTCCTGCGGGACGGGCTCATGGTCGAAGACCAGGCCCCGACGCCGTCTTCGGGCGCCGCGTGGCCTGGCCGCCACGGTACGAAAGCGCCCTAGCGCCTCTGTTCTACGGGCTGGTAGCGGGCCACGGAGAAGGCGAGCAGCACGGGTACGTCGACGGCGAAGATGGCCAGACTGACCGTCAAAACGACCAGCGCGGAGCCCCGGGTGCCGTCGAGCACGAAGACGTACTCGAGCAGGCCCGTGATGACCAGGTAGGCCACCAGCGCCCACTTGCCGACCAGCCAGAAGGTGGACCACGAGAACTCCCGCAGGCGGGCCAGTTGGGCCACGTTGACCAGCACGAGCGCGCCGGCGGCCACGAGCAACCCGGTAGGGACGGCGAGGGACGCCTTGGCCGGCAAGTGGGAACCCATGTAGATCCCACCCGCTATTACCAGGGCCATGGACAACACCGCGACGTGGGCCACTGGCGGCAGGGCTCGGGCCGCGGGCCCCTCCGTCGGGCCTGCTCCCTGTACCGACGGCGCGCTCACGACCCCGCCGCCAGGTGCGTCATTATCAACAATGTGGCCACCTGCATGGCCCCGGTGACGCCGGCTGTGTAGATAAAACGCTTCATTAGTTTGCCGATGAGGGCGCCATTGGGCGCCGGTTTTCTGAGCTCGAACAGCACGGCCAGATTGGCCGGCTCCAGGATGCCCAACGCCACTATGGCCATGACGCCCACCACCACGAAGCTGGCGATCACCCATGAGTGGTTCGGGCTAGAAGCCGCCAGGTTGCCGACATGCCTCGCCAACTGCCAGCCACCGGTAAGGGTGATTATCACCAAGGTGGGCATGAGCAGGACCATTTTGGGCATGAAGCGCTTGGAGAACTCGACCCGGGCCGGGATGCTCATGCGGCCGAGCACGGGCCCGATGACAAAGCCCAGGAAAAGGTCGATACCCGTCCATAGGGCGCCTCCGACCACGTGGAAGAACTCGAGCGGCCAAAGGTCGTTGACGGCCAAGGCGACCACCAGCCCGACCAGGGCGACCACGGCCAGGGGTATACCGGCCAGGGGGACGATCTGGAGGGGTGGCGCCGCCACCGTTTGGCCAGCCAGTCCCCCGCCCTCCCCGGGCCCCGGCGCGCCCGCCGGCCTGGCGCTCGAAATCACCTCGGTCATATAGCTCTCCCTCCGACTAGCAATTCGGTAGCGTCGGTTATATCACAGACCGCCGCCGCGAAGGTGGGCTGGCACCCAATAAATTTGACGGGCGGCCACACTGACCAGATCCCGTTCGGGGTACCGCAAGGCCGACAAGCTCCCCCCGTAAACGCAGCCCGTGTCTATGCAAATCGTCCCGTTCACCCAGCGCGCCGTCTCGACCGGCGTGTGCCCGAATACGACCATCGTGCCCGGTGGGGCCCGTCCCCCCAGCTCGGCGGGCACACCGTCGTGGGCCACGACCAATTTCCCCCCGTCGAGGACCAGGTGGCTGGCCAGCCCGTCGAGGAAGCTGGCCACCCCAGGGAGGAACTCCGGGGGCTCGCCGGCCAGCTGTTCCAGAGATTCGGCCAAGCCGTGGGACGGTACCTCCTCCTCGGCGCTCGTGGCCCCCTGCGACCGGGGCGCGCCCCGCACCTTGAGCGCTTCGAGCAAGGTCAGGTCATGGTTGCCCTGTACGCACTTGGCGTCCCCCGACGCCACCATGCTCATGACCAGGCGGAGCACGTCCGGTGTGGCCGGGCCGCGGTTGACCAGGTCCCCCACGAACACGGCCCGCCGGCCGTCCGGGTGACAATGACCGGTGCCGGCGCCCGAGACGTAACCGAGGCGGCCCAGTAGTTCGGCCAGTTCGTCGAAGCACCCGTGGACGTCGCCGATCATGTCGAACGGGCCGCGCTCGCAGGAGTTGTCGGTGCTCATAGTCGATCGGCCCGCCTCATTGTTTCAAGCCGCCGGCCCGGGCCCCGCCGGCGGCACGAACCGGGACCGCTCCGCCTCGGCGATGGCGCGGAAGTGGCAACCGGACAAGTGGTCGTTGACCACACCGAGGGACTGCATGGCGGCGTAGACGGTAGTCGGGCCGACGAACCGGAAGCCCTGCCGGCGCAGCGCGGCCGACAGTGCCTCAGACCGGACGGTCGAGGCGGGCACGTCCGCCGTTACCACCGGGGCCGCAGACAGGACCTCGCAGGCCCAGAACATGGCCGCCAATGACTGGCCCATGGCCCACAACCCGAGCAGGGCGCGCCCATTTGCGATCGTCGCCTCCACTTTCCCCCTATGGCGCACAATGGAAGTATCGGACAGCAACCGGGCTACGTCTCGCTCACCGAAGGCGGCGACGCTGGCGGGGTCAAAAGATGCGAACGCGGTGCGGAAACCTTCTCGTTTGCGCAGGATCGTCAGCCACGACAGGCCGCTTTGGAACCCCTCGAGGCACAGTTTCTCGAAGATCGGCCGGTCGTCGCCGACGGGGCGCCCCCATTCGTAATCGTGGTAAGCCAGGTACTCGGCCGGCCCCTTCGCCCAGGGGCACCGCCTGAGCCCGTCGTCACAGGTCACGGCCCCGGTGGTCGTCGGCATCTCCACAGCACAGTACCCAACGGACCGGCCTTCTTGACCGGCCCCCGCCAGGGGACCAAGCTGGGCCCATGGCCACCATGAGCTCCCTCGTCGGCCTGGACCAGATCGAGGAAGCGGCGCAGCGCCTCCGGGGGGTCGTACGGCCCACGCCGGCTCTTTACTCGAACGCCCTGTCCAAGCTCACGGGCCGGCCGGTGTTCGTAAAACCCGAGCATTTTCAGCGTACGGGGTCGTTCAAAATCCGCGGTGCGTTCAACTGTATTTCCGTCGTGGCCGCCGCCGGTGGGGCCGAAGAAATAGTGGCCGCTTCGGCTGGCAACCACGCTCAGGGAGTAGCACTGGCGGCGTCGCTGTGCCGGCTCCGGTCCACCGTTTTTATGCCTCAGGGCGCCTCGTTGCCCAAGGTGGAAGCCACCCGTTCTTATGGGGCCGACGTCCGCTTCGAACCCGGTAACGTCGACGACGCCATCACCGCTGCCCGCCTCTATGCTTCCGAGCGCGGCGCCTACTACGTCCCTCCCTTCGACGACCCTTACGTCATCGCCGGGCAGGGGACCATAGGCCTGGAGCTCGCCGAAGAGGTGGCCGCCAGCGGGTTCGTGCTCGTGCCCGTCGGGGGAGGCGGCCTGGTGGCCGGCATCGCCGCCGCCCTGGACGGCTGCGCCACCAAGGCCCGGGTTATCGGCGTAGAGGCGGCGGGAGCGGCGACGATGGAGGTCGCCCTCGCGGCCGGCGCCCCCGTGGCGCTGCCCAGCGTGGACACAATGGCCGACGGCATCGCCGTACGGTCCGTCTCGGAGCTGACCTTCGAGCACGCCCGGGCGTTCGTCGACCGGTTCGTGACGGTCACCGAGGAGGAGATAAGCCGGGCCGTCCTGCTCTTGCTGGAACGCTGCAAATGGGTGGTAGAACCGGCCGGGGCGGTGGGCCTGGCCGCGTTGATGGCGGGCCAGGTACCCGGCGAGGAGCCCGTGGTGCTGGTCCTTTCCGGAGGCAATGTCGACCCCCTGCTGCTGACCCGCCTGGTCGAGCACGGCCTCACGGCGGCCGGCCGCTACCTCATGGTGCGCGTCGTCCTGGCCGACAAGCCCGGGGAACTGGCGACGCTCACGGCCGCGCTGGGCCGGCTCGGGCTCAACCTCTTGACCGTCGAGCACCGCCGCTCGGGGGCGCCCGTAGGCGTGAGCGAGGTCGAGGTGATCCTGACCCTCGAAACCCGCGACCCTTCCCACCGGGACCAGGTCGTCCCTTCTCTTCAGGCTCAGGGCTTCCGGGCCGAAGCGTACCGGCGTTGACCGGTCCCGCCCCCCGGCCGCTGGTGATCGCCCACCGGGGCGACTGGCTGGAGGGCGACCACCCGGGACCGCAGAACAGCGTGGCCGCCGTGCTCTCCGCCCTGGAGGCGGGGGCCGACGGCGCCGAGGTGGACGCCCGGTTGAGCGCGGACGGCACCGTGGTGCTCCATCACGACGCCGAGACCGGGCCCGCCGACACCGAGGCGGGGTGCGCCGCGCCGCAGGGCACCCCCGTGTGCGCCCTGGCGGACGCCGCCCTCCGCCACCTGGGCACCCTGGCGGAGCTGCTGAGCACGTTGACGGAGGGCAACGCCCTGCCGCCGGCCGGCGCCCGGCGCGCTCGCGTCGTGCTTAACGTCGAACTGAAGGACCTCCCCGGCGAACCGGGCTGGGACGACCGGTTCGTGCTGGCCCAACGTGTCGCCGGGCTCCTCCACGCCCGGCACCTGTCATCCCTGGACGTGGTCGTGTCCTCGTTCGACCCCGCCTCCCTTCACCACTTCCGCGGCCACGCCCCCGCCACCGCCACCGCCTTACTGCTGGAGGAAAGAGACGACTGGCGCTACCACCTCGACCGGGCCGAGGGCCTGAGCGGCATCAACCCCGAAGACGCCATGGCCGTGCCCGAGCTGTTCAGCGCCGCCTCTTCCCGGGGCCTGGCCGTGGTCCCATGGACAGTCGACTCGCCCGACCGGGCCCTCGAGCTCGCCGCCCTGGGCGCCGCCGGCCTGATCACCAACCGCCCCCGGGCGTTGTTGGCCGCCCTGAACAGGACCGGAACTAGAGGCCCGTGATCTTCACCGAGAAGTAGCTAAGGCCGCCGTCAGCGGCCCCAGAGGGCCGGTCAGGAACTGGTCGAGGACCTCGCCGACGTCCCGGTAAACAGCCCGGGCCCCGGCCTCGTTCAGTTCGTGCTGGCTGAACCCGCCCGATTCCACCGCGATGCAGCCGATGCCCGCCGCCCGGGCCGCCTGGATGTCCCAGACGCTGTCACCCACGGCCAGGGCCCGTCCCGGATCGATCGAAAACGTCTTCATGGCCTTTTCGAATACTTCCGGCGAGGGCTTCGAGCTCTCTACGTCGTCGGCCGTGGTCTGCCCATCAATGGCGCGGCCGGCCCGCAGGACCTGGAGCGCCGCCTTCAGTTCGTCGTCGGGCGCCGATGTGGCCAGGACGACGGCCAGGCCGCTGTCGTGAGCCTTGCGCAGCAGGGCGGCCGCCGCCGGGAACGCCTGGGCCTCGTCCATCAGCTCCTTGTACCGCCGGGGCCGGGCCGCCGTGGCCTCAGGGCTGTCGTGGCCCAGGAGCTCGGGGACCAGCCGGTCGCCGCCCATGCCGATCAAGCGGTGGATGGCGTTCATGGGCGCCGACTCAAACGCGTCGCGGAAGGCGCGCGACCAAGCCAGGCTGTGGAGGTAATTGGTGTCGACGAGGGTGCCGTCCAGGTCAAAAAGCAGCCCAGGGCGCAGTTGGCCGGCCATAAGCAATGGACCTGCCCGACCCGGCACAAGGTAATGCTCAGGCCGCGACTAAGCAAAGATGCCTTTACCTCCGGGCACCGGCTGGTGCCGGTGCCCGTGCCTGAAAGCCGCTGCTGCCTTGGCTAAGGCACGTGCAGTCGATCCGGCTGAGGAAGTCCTGTAACTCTCAGTGCACTACACGAACATTGACGGCTTGCAGGCCTTTCGGGCCTTGGCTCGTCTCGTAGTCGACCTTTTGGCCTTCCTCCAGGTTGCGATAACCTTCGCCGGCAATCGCGCTGAAGTGCACGAAGACGTCAGCGCCACCAGCGTCCTGGGAGATGAAGCCGAAACCCTTCTCACCGTTGAACCACTTCACAGTGCCAGTTGCCATAGCGATCCCCTCCTTTCCTGGCCTTATTTCACCCGGGGTCAAGGGGTGAAGGCCTGGCTCTTCCGAGCCGGAGGGGACAGCTTCCAACCCTGTGGTGTGTTACCCTCAGCCGCTACAGTAACACAAGGGCCCCTGGAGTCTTCAAGAGGTACCCGGCGGTTGCGCGAAGATCCGGCGGTGACCATCCTTGGCGCTGTCTTCCTGCCCCAACTCCCACCCGAACGCCTGGCCTCGGTGGCCCGGGCCGCCGACGAGGCCGGCCTAGAGGAGCTGTGGCTTTGGGAGGACTGCTTCCGGGAGAGCGGCATCGCCACCGCCGCCACCGTTCTGGCCCTGACGGCCCGGGCCCGCATAGGCATCGGGCTGCTCCCGGCCCCGCTGCGCAATGTGGCGCTGACGGCCATGGAGGTCGCCACCCTGGACCGCCTGTTCCCTGACCGGGCCCGGGTGTGCGTGGGCCATGGCGTACAGGAGTGGATGGGCCAGGTGGGCGCCCGCGTCGAGTCCCCGCTCAGCCTGCTGCGCGAGTACATCGTCGCCCTCCGCCGCCTGTTGGCCGGGGAGACGGTCACCACCAGCGGGCGCTACGTACGCCTCGACCGAGTAGCCCTGGACTGGCCGCCGGCCACGCCGCCACCGGTCCTGGCCGGAGCGGTCGGCCCGCGGTCTCTGCGCCTGTCCGGGGAGTGCGCCGATGGCACGGTCCTGACCGGAGGCACCAGCCCCGGCAAGGTCCGCCAGGCCCGCGCCCTGATCGACCAGGGCCGCGGCGCCGTCGGCCGGAGCGAAGCCCACTCCGTCGTGGTCTACCTGCACGCCGCCACCGGGCCCGGGGCGGCACAGCGCCTGGCGGACGAGTACCAGCGCTGGGGGTACGGCGCCACGGCCCGGGACCTCGGTGTGGCCGGGGACGCCGTCGCCGTGGCTGAAGCCGTGCAGCGCTGGGCGGAGGCCGGCGCCAGCACCGTTGTGCTCCAGCCCACGGCCGACGACCCCGACCCCGAAGGGTTCGTGCGCTTCGTCGCCGAGGAAGTACGGCCCCTGGTCCCGGTGGCCTGAAAGGCCGGTAGGCGGGCCGGCGGGCCGGTCCCCCGAGGTGTCATGACCTCGCCAGGCGCAGTACCGACCAGCCCGCCTCGATGGGCACCTCGACCTCGACGGCGCGCCCTTCCCGGTGTTCGGCCGCCGTTACCGGCGCCGCCACGAAGCGGTCCCCGGCCCGGCCGAGCGTGGCCACGGCGGCGTGCCAGCGCTCCGGGGCTTGAAGGAGCAGGCGCGCCCGCACCGAGCGGCACCGTCCTCGTCCCGTGGGCTCTGACCACAAGCCGTGGGCGCTGCCCGTCAGGTCCAGGACCGCCACGGCTACGCAGTCCTCCGCACGGACGACCCGGGCGAAGACGGCCCCGCCCACCGGCTCGGGCCGCACCGGGCCGTCCCACTCCACGCCGACGGCACCGTTCTCATCGGCTATGTCGTACCAGCTGGTGTCTTCGCCTTCGACGAAGAGGTCGCGGCAGCGCAGGGCGAAGCGGTGCCAGGCGATAACGGTGTCCGCCTCCTGCGTCGACAGGCGCTCGTGCTTGGGGTAGTACGGGTCGCACAGCACGGCGCGGACGTCGCCGTACAGCAGGGCACTGGCGCCGAGGCAGGTCGCCACCGCTTCGGTGCACAACGCCGTGCGCAAGGAGCCCTCCCGGGCTTGGCCCCGCACCGGGCCGGCCGGGTCGTCTCTCCCCCACACGGGCGGGTAGCACGCAATGCTGCCGCGCACGAGCGCGTCCCTGGTGCCCGGCGGGGCCAAGAGCCCGGCCCGGCCCGAGCTGCGGTCCATCAGGGCTTCCAGGTGCCGCCACTGGTCGTTGGGGCGCCACACCTCGCAGTACCGGAAGCCGGGCCCGGGCGGCAGCTTGAGCGCCGAGGGGACGCCGTTGACCTGGTTGAAGCTGATCTGGTCCCGAGGCCGAGCGGCCCGCAAGAAGGCCAGGAACGACTCGTAGGCCGCCCTCATGTCGATGGCTTCGCCCCCGGGGTTGTGGGCGGCCCGCGGGTAGCCGTAGGTATCGACGTGGAACCCGTCGAAGCCAATGCGGTCGGCGGCGGCGCCGTACGTCGCCGCGAAATGGCGCTGCCAGCCTTCGTTGGCCGGGTCGGCGAGCTCGATCATGTCGAAGAAGCGTTGCGAGCGGCCATCATTGCGGACCATGAGCAGCTCGGGATGAGCTGCCGCGAAGGGTAGGTCTACTGCATAGATGGGCGCGTACGCGTGCGCCACCGCGCCCCCTTCTCGGAGCCCGGCGGCCAACGAGCGCAGGGCGGTGTACGACACTGGCCGGTCGGAGGGGTCCTTCCAACCCCCCGGGGGCCCGAGGGGCGCCGCGTAACTGGCCATCCAGTCGTAGATCTGCACCACCGTGCAGCGCAGGTCCCGGAGCCATTCCAGGATGGCGGGCACGTCATCGTCTTGGAACGAGGTGGCGAAGCCGTGCACGGGCCGTTCGCCGGGGTGAGCCCCCACCGTCGTCAGTTCCTCGGCCAGGACACCGGCATCAGGGTCAACGGCCTCGATCGAGTAGGTGCCGGCAGCCAATCCCGAGAAGAAGCCGGTGCGACCGAGGTCGGCCTCGACGACGTCGCCCTCGACGGCATCGCCGCGGGCCCGGCGGGCGATGACGCGGGAGGTGCCTGCCGGCAACGGCCCCAGAGCCAGCTCCTCCCCGGTGGGATAGAAGGCCTGTACCCCTTCGAGCCGCACTACCGCAGGCCTCCGAGGGACACACCGCTCCTGGCCCAGCGTTGTGTCACCAGGAAGACCACCACGACCGGGATCGTGGCGATGACCGAGGCGGCGAAAAACGGGCCCCAGGCAATGGTGTGCTCGCCGATGAAATCGGCCAGCCCGATGGGAAGGGTGAAGTTAGTGGGCGTATTGAGCATTGTGAGAGCGATGGGGAACTCGTCCCAGGCGGCACTGAAGGTGAACATGGACACCAGGGCCAGGGCCGGCAACGACAACGGGGCGAACAGCCCGACGATCACCCGCACTGTGCCCGCTCCGTCCAGGCGGAACGCCTCTTCGTACTCGCGGGGTATGCCCTCGAAAAAACCCCGGAGCAGGAAGATCATGAACGGCAGGTTGGAGCTCACGTAAAGGAAGACCAGGCCCTCGAGCGAGTCGAGCAGGTGGAGCCTGTCCAGGAGCAGGTACTGGGGGATGAGCAGCAGCACGTTGGGTATGGCCAGCGCGGCCAGGAAGAGGTAGAAGATCAATTCGCGTAGGGGGAAGCGGTACCGGGCGAAGGCGAAGGCAGCCAGCGAGGCGCATATGACGGTGATCACCACAGTGGCGATAGCAACGATCAGGCTGTTGAAGAAGTAGTGCCCGAAGCTGTTTTCGGTCCAGGCCTGGGTGTAGTTGTCGACGGTGGGGTGGGTCGGCACCAGCACCGTGTTCCCGAGGAGCTGGCCGTTGTTCTGGAAGGACAGTGAGAGCATATAAAGGAGGGGGCCGAGAGAGAGCAACGTAAGCAGCACGGCGATGACAAGGCGGGAGCGGTCCCTCCGGCGGACGCCGAACAGCCCCGGTTGCGAGACCGGCGCCCGCTCCCGGTTTTGCCCGAGCCTGATGGCGGCCATGGCTCTGCTCAGACCTCTTGCCGCAGGACGTGGATCTCAGCCCAACTGAAGCCGAAGAGGACAACAGCCAGCAACGACGCCAGAGCGGCGGCGTAACCGAAGTCAAAGAAGGAAAAGGCCTGCTGGTACATGTAGGTCATGAACGTCTGGGTCGAGTTATATGGCCCTCCCACTCCCTTGGTTATCAGGTAAATCTGGGTGAAAACCTGCGCCGCACCGATGACGAGCAGCACGGTGACGAAGGTGATGGCCCGGCGCAGGGAGGGGATGACGACATGGCGCCACACGCGGGGCTCCGAGGCGCCGTCGATCCGGGCCGACTCGAGCAGCTGGCGGGGGACGCCGTCTAGCGCGGCCAGGAAGATGATGAACGACCAGCCGACCCCCTTCCAGATGGTCAGCAACCACATGACGCCGTTCGTCGTCCACGTCTGCGCCGTCCAGTCGATGCTCTCTTTATGGCCAGCAAAAAAGCCGACCACAGCGTTGGCGATGCCACCTTGGGAGCTGAAGATGTAGGAAAACACCCAGCTGACGACGACGTACGACGTGACGACCGGGATGTACACCGCCGCCCGCCACAGAGTCGAGCCGGGCAGCCGGTCGGCCAGGACGGCGGCGGCGAACAAGCCGAGCGCCATCTGCACCGGCACGGTGATAACGATCCAGAGGAAGGAGTTGAACGCCGCCGTACGGACTATGGGGTCATGGAAGATCTTGGTGTAGTTGGACCAGCCCACGAACGGGTTGGAGGCTCCGGGGAAGATGTGCCAATTGAAAAAGCCGATCTCGAACTGGCGAAAAATGGGGTAGACGGTGAAGATGATGTAGATGGCCAGGGCGGGCGCCAGCAACAGATAAGGCGTGGCCATGGCCCGGGCTCGCCGGGACCGGGCGCTGGAGCGCGAGCCGGCGCCCGGCAAGACTTCTGCCGGGCGCCGTTCGACCTTGTTGCTGGTGATCAACGGTTACCTGTTAGCCGGCGGCGGCCAGGGCGGCGTTCGACTCCTGGGCGGCGGCGTTCATGGCGTCCGACATTGACAATTTGCCGGCCAACACCTCTTGCAGTTCAGCGATGAAGTCGGCGTCGAGCTCCGAATAGCCGGGGGCCACGGGCCGGGCCTTCGCCGTCTCCAACTGCTGGACGAAGATGCTGAGGAAAGGCTGGGCCTTGATCTCGGCGGCCGAGTCCGTCGTGTAACCGGCCAGGTCGCCTTGGTCGGCCATCTGGAGCTGGGCGAAGGGGCCGGCCAGGAACTGGGCCAGCTTGATCGAGTCAGGCAGGTTCGTGACATCCCGGGCGATGACGAGATCCTCGCCGCCGACGGTCGAGACCGAGCCGCCGGGGCCGGCGGGGAACAGCGCCATGCCGTAGCCGGCGAAGTTGGCCTCGCGATAAGTCGGCACGGCCCACGGGCCGTCGATGTACATGGCGTACTCACCCTTGGGGAACCCGGTCTCGCCCGACACGGCCCCCGAACCCCCGACGAAGTCAGAGCCGATGTCGCCAGCCTTGTCCAGGTTTACAAGCTCCTGGAGGGCCGCCTCGGTAGTGGTCCCGTTCATGTACCCGGACGCCGTGGTGATGGCCGGGTTGGTGAAGCTGCCGCCGTCGCTCCATACATAAGGAGCGACGTTCCAGATATCAGTGCCGTCCACACCCAGGCCGAACTGGCCCTTAGAGCTATTGGTCAGGGTGGCGGCGTCCGACCACAACTGGGCGATCGTCGTCGGCGGCCCCGATAGGCCGGCGGCGGCGAAGTCCGCCTTGTTCCAGAACAGTACCTGGGTATTGGTGTCATCGGGGATCCCGTAGTACTTGCCGTCGTAAAGGTTGGTCGACAGCGGGCCGGGGAGGGCAGCCTTCAAGATCGGCTGGGCCCATTTCTGGCGGGTCAGGTTAAGGAGCAACCCCTCGGCGGCGAACGACGGGACCCAGGCTATGTCCGAACGGAGCAGTGCGGGGGGGTTGCCGGCGGCGGCGGCGGCGATGAACTTCGCTTCCAACTGCGCGTAGGGCACGTCTACGGCCACCACCTTGATACCCGGGTTCTGCTGCTCGAACTTCTTCAGGACCACATTCTGCATGGTGCTGAACTCTTTGTCGGTGGTGTTGTAGGTGTTCCAGAACTGCAGCGTTACGCTAGGTGCCGACGCCGCCGCCATGGTGGGCGACAGGCCCATAACAGCGGCGGCGGCGGCGAGCGTGGTGCAGGCCAGGCCGGTTCCTACGGAGCGCATCCGGCTCCCTTGTCTCGAGTTGCTGCGATCGGTTGCCTTCCTCGTCATGTGGTGTTCCTTTCCTTCTTCTCGGGATGGGTTGTGGAGAGGGCATGGGTAGCTGGAGTGGTGGCGGCTGGTGCCTGATTGCGGGCCGCCAGCTCGATGGCCAGCACGACGTACATGGCGTGCGACCAAAGTAGGTCTGCGGCTGATCGGCCCCAGCGCTCAACCCAATCGAGGTAGTGCTCGGGGTCGCGCCGGTCCCCGCCGAACTGCTCACCGAGGCGGCCTTGGTCGTCGAAGTGGTCCGTGACCCAGTCTTGGCACCGCTGCGCCCCGGCAAGGTCGCCGGCCGCCGCGTGGGCCCAGCCCAGGGAGGCCGTGAGAACGGGCCAGGCACCTCCCCCGTAGTAGGTGTCGCTCGGGTACCGTCGTACCCCCCCGTCGAAGTCCAGTTCGGCCACGATGCGCCCGAGCGTCTCGGCGAAAGCGGGCTCGTCCGGGGCAACCACATGAAAGGGCTCGCAAAGCCACAGCAGGGCGGCGTCGACCTGCTGGTCACGGTCTGATTTGGCAAAGCGGCCCAACCGTCGCGCCTGGTCGACAAGGGCAGAGCGGACAATATCGGCGCTCTCGGCAAACGCCGGGCGCCCGAGCATGGAGGCGGCGGCCTCCAAACCGGCGAACACGCACCCGAGGGTGGCCGCGTGAACTGAGTCACCCGACTCCTCCCATACGTCGTAACAGGGCGACGTGCCGAAGCCGACCAGGTAGCGCCCGACGCTGTCGACCGATGGCGCCAATCGGGACGGGAGAGCCTTCTCACCGCTCTTGTCGAGGTGCTGTTGCAGCGACCATAACCAGGTGCCATAGCCATCGATCTGAAAGTTCGGCCAGTCGTCGCCCACCGGGCAGCCGCTGAGGCTGAACCGGGCCGGGGGCATCCGGCGCGGGTCGACCGGCTCGCCCGCGGCCCGCCTGTCCAGAGCATGCTCGATGGCGGGGGCGATCCCTTCGATGGCGGCCGCCGACCACTCGTGGAAAGCCCGGGACGCTTCGTGCTCGCCTGCGCAGTCCAGGGCGTAGGCCGTGAAGGAGCCGTCTCGGAGCCAGCAATATTGGTACTCGGCGAAGTCGGGCGAGGCGATGAACGCTCCGCTGGAGCTCTGGTTTTTCAGCATGGTGGCCACGGACGAGGCGACGAGCCGGGCGACCTCACCACCTGGTCCGGGTGGCCCAGGCTCCTCGTGTTTGTTCATGTAGTGTATAAAGTAAGTCACTGGGGTACAGTTGTCAAGGCATCGTTTGCGTTGAAGTACAGAGGTTTCGTCGCCAGATCCGCGCCTCCGGCGCCACGAGCATCGACTGACATTTCTACAGTGACTAACGTAAGACGCGCCATGAACGACGAAGACGTCGGGGCTAGCGACCTCACCCGCATAGCCGTCCTCGCCCTGCTGGGACGCGACGGGCCGGCATCGCGCGCCACCATTGCCCGCGACCTCGACCTGAGCCCGGCCACCGTCAGCCAGGTCACCAGGAGGCTCATCGACCAGGGCGTCGTCGAGCCGCTCTACTATGCGCCGTCCGAGGGTGGCCGGCCGGGCCAGCTCCTCGGCCTGGTCGCCGATGCCGGCCACGCCATCGGGGTAAAGCTGGCCGCCGACCACCTGGTCCTGGTCGACGTCCGCCTCGACGGCCACGTGCTCGCCACCACCACCGAGAGCTTTGACGCCTTGGCCCTCGACGCCATCCCCCGGCTGCTGGCCAGCCTGCGCGCCTTCATCGGTGCCGGCGCCACCCGCCTTCTCGGCGTCGGCGTGTGCGTTCCGGGCGTGGTCGCTCGTCCCGACGTCGGTGACGTTGACGCCGACGTGCTCGGCTGGTCCCGAATGCCCCTCGGCCGGGAGCTGCGCCAGGCCATCGGCGCACCGGTGCTGATCGAGAACGACGTCAAAGCCCTGGCCGTGGCCGAGCGGCTCTACGGCCTCGGGCGCACCCGCCGTAGCTTCGTCGTGGTGACCGTGGGCCGCGGCGTCGGTTTCGCCTGCGTCAACAACGGCGTCCTCGAGCGTGGCTCCCAGGGGGGCGCCGGAGAGGTCGGCCACGTCGTCGTGTCCAACAACGGCCCACCGTGTGCCTGCGGCCAACGCGGTTGCCTGGAGGCCTACATCGGGGCCGACGGCCTTGTCGCCGCCGGCCGGGCGGCCGGGCTCCTGCGGTCCGGCCAAGGGCTCGACCGTCTGACCAGGTTGGCGGACCGGGGCGACCCTGGGGCCCGCCACGTCTTCGCCCGGGCCGGCCAGCGCCTGGCCCACGGCATCGCCCCTGTCATCGCCGCCCTCAACCCCGAGCTCCTGCTCGTGGCGGGCGAGGGGACGGCGTCCTGGCAGCACTGGGACACGGCGTTCCGCTCCAGCCTGGCGCGACGGTTACCGGGCTGGATGCGCGACACCCCGGTCGAGGTCGACAAATGGGACGAGTCGAGCTGGGCCCGGGGTGCCGCCGCCATCGTGCTGGCCACGCCCTTCGACCGCAACAACCTCGCCGGCCAGCAGCGCCTCCAGGTCCTGGCCCGGCTCCATGGCGACGGCCACCACGGCTCCGACCGCGAGCCTTCGGCCCAGCACCTATAGCCCCAGCAGTTACGGGTTGGTCAGTTACTGGTTGGTCAGTTACTGGTTGGTCAGTTACCGGTTGGTCAGTTACCGGCTGGTCAGTTACCGGCCGAGCACCGCCTCCAGGAACGTCAGGACATCAGCCCGCTCGCTAATGGCTTTCGACGTCGGCTTGCCCAACCCGTGGCCGGCAGATGTCTCGATCCGGATGAGCACGGGCGCCTCTGCGCCCGCCCCTTGGGCCGCCTGCAAAGCGGCGGCGAACTTGAAGGAATGGCCGGGTACGACCCGGTCGTCGTGGTCGCCGGTGGTGATGAAAGTGGGCGGGTAACGCACACCGGGCTTGATGTTGTGCAGCGGGGAGTAGGCCCGGGCCCAGCGGTACTGCTCAGGGTCATCGGGGTCGCCGAAGTCGCTCTTCCAGGCCCAGCCGATGGTGAACCGGTGGAACCGCAACATGTCCAGCACGCCCACCTCGGGAACGGCCGCCCCGAACAGCTCGGGGTGCTGGGTCAGGCACGCCCCCACCAACAGGCCTCCGTTGGAGCCGCCGTTGATGGCTGTACGTGCCCGCCGGGACCAGCCTGAGGAAGCCAGCCACCGGGCGCAGTCGCAAAAATCGTCGAAGACCCTCTGTTTGTTGGCCAACCGCCCAGCGTCGTGCCAGGACCGGCCGTACTCACCGCCGCCTCGCAGCACGGCAACGGCCAGGATCCCGCCCCGTTCGACGAACAGGGCGTGGCTACTCGAGAACGCCGGCGTCATGGGGATGTCAAAGCCCCCATAGCCGACGAGCAGGGCCGGTGCCTCCCCCGTAGGGGCCACGTCGTGCCGGCGGGTGAGGAACAGCGGGACGGCAGCCCCGTCATCGGCGGTCACGATGAACTGTTCGGTCACCAGGGCACCGGCGTCGAGCGGCGCCGCCGGGCCTTCCAGCACCCGGGTCTCGCCCGTGGCGATGTCATGGGACCACAGCGAGCCCGAGTCGATGAACGAGCACAGGCCGAAATGCACTAACGGGCTGTCCGCCCGGCCCTCGATCCCCACTTCGTCCTCGCCGGGGCGCAACGAGGTGATGGGGGGCAGGGCCAGGTCCCGTACGTGGGCCCCGTCCAGTTCGAGCACCGACAGACGCGAGCAGGCGTCCTGGAGGTGGTGGCACACGAGCCGGCCCCCGCAGTTCTTGGCCCCGACCAGCAGGGCGGCCCGCTCGGGGACGACCTCCCGCCATGCTTGCCTCTCGGGGTGGTCGAGGTCGATGACGACCAGGCGCTGGCGCTCGGCCTGGTCGTCGGTGACCACGAAGAACGTGGTGCCGACGTTGGCCGCCACCGACGCCTTGCACGAGAACCCAGCCACCAGGGGCTGTAGCCCCCGGTCGGGGCGGTCGTGGTCGAGGACCAGGACCTGAGACTCGGGGTTGGTGCCTCGCGATATGGAAATGACCAGGAAGCGCCCGTCCTCGGTCACCGTGGCGTGCGGTAGCCACTCCGGCTCCTGCGGTGCCTCGAAGACCAGACGGTCCTGGGCCTGGGGAGTACCCAGGGCGTGGAAGAAGATGCGGACCAGGCCGACCTGTCCGGTCAGCTCGGCCCCGGGCTCGGGCCGGTCGGTGGCGCTGTAGTAAAACCCCGACCCGTCCCGCCACGCCGCTGTGCCGTAGCGGCACCACTCGACGAGGTCGGGCCGGTCCGTCCCCGACGCCACCTCGCGCACGTGCCAGGTCATCCAGTCGGAGCCGGCCGTGCTGGTGGCGTAGGCCAGCAGGGACCCGTCACCGGTTACGGCGACGGCGCTGACGGCGACCGTGCCGTCGCTCGAGAGCAGGTTGGGGTCGAGCAGGACACGTCCCTCCTCTTCGGGCGACCCCATGACGAAAAGCACAGACTGGTCCTGGAGCCCGGAGTTGCGGCGCTGGAACCAGGCCTCGCCGGCCCCAAAGGGCACTTCGGACCGTGGGTAGTCCCACAGCTCGCTCAAGCGGGAACGCACCGCCTCCCGGCCCGGGACGGCGGCCAGAAAAGCCTCTGTCCTGTCGTTCTGGGCCCGGATCCAGGCGCGGGCCTCGGGACTGTCGGTGTCCTCCAGCCACCGGTACGGGTCGGCCACCAGCTCACCGTGGTAGTCGTCGACCTGTTCGCCTTTAGCGGTGACGACGGACGGGATCTCGGGCATTGCCCGACCGTACCAGGGGGACGCTCCTACCGGCTCCCCGCACTGTCAACGTCCCCGCCCGGCCTTGAGACCTTCTTCCGCAAAGGGCACTCCGGAACACGCCCAGCGCGCCGGCTAGCGCTAATGAGAGGCTTTGAAAGAGCCGCACCGGCAAATTCGGAAAATGGTGCTACAGCCGGTTGCGGCCTGCCCTGACCGTTGCTAGTTTTCGCAACCGCAACAAAGGGGTGACAGAATCTCCAATTTTGCGTGCGCGGAAGACGCCAAGGCTCAACAAGGGCGCGTCCTCGTAGTGGAGGACCACAAAATGCTTGCCGAAGCTCTTGCCCTAAGTCTTTCAGCACGAGGTTACGTGTGTAGCGTTGCCGCCCTCGACGGCCCCATTAGCGTGGTCGCGCAGGCCGCTCAGCAGCGCTCGGCCCTGGTCTTGTTGGATTTGGACCTGGGCGGTTATGACGGCCTCGACCTGGTGGCGGGGTTGCGAGCCACCGGTGCAAGGATCCTGGTCGTCACCGGCTATACGGACGAGCCGCGCTTGGCCGAGTGCATAGCCCTAGGCGCCAGTGGCTGGGTAAGCAAGACTGAACCCTTCGAACGCCTCATAGAAGCGGCCGAGCTCGCCATGCGTAACAGGCCCCTCTTCGGGGCTGCCCGCCAAGAACAGCTACGGGAATTGGGCCACATCAGCCTGATGAACGAGCGCGACCTCAAGCGACGTATGGCACAGTTGACCCAGAGGGAACGCGAGGTGCTCGAAGCCTTAGCCAACGGCGAGAGTGCGGAGAAAATAGCCGCCGACCTTGTGGTATCGATAGGGACGGTCCGCAGCCACATTCGAGGCATCCTCACGAAGCTCGGCGTCTCGAGCCAGCTCGCCGCAGTAGCCAAGGTCCGTGAGTTGGCGTTCCGCCCGTGATAACCTGCGGTCGAAACTAGGGAATGCTCACAAGTGCCAAGGACCAGCACTCTGCTCGGCAGCCCGAAAGGTCACCAATACTGCGGGCCTGACCGACGTGGCCTTCTCCCGTGCATCGGCCGACCGGACGCGATTTGGCTAGCTGCGGTGGCGACCTCAACGGTCGTCGTGCTCCCCTTTGTAGTAGTTGGCGTAATCGCCGTCGTACCGTGGCTATCGGTCCGCGCCTGGTCGTCAGGCGTGAGTGATATAGCTTTCATTGGTTTCCTCACTATTTCAGCGCTTCTTTTGCTCTATTGGCGTCTTACCGGTGAGGCGGCCAGCGTACCTTTCGCCACCGCGGCCAGCCTCGTCGCCCTGTTCGTCGTGCCTAGCGTGGCTCGGTTCCCCCAGGCGGCGTCGGGTTATCTCGTCGTCCTGCGGGCAGTTGCCGTAGCGGTTGCTTTGGCCACATGTGTATTCGCGATCTGGCTCCCCGAGGTGCGTTCCGACCTTCATCCAGCTAGGTTCCTCGTGCCGGTCTTGGCCATGGCCTCCCTCCTGGCACTTGGCTTGGCTCTCTCACCGGCCCGGGTGATCTTCATAGCGGTCGTTGGCAGGTTCGTCCTCGTGGACCTAGTCGAAGGAGTGGCCTGTGTCGTGGTCGCGACCGCCCTGGTTGCCCGGGGGGCCCGTTCTGGGCGGCCGCTGTTCGTCGGAGCGGGAGCGGCTGCCCTCTCGCTCGGATCCGCGTGCGTCGTGTTGGCCAATGGCAAAGTTGCGCTCGGGGGCGCGTGGTCAACCCTGCCGTCCCTGTTCTTGATGATGGGAGCGATGACTCGCCTTGTCGGGGCCGGTGCCGGCACCCGCTCTGCGGTCCAACAGCTAGTCCTGCGAGACCTGCGCGGCCGGCGCCGGTGGGAGGCGGCCGAGGGCCAGTTGGCCCAAGTCCGCCGCACTTACCAGGGGCAGAAACACGACGTAAACACCATGCTCAGCGCCGTAGACGGGACCCTTCTGGTCCTATCGCAGCAGCGTGACGTTCTCCCGGCCAGCGAAGTCGACCGCCTCGTGGAAGGCGTCCGGGACGAGGTCCGGGCCCTACGGACTGTTCTTGCCGACAACCAGGCTGGCGCCCGCCTGTACGACCTCTCCCACCTTCTCAATACGGTCGTCGCCGTTCGCGCCAGTGGCGGTACGGTCCTTGCCGAGGTCGAAACCGGTCTTGTGGTGGAGGGCCACCCCGACAAACTGGCCGTGGTCGTGGACAATTTGCTCGCCAACGCAGCCGTTCATGCTGCGGGTGCCGGAGTGATGGTCAAGGCGACGCAGCTGGCCCTGCCTGAGGGACAGATTGTGGAGATCGTCGTTTCAGACCAGGGCCCGGGGCTGCCGGCCGTCGATCAGGAGCACGCCTTTGAGAGAGGCTGGCGCGGGCCAGGGACGGGGAAGCTTCCTGGCAGTGGGCTCGGCCTGTACCAATGCCGCCAGCTGGTCGAGGCGGAGGGCGGGTCCATAAGCCTGGTCGGGCCTGCGCCAACTGGGCGCCCTACGAACAGAGGGCTCACAGCGTTGGTACGGATCCCTTTACGCCAAACCTTGTCGCTCAGCTTGGCAGGTGCAAAATCCGAATCCCCAATCTTGTAGATGCGCCCAGGTCGTCGGGACTGTACAACGGGACCGTGGAGGCCGATGCACCATGACAAGAACACTTCGCCGTCTGGTCGTATGGGTCGTTGCCTTGGTGGCCGCCGGGATAGGTGCCGCCTCTATGGCTTCTGACAACGTCCCACCCACCTATGCGGGAAGGACCGTCGTCCCCTTCACGACGATGAGGTCGACAACGACGCTCGACCCGACCACGACCACCCTTGCGACCACGACTACATCTGGAGTGGTCGCGACCACCTCTGGACCGGTCACGACTACTTCTGGACCGATCACGACTACTTCTGGACCGGTCACGACTACCTCTGGACCAGTGACGACCGCTGCACCCGGTCCCAGCGCCGAGACGATCGCGCCCACCAGCACCAGCCCCGCTTCTGGCTAGACCGTCGCGCCCCGGGGCCCGACGTTCGTCATGTCGGGAGCATCGGCGGACAGGTCGAAAAATCATCAATCTTGTAGAGGCGAAAGGCACAGGCACGGGCGTACAAATGGTTCGTGAGGCATTTATGTTGTCGGGTAACCAGCAACAAAGGCCATCACGGGTCATTCACTCTGTCCTGTCAGCAGCCTGGGCAATTTCTGCCCGGGCCCGGGGCGGTTGTTTGACCACAGACAACGTGCCCGCCGGCCCGTTGAACGACGGCCGGTCGGGCCGACATGAGAAAGGGACCTGTACCATGAGGATTTTACCTCGCCGCCTGTTCGTCTTCGGCGGCGCTATCGCCGTCGCCGCCGGCGGTTTCGCCTATATGGCCAGCAACAGCGTCGCCACCACCAATGCGGGTGAAGGCGCGGGAGCCGTGTCCGGTTACACCGTTTACAACGTCCATTACACCGGGTTGACCTCACCTAACGGCGGGGTGAGCCTGCCGAACAACGACTATACCGAAACCCCCACCGGGTCGTTGGGCAACACTGGGTCCATGGGTTATCTCGGGGCACCCACCGTCAACGGGCTACAGGAGCAGGACGGAGTCACCAGCGTGTCCTTCCAGCTTTCCCCCGACAACGCCACCTGGGCCGCAGTACAGCTGTACAACGCCGGTGGGACGGTCATCGGTGGCGGCGGGGCGAGCAACTGCGGTGAGACGGGTGGCTGGTGGACCTGCATCGTGGGAGACACCGGCGCCGACTCAACCTCAGGCGGGCCCGTTCCTGTCAGCGATATCGCCTACCTCGACGTCGAAGCAGCTCAGTAACCCTGCGTCCGGCACAAAGCTCCTGCCGGGGCGCAACGCCGCGGGCTTTTACCACGGGACGCGCCCCGGCAGTGGCCGGTACTCGTGAAAGCCTTGAATGACGACACTTGAGATCAGAACCTCTGCCAATCTGGTGCACACCTGCCAAGCCCGCACGGGCGGCTGGGAGCTGCGCTACCGGCGGGCCTGGGCCGCGCTCTTGACCGCCACTCTGGCGTTTGCGTCCTGGGCCGTGCTCGCGCCGCCTGTCCTTGGTGGGAGGACTTCCTACGTGATAACCGAGGGGGTGAGCATGCTGCCCCATTTCCACGCCGGCGACCTGGCGGTGCTGCGACGGGAAACAAACTATCGAGTGGGCGAGGTGGCGGCGTACCACAACGGCCAGCTCCACGAGGTAGTCATGCACAGGATCATTGGCATAATCAGCGGGCACTATGTCTTTAAGGGTGATAATAACGGTTTCGTCGACTCGTTCGAGCCGACGAGTTCGGAGATTGTCGGAGCCGAATGGCTGCACGTCGACCGAGCAGGCAAGTTGTTGGAGAAGTTGAGGGACCCGGCGGTGGCGGCGGGCATGCTGGGGATATTCGCGCTGATTTCGTTCTCACCACGACGTGCAACAAGGCACCAAAGGAGAAGGCGTGGCCATGCCCACTGATCAGACCGTCAACCAAGAACCCCCGCCTGGCCCGGCGCGCGCCGGCCGCGTGGACATCGTTCTAGCCTGCGGAGTGGTCGCCCTGGCGGCCGCCGGCCTTGCCGGGTTGGCCTGGACCCGTCCGGCCACGACGGCGTCGGTGCTCCGCTACGTCCAGACCGGCAGCCTTTCCTACGCCGCAACCGTGCCCGCGGGTTCGGTCTACGGCAGTGGTGGGCTGCAAACCGGAGAGCCCGTTTACACAAACGCTGTGAGCCGGCTGGCGTTACGGTTCTCGTACCAACTGCAAACGGCGGCGCCCGTGGCCGTGTCAGGCACCGAGCGGCTCGGCGCCACCATCGCCAACGGCCAGGGCATCACCCGCACGGTGTTCGTGGGCCCTGTCAGTTCCTTCAGCGGGGACCACTTCAGTACGACAGCCATGCTCGATCTTTCGACCCTCAGGACGATCGCTAGTTCGTTTTCGCGAGCCGCCGGCGGATTGAGCGAAAGCGACTACACCGTCACCATCTCACCGTCGGTCACCGTGCACGGCCGGCTCGGACCGGCCCGGCTCAGTGCGACGTTCGGCCCACAGATCCAGTTCAGTCTCAGCCCGGCCGTCCTCATGCCTGATGCCGGCCCCTCGGGGGCGGGCTCGGGACCGGCCACCGGAGCCACGCCGGCAACGCAAGGTACAACGGGGTCTCTCACGCCGCGCTCCGCCGGCGCTGTCACCGTACCGTCCGCCCAGCCGGCCACCGTTCTCCTTAATGACCTAAAGGTGGCCGATGTCCGGGTAGTTGCGCTCTTTGTGCTTGGTTTTGCGCTCTTGTTCGGCTTGTTCGCCGGGCGGCGCCTGTTCCGAGAGGCAACTTCGGACGACGAAGGGGTTCGTATCGCAACGAGGTACGGCGCCACGCTGGTGGAAGCCGAGAGCTTGCCGGCCGGCCCCAGGACGGCCATGGTGGAGCTCAGCTCGTTCGCCGGCTTACTGCAGGTGGCACGACGTCTCGAATGCCCGGTCTTGCACCAGGGCGGGATAGCCGACACCTACGCAGTGGTCGACAGTGGCACCATCTACCACTACAGCCCTCCCCTTCGCCTCGGACCGGAGGCCTTGCACTCGTCTAACTGGAAGGCGGAGGCCCGCCTGGACATCTCGACAAACGCCGGCGAGAAGGTACCGAGCCGTTAGCGGAAGTGGCGGTCGAGCTCGTTGGCGTACTCGGTCCCGAGCGTACCCCGGTGCTCGGTCAACCATTCCGACAGACGGACGGTGCCGGTGGCCGGCGCATCCGAGTCGGCCAGGCCGTCGGCCATGGAGCGATATTCGTCGGCTGTCAGGAGCACGTCGTGGAGGACGGCCCCCAGCACCATGGACAGGCTGAGGAGCACCGGGGGCGGCAGACGGACGATGCGGGCGCGGCTGCCCACGGCCTCCCGGATCTGCTCCACCAGTTGGACGAAACTAGGCCGTTCGGGGCCCACGGCGTCGACCGTGCGGTCGTCCGGCCACGCCGCCGCCTGCAAGGCCAAGGCGGCCAGGTCGTCGACATGGACCGGGCGTACGCGGTAACCGCCGTCGCCGCCCACGGCGAAAACGGGCAACCTCCGCAGCAACCAGGCGATGTTGTTGAGCAGCACGCCGCGCTCGTCGAAGAGCACCGACGGCCGCAGGACGGCATAGGGAAGGCCCGTCTCGGCTAGGGCCCTTTCGACCAGGGCCTTGCCCCGGAAGTACGGGTAAGGAGAGGCAGCCGAGGGGTGGAGCACTGAAACATGGACGATCTTGCCCACGCCGGCGCGGCGGGCCGCCTGGAACAGGGCACGCGAATTTTCCACCGCCAGGATGTGGTCCACCCGGCCATGGGCGAAGCGCACCCAGTACGTGTTGTACAGCGTCGTGGTGCCGGCCAGGGACGCGGCCAGGCCGGCGGGGTCGTCGAAGTCCAGGCCCCGCACCTCGACCTCGGACTGGCCGGCCCCCCGCTCGGGGTGCCCGGTGAGGGTGCGGACCTGCCGGCCGGCATCGAGCAGCGCCCGGCTGATGACCCGGCCCGAATAGCTGAAGGCGCCCGTTACGACATCGAGCCCGGTGTCGTGGTCCTGGCTCATGGTCAGTCCTCCGTTCCTGGGCGCGACGCCCTGTCCTTCTCCGGCCCAAGGCCGTCCTTCTCCGGCCCAAGGCTGTCCTTCTCCGGCCCAGGGCCGTCCTTCCCTGACCACAGACCGGCCATGTCGAGCAGCGGCGCCAGCCGGCGGGCCCGTTGGAACAGGGCCAGGGCCGGGGCGCTGTCGCCGTCGAGGTGAGAGAGCAGCTCGAGGCCGAGGTACAGAGCCACCATGGCATGGGCTATCTCGTCCGCGCCGCCCCCTGCGGCCAGTGGCGAGAGGGCTGACAACGGCTCGAGAGCGGCCGCCGCGAACTGCGTCCAGGGGACCAGCCGGGCCTTGACCTCGGCACCGAGCCCCGGGGTAGAGGTCGCCCCGGCGATCATTTCGACGAGCAGAGCGGCATCACCGCTCTCCAGGTCCTCGGCGAAGATCCGGGCCGCCAGCTCCACCAGTTCGCCAAGCCCTCCTACGCCGGCCAGCGCGTCCTCGTAGCGCCCCCGGCGCTGGTCGCTCACCTCATCGAGGGCGGCCAGGAGCAGGTCCACCACGGACCCGAAGTAGTAGAAAACGAGGCCCTGGTTGCAACCAGCGCGAGCGGCTATGGCCCGCGCCGTGGCGGCGGCGAAGCCCTCGTGGCGCAGTACGTCCACCGCCGCCCCGACCAGCGCCTGACGGGTGGCGCCGGCGCGGGCCGATGGGCGCCTGGCGCTGCCTGTCCTCGTGATGGCACGTCCCTCCCGGTTTCAGCGCTCGCTTTGAGCGTGTGCTCAAGACTAGCACAAGGAGCGCCGGTGAGCCAGGGGTGAACGTTTTCGTACCGAGGCCGGGACAAGGCGTGAACTTGACCTTGAGCGCCTCCGCCTGGACCAGGGCGAGCTGCAGTTCGGCCCCCGTAAGGGGCTTCGGCGTGACCTCCATAGCCGGTAAATGTGCCCTTCGGCTCTGGACCGTGGGCCGGGCCTGGGCTGAAGTGACCACGTGGGACAAACGCACCGGTGGGCGGCGCTAGCCGTACTGTGCGGGTCCGTGCTGATCATCAACGTGGACAACACCATCCTCAACGTGGCCTTGCCCACCCTGGTGCGTGACCTCCACGCCACTTCGAGCCAGCTCCAATGGATCGTGGACAGCTACGCCATGGTCTTTGCCGGGCTGCTGTTCGTGGGGGGCAGCCTGGCCGACAGGTTCGGGCGCAAGCGGTTCTTCCTCATTGGGCTGACCGTCTTTGCTGTCGGGTCGACCAGCGCCGCCTTCTCAGGCTCGGTGGACCTGTTGATCACCTGCCGGGGCGTGATGGGAGCGGGCGCCGCCCTTACCATCCCCGCCACGCTGTCGATCGTCAACGACATCTTCCGCCACCCGCGGGAAAGGGCACGGGCCATCGGCGTATGGGGCGGGACCATCGGCCTAGGCATCGCCATCGGCCCCATCGCCGGCGGCTTGCTGCTCTCCAGGTTCTGGTGGGGCTCCATATTCCTTGTCAACGTCCCCATCGCCATCGCCGCCTTCACCGGCGCCCTCATGCTGGTGCCCGATTCCAAGAACCCGGCCGCCGACAGTCCGGACCCGGCCGGGGCCCTGTTCTCTACCGCCGGCCTGGGGCTGCTCCTGTGGGCCATCATCGAGGCCCCGGTCCAGGGTTGGGCCTCGGGCGCCGTGGTGGGGGCCGGCGGGGCCAGCCTGGTCGTGCTCGCCACCTTCGTCGGCTGGGAGCACCGCAGCGCCCACCCGATGCTCAAGTTGGGGTTCTTCTCCGACCCGCGGTTCTCGGTGGCGCTGGCGGCGGAGTGCCTGGGGCTCTTCGGGTTGCTCGGGGGGCTGTTCGTGTCGACCCAGTTCCTCCAGTTCGACCTCGGCTATTCGCCCCTGGGGGCCGGGCTGCGCATCCTGCCCATCGCCGTCATCCTGGCCGTCAGCGCGGCGTTGTCCCCCCTCGTCACCCGGGCCGGCCGGCCCCGGTTCACCGTTTGCGCCGGGTTGGCAGCCATCGCCGGCGGCCTGTGGCAGGTTTCGACCAACTCCTCGGTAGCGGCCACCTACACCGACGTGCTGCCCGGCCTGCTGCTCATCGGCCTGGGCGCCGGTCTGCTGCTCCCCACGGCGACGAACTCGGTGGTGGGATCGGTCCCCCGGGGCGACGCCGGGGTCGGCTCGGCCACCAACTCCGTGTCTCTCCAGGTCGGCGGAGCCCTGGGTGTGGCCGTCATCGGCAGCGTGCTGTCGACCCGCTACCAGGACCGCATGACTTCGGCCCTGACCGGCCACCTCTTGGCCGCCAGCGTCACCAGGACGGTCCTCGGCTCCCTCGGCGGCGCCCTGGGCATCGCCGCTCACGTCGGCGGCGCCACCGGTGCGCTGCTTGCCCTCACGGCCCGCACCGCCTTCATGAGCGGCAGTTCGGTGGCGCTCACCGTAGGCGCCTTCGTGGCCATCGGGGGTGGCCTGGTCGCCCTCGCCGCGCTACCTTCGCCGACTTTGCCGGCCACGCCCCACAGCGCCGGCGCGAACCTGGGCACCGCCGGCCCTGCCCCCGGCCCTAGCCGGGAACAGCCCAGAGCCGGACCGCCATCCCGATCCCGGTGAGGGCGACGAGCCCGCGCAGCACCTTGCCGGGGATCCGTCGGGCGACCGGAGGGCCGAGCGTGCTGCCCACGAACGCCCCCGCGGCCAAGGCGCCGGCCGCGGTCCAGTCGACGTGGCCGAACATCACCAGCACGAGCGCCGAGACGGCGGTGGCCGCGCCCAGGACCATGTTCTTGAGAGCGTTGGCCGTGGCTATGTGCGGGCCCACGCTCAGCAGTAGCAAGGCCAGGAGCATGACCCCCGACCCGGCCCCGAAATAACCGTTGTAGACGGAGACCAAGAAAAGCCCGCCCGGCAACAAGAAGCGGTCGGTACCGACCAGGTGCCGCGCCTGCCAGGCCGACAGCCGGGGTTGGAGGAGCAGGCTGAAGGCGGCGAAAACGAGCAGGAACGGCACGACCTGGCGGAACACTCCCGCCGGTGTCGACAGCAACAAGGCCGAGCCCCCGACCGCGCCGACGACGGCAACGGGCGCCCAGCGCCGGAGCCATGGCCCCTTCCCGGTCAGTTCCGGCCGGGAAGTCAAGGCCGACCCCGGCCAGCACGCCACGAGGGCCACGATGTTCGTCACGTTGGCCGACAGGGCCGGTAGGCCGGCGGCCAGCAGGGCCGGGTAGGAGATCAGCGAGGTGATCCCGCCCGCCGTGCCCACCGTCCCCGCCAGTGCCCCGGCCCCCACCAGCAGCAGTATGTCGGCGGTCGAGGTCACTGTCCCACCGAGCGTAGGGCGGCCGGGGGCCGCTTCCGTTAATGTGACGGCGTGACTAGAGAAGTCGCCTACCAAAACGGTGCCTTGGGGCCGGGTGACAGCCCGGGTGACGTCCCGGGTGACGGCCATCCGGACGCCTGGGACCTGACGGGCCTGGTGGCCCGGGCGCGGGCGCTCACCAGGCCGGGCCGGCGCGCCCTACTGGGCATCGCCGGGGCGCCCGGCGCCGGCAAATCGACCCTCGCCGGCCTGCTCGTCGAGCGCCTCGGGCCGGTGGCGACGCTGGTGCCGATGGACGGCTTCCACCTGGCCCAGGTCGAGCTGGCGCGGCTCGGGCGCGCCTCCCGGAAGGGGGCGCCCGACACCTTTGACGTCCACGGCTACATCGCCCTGCTGGACCGGCTGCACCTCGAGCTAGTCGAGACCGTGTACGCCCCGTCCTTCCGCCGGGATCTCGAGGAGCCCATCGCCGGCGCCATCCCCGTACCGGCCAGCGTGCAACTGGTGGTGACGGAAGGGAACTACCTGCTTGACACCACGCCACCATGGGACCGGCTGGGGGCCAGGCTCGACGAGGTGTGGTACGTGGAGCTGGACGAGCAGGTACGCCTGGCCCGGCTCGTGGCCCGCCATGTCGCCTTTGGCCGCAGCCCGGAGGACGCCCGGCAGTGGGCCCTCGTGGTCGACCAGCCCAATGCCGACCGGGTGGCGCTCGGGCGCCCCCTGGCCGACGTTGTCGTGCGGGGCGTATAGGGCCGTGCGGGGCGTATTAGGCCGTGCGGGGCGTACCCTGAGCGGGTAGCAGTGCAGCCCTCCTCTCCTACCGCTCCTACCGCGGTGGCACCGCCGGGATGGGTAAGGCGGTTGTGGGGCTACATGCTCCGGCACCGCCGGGACGTGGTGCTCTCGCTCGGTGCCGCCGTGCTCGGCAGCGCCTGCCAGACGGTCGTCCCCTTGATCGAACGGGAGATCGTCGACGGCGTCATCCTCAGCCATACCACGCCGCTGTGGCCGTGGCTGGTGTTCCTGGTCGGCCTGGCCCTGGCCGGCTTCGGCTTCGCCTACGTCCGCCGCTACCGGGGGGGCCGGGTAGCCCTGGCCGTGCAGTACGACCTGCGCAACGACATGCACGACCATCTCCAGTCGATGGACTTCGACAACCTGGACCGCATGCCCACCGGCCAGCTCGTGGCCCGGGCCAATTCCGACTCGACCCTGGTACAGGGACTGCTCAGCTTTTTCCCCATCATGAGCGGCAACGTGCTGTTGATGCTGGTCTCGCTGGGCGTGATGGTCTACCTGTCGCCCCTTTTGGCCCTGGTGAGCCTGACCGTGGCCCCGGCCCTGCTGTTCGTCTCCTACCGCATGCGCTGGCGCATCTTCCCGGCCACCTGGGACGGCCAGCAGCGCGAGGGAGACGTGGCCCAGATCGTGGACGAGGACGTCAACGGTGTGCGGGTGGTCAAGGCGTTCGGGCAGGAACGGGCCGAACTGGAGCGCCTGGCCCGGGCCTCGGCCAAGCTCTACGGCTCCCAAATGCGAGCCGTGCGCCTCCAGTCCCGCTACCAACCGCTCCTGGAGGCCATCCCCGCCCTGGGACAGGTGACCATCCTGGCCCTGGGCGGCTGGCTGGCCCTCCACCACGAGATCACGCTCGGGACCTTCCTGGCCTTTTCGACCTATAACGGCCAGTTGCTGGCGCCCGCCCGCCAGCTCGCCGGCGTCCTCACCATCGGCCAGCAGGCCCGGGCAGGCATGGAACGCATCTTCCAGCTCCTCGACCTCCCCCCCGCCATCACCGACCCCCCCGGCGCCGTCGAGCTCCCGCCGCTGCGCGGCGAAGTGGTCTTCTCCGACGTGCACTTCGGCTATGGCCCCGACCAGCCCGTGCTCCAGGGCTTCGACCTGCGCATCGCCCCCGGCGAACGGGTGGCCATCGTGGGGCCCAGCGGCAGCGGGAAGTCCACCGTGGCCATGCTGGTCTCCCGCTTCTACGACCCCGGTCAAGGCGCCGTCCGGGTCGACGGCCACGACATGCGGGACGTGACCCTGCGGTCGCTGCGCCACCAGGTCGGCGTCGTGTTCGAGGAGAGCTTCCTTTTCTCCGACAGCGTGCGGGCCAACATCGCCTACGGGCGCCCAGAGGCCACCGACAAGGAGGTGGTGGCCGCGGCCAAGGCCGCTCAGGCCCACGACTTCATCGAGGCCCTCCCGGAGGGCTACGGCACCGTGGTCGGCGAGCGGGGCCTCACCCTGTCGGGCGGCCAGCGCCAACGGGTGGCCCTGGCCCGGGCCATCTTGTACGACCCCCGCATCCTCGTCCTCGACGACGCCACCAGCGCCGTGGACGCCCGCATCGAAGAACGCATCCACGACGCCCTGCGGGCCGTCCTGGCCGACCGGACGACCCTTCTCATTGCCCACCGCCTTTCCACCCTGCGCCTGGCCGACCGGATCGTGGTCCTGGAGGACGGGCGCGTCGTGGACCAGGGCGCCCACGACGAGCTGCTGGCCCGCAGCGACACCTACCACGCCCTTCTGGCCGGGCTAGAAGCCGACCTGGCCGCCCAGGTCGGCGACCGGATCGAAGCTCTGGCCGCCATTTCGTCCACCGCCTCGCCGGAGGCGCCGGGTGGTACCACCGAGGCGGCGTGGGCGGCCCGCAGTTACAACGGGGGCGCCGCCCCCGGCCATACCCGCACCATCGGCCCGCCCAGCATCGGGCCTGGCCTGGGCGGCGGAGGGGGCGGGTGGCAGCTCAACCTGGCGCCCACTCCTGAGCTCCTGGCCCGGGTGGACGCCCTGCCCCCCGTGCGTGACGTCCCCCAGATCGATATCGGCGACGAGCCCGCACAAGACAAGGCGTTCAACCTGAGGCGGTTGCTGGGCGAGTTCCGCCGCCCGCTGCTCGGCGGCTTGGTCCTGGTGGTCCTGGACGCTCTGGCCTCCCTGGCCGGTCCCGTGCTGGTGAAGACGGGCCTGGACAGCGGCGTGGCCAAGGGCTCGGTGGCCGTTTTGTTCGGGGCGTCCGCCGTCTACCTGGCCGTCACCCTGGCCGACCTGGTGGACGAGATCTTCGAGACTTTCGTCACCGGCCGCACGGCGCAACGGATAATGCTCTCTTTGCGGATCCGCATCTGGGCTCAGCTACAGCGGCTCTCCCTCGACTACTACGAGCGCGAGATGGGGGGACGGATCATGACCCGGATGACCACCGACGTCGACCAGTTCGAATCGCTCATCGAGAACGGCCTGCTCTCCGCCCTGGTCTCCATGGTGACGTTCGTGGGCGTGGGCGTGGCCCTGGTGGTGCTCGACCCCGAGCTCGGGTTGTGCACCCTGACCGTGGTCGTGCCTTTGTCCATCGCCACGGTGGCGTTCCGGCGCCGGGCCGCCCGCCTGTACGACCTGTCCCGGGAACGGATAGGTACCGTCAACGCCGATTTCCAGGAAAGCCTGTCCGGGGTGCGCGAGGCCCAGGCCTTCGTCCACGAAGCGCCCACCAAGGAGCGCTTCCACCGGCTCGGGCGGGATTACCTGGAGTCCCGGGTGGCGGCGCAACGCCTGGTCGCCACCTATTTCCCCTTCGTCCAGTTCCTGTCCTCGGTGGCCGATGCCATCGTGCTCGGCGTGGGCGCCGGGCTTATCGCCACCGGCCACCTGGCCTCGGGGGCGCTGATCGCCTTCATCCTCTACATCGACCTGTTCTTCTCCCCCATCCAGCAGCTGTCCCAGGTCTTCGACTCCTGGCAGCAGACACGGGTCTCTGTCCGGCGCATCTCCGAGCTCATGCAGCTCGAGACCCGCACCCCCCAGGCGGCCGAGCCGCTGGAGGCGGGCCGCCTGGCCGGCGCCATAAACCTCGACAATGTGCGCTTTGCCTACCCCATGGCACCGGTCCGGCCCAGCCCCGACGGCGCCGGGCCTCACCACTGGCGTGCCAGTCGCCCGGGCGGGCCGCCGTCCCCGGCGCCGGCCCCCAAGCCCCTCGAGGCCCTGCGGGGGGTCAACCTCCAAGTCCGGCCGGGCGAGACCGTGGCCCTGGTGGGCGAGACGGGGGCGGGCAAGTCGACGGTGATGAAGCTGCTGGCCCGCTTCTACGATCCCGACGAGGGCAGTGTCCGGGTCGACGGCCACGACCTGCGCCGCCTCGACCTACTTTCCTTCCGCCGCCAGCTCGGCTACGTGCCTCAGGAGGCCTTCCTGTTCTCCGGCACGGTGAGGGACAACATTGCCTACGGGCGCAACGACGCCGCCGATGCGGAGGTGGAAAGTGCGGCCCGGGCGGTGGGGGCGCACGACTTCATTGCCGCCCTGCCCGGCGGGTACCGCCACGAGCTGGCCGAGCGGGGCCGCTCGCTATCGGCCGGCCAGCGCCAACTGATCGCCCTGGCCCGGGCCGAGCTGGTAGATCCCGCCCTGCTCCTGCTGGACGAAGCCACGTCCAACCTCGACCTGGCCACCGAGGCCCGGGTGGCGGCGGCCATGCACCAGGTGTCCCGTGACCGCACGACCGTGCTCATCGCCCACCGGCTCCAGACGGCGCAGTCTGCCGACCGCATCGTGGTGCTCGACGACGGCCGGGTCGTCGAAATGGGCACGCACGACGAGCTATTGGAACGAGACGGGGCCTACGCCTCGATGTGGCAGGCGTTCGAAATGGTGGGCCGTTCCAAGGGGGGGCCGCCGGCCGACGCCACCCCCTGAGGCGGCTCGCTCAGCGGATGGCGACGAGCACCCAACGCCCCCGACGGTGGTCACCCACCACGCACGCGCCTGGGTCCCTACTGGATGGCGCCGAGCGTTATGCCCTCCACTATGCGCCGCTGAGCAAGGACGGCGACCACGAGGATCGGGGTGATGACGAGCGTGGCGGCGGACATGAGCAGGTCGTAGTTGGTACTGAACTGGTCCTGGAAAACCGATAGGCCCTGGGACAGGACCTCCATGCTGGTGGTGTTGACGACGATAAGGGGAAAGAGGAAGTTGTTCCAGTTCTGGAGGAACGAAATTATGGCAAAAGCAGCGATAATGGGCGTGGCCAACGGTGCATAGACCCGGCTGAACACCTTCCACTCAGAAGCGCCGTCAATGCGCGCCGCCTCGCCCAGCTCGTAAGGCATGCCAAGATAAAACTGGCGCACCAGGAATGCTCCCAGGGCGGAGGCAATATTAGGGACTATGAGGCCCTGATATGTGTTCAGCCAATGGAGGTCAGCCAGGATCTGCACGACGGGCACGATGATAGTGCTGAAGGGGACCATGAGCCCGGCGATCAAAATGTAAAACAACACGCGCTTGCCCGGGAAATCGAACATGGCGAAGGCATAGCCGGCCAGCAGCGAACTGCCGATCTGGCCTATGGTGGCACCGACGCTGAATATTATGGTATTTATGGACCAACGCCCGAAAGGGGCCGAGTTCCAGGCTCGCACAATGTTGCCCCATTCGAAATGGCTGGGCCACAATGGGGCCCGCAGGTCGACGATCTGGTAGTTGGGCTTGACCGCTGTCCCCAGCATGTACACCAGAGGGAACAGCACGACCAGGACGGCCACGGCCAACAGCGAGTAGATCAAGGTCCTCGACCACAAGCGCGACCTAAACACTGCGGCGCGCCCCCCGCCCGAAGTAGCCCACCAGCACCACGGTTATGAGCAGCGAAATGCCGAACAGGATGACGCCCATGGCATCCGCCAGACCGGTGTTGAACTGCACGAAACCCTGGTTGAAGATGTAGAACAGGGCCGTGGTGGTGGCGCCGTTAGGGCCGCCATTGGTGAGGACGAAGATTTGGTTGAAGGTCTGCAGGCCGGTCAGGGTGGTGATGACGCAGATGAGGACGGTGTGCCGGCGCAGCAACGGCCAGCGTATGTAGCGGAAGCGCCGCCACGGCCCGGCGCCGTCGACGCCCGCCGCTTCGAGCAGGTCCAGGGGGATCGTCTTGAGACCGGCCAGGTACAAGATGACGCACTCACCGAAGAACTGCCAGACGCCGAAGGTCAACACGGTCAGGAAGGCCAGGGATGGCGACGATGTGAAGTCTCCCTGGGGCAGCCCGAGGGCGCTCAGGGCGCGGTTGACTATACCGAAGTCGGGGGCGAAGAGGTTGCCCCATATCAAGGCGGTGGCCACGGACGGTACGACGAGCGGGATGATGAACGGCGCACGTAGGTGCCGGATGCCCGGTAACTTGACGTCCAGCAGTAGTGCGATAGTCAGGCCGAAGCCCATGGCCAGGACCACGAAGCCGACGGTGTAAGTGCCCGTGACTTCCAAAGCCCGCGTCCCGCCCTGGGACAGGGCGTCGCTGTAGTTCTGTAGGCCGACGAAGGACAACGAGGTGGCGAACACGCCACCGCTGAAAAGGCTCCGCCACGCCAACATGCCCAGGGGCAGCACCGAAAATGTCGCCGTGAGCAAGACGGCGGGAGCGATGAAGAGGTACGAGAGAGCCAGAGGCCGGCGGCCGACGTTACGGCCGCGGCCGTTGGTGGTCCTGGGCCGGATGAGCCGGGCCCTCCCGCTTTGCGCTCGGCCCGCGTGAGCGGAGGAGTCCGAGCGGGCGCCGGGAGGGCCCGGGACCATCAGCTGTTCTTGGCCAATAAGGCGTCCGCCTCCTGGGCGGCAGTCGAAAGGGCCTGGCTCGGCGTAACGCTACCTGAAAGCGCGTCGCTGATCTCGGTGTACAGGTCAGCAGAAATGGCGCCCCACTCGGGCGATAGAGGACGTACGCCGCCGTACTTGATGATGTTGGTGAACACGTCGTACCCCGGGGCCTTGGCCGCGATCGCCTTCAGCGCGGGCTGGTCGACCTGGTTCGGGGAGTCAGGCTCACCGTAGTCCTGCGACGCGATGTAGGCCCCTTCTCCAGGCGTGGACAGGAACTTGATGAAGGCCAAGCCGGCATTGTCCTCGGTCGACGTGGTCTTGAAGAGGGCGGCCACGGCCAGGCCGATGTTGGTAGAGGGGCCGGCAGACCCGGCGGGGAAGGGGGCCACGCCGTAACTGAAGCCCTTGGGCACGGTGGCGAAGTCGACCCATATGCCGTCGGTCACCATCGCCACGGCGTTGGACTCGAACGCATTGCCACCGTCGTAGCTGCCGTTCGAGGCAAAGCTGGCGGCCGGCGCCACCTTGTCCTTGATCAGGTTGACCCAGGTACTGAGGGCCTTGACGCCGGCGGGGCTGTCGAAGGTGGCCTTGGTCTCAGTGGAATTGAGCAGGGTGCCCCCATCGCCCCACAGGACCGGTTCCCAGTCATATGAGATCCACTCGGCGTCGCCCATCGGGACGTAAAAGCCCCAACGCTTGGCCGCCGGGTCCGTCAATTTGGCGGCGTCAACCGCCAGCTGAGCCCACGTGGTAGGAGGTGCGGTGATACCAGCGGCGGCGAAATCGGCCTTGTTGTAGTACAGGGCTATATCGCCGAAGCCCGACAGCGCCATCCCCAGTTGCTGCCCATTATAAAAGAGCGACTTCTTGATCAGGGGGTAAAGGCTGTTCGTGGCCGGGACCTGCCCGGTGAGAGGGATCAGCTTGCCACTCTCCTGAAAGAAGGGGAGGTCGTAGGGCTGCTGGTCTATGACGACGGTCGGCTGGGTGTTGGTCTTCAACGCCGCGGTGACCTTCGGTAGGAACTCGTCCGATTTGGCGATGTAATCGCCAACGGCTTTGTAGCCCGGGTTGGCGGCGTCGAACGCATTGTCAATTGCGGTTATCTCTGACGTTCCCCACCCGCTCGTCCAGTACGTGAACGAGACGGTTGAGGATGCGCTGGCCGGGCTGGCCAAGGACGCACCGACAGAGCCGGCCACTACGGCTGACACGGCAGCAGCGGCCGCCAACTTGTCAAAGGACTTCCGGTACAAGGTGAACCTCCTTATCCATGAACCCGACGAACATAATCGATCTGGTCATATTTGTCCAGGCACCGCTGGCCGTGCCAGACGTCCAGCGCGCCGGTCGTGGTCGTTGGTCTAACTTGCGTAGTTGGCTGGGGCCACGGCGCCCGGAGGCTCCATGGCCGGGTGGGAGCGCCGGCAGTCCCGGCGCCCGGGGACAGTCAACATTACGGCGTCGAGGAAGCTGTACTCCCGGCGCAGCTCCAGGTCGTCGAGCCCGCGCCAGAAGGCGGCCAGGTCCCGCCAACACGGGGCGGCGAAGGAGCCTCCGATGAGCTTGACCGACTCCGACGCGCACAGGTTGGCAAAGCGCAGCCGCTGGGAGACGGGCCAGCCGGCCAGGGTGGCGTAGATGAAACCGGCATCGAAGACGTCACCGGCGCCGGTGGTGTCCCGGGCCTCGACGGGCACGGCCGGCTCCCTCGTGGCCGAGCCCGAGCCCGGCCCCATCGCCACCGCCCCCGCTCCCCCGTCCTTGACCACGACCATGCGGCCGCCGGCCGCCAGCTTGGCCGCCGCCTGTTCGAGGGTCTCGCAGCGGGTGCAGGCCAGAGCCTCGGCCGCGTTGGGCATGAACACGTCGATGGCCGCCAACGCGGCCGCCATCCCCGGGGAGCCGAGCCGCTCGTCGTCCCAAGCAACGTCGGCGAAGACCAGGGGGGCAAAGCGGTGCAGGCCGGCCAGCCATTTAGGCTCGGCGTCGGCCAGCGAGACCACGAAGGCGTCGGCGTGGTACCCCTCGGGGAGGCCCTTCAGGGCGACGGGCGGGACTTCTTCGTAGGTCACCATCTCCCGCTCGCCGGCGATGGCCACCGAGCTCGTCACCGGCGTGCTCCAGCCTCCCACGCGGACCGAGTAGGTCATGTCTATGCCCTCGTCGAGGAGCGAGCCCCAGAGATAGTCCCCAAAGGCGTCCTCGGCGAACACGGCCGAGAGGGCCACGTCCAGGCCGAGGCGGGCCAGGGCGACGGCCACGTTGGCTACCCCGCCGGGCGAGAGGCCCAGGTACGCCGCGCGCACCTCGGTACCCGGACGGGGTGGGACGGACAGACCGGAGAACACGAGGTCAAAGCAGACCGGTCCCACCACGTGCACCCGCCGGGCCTGGCGCCCCGCGCCGTCACTTTCCGGCTCATCACACGGGCATTGGGCGGTACCGGGGCTGGATGTGGTCACGTTTTCTCCGCCAGCAGCTTATAGCCGTAGGGTTCTCCGGGGCCCGGCACCCGCAGCACGAAATGCTGCCGTCCCGTCCGCCCGGTGTACGCGCTGCCGCCCGGCTGGCGCCCCGTCAGTTGCCCGACGGGGTCGGAGGCAGCGGATGGGCAAAGGCCACGAAGTGCACCGGGAGCGCCCCGGGGGCACGTTCCTCCTGGTCCGCCCCTCCCCGGTAAC
>JBKQUU010000326.1:0-17022 GCA_052325485.1 Acidimicrobiales bacterium | reverse complement strand
GTACGTCCAGTCCCGCGATGCGGGCCACCACCACTTCCATCGGTCATCACCCTCCCGGTCGTCGATAACGGGCGTGCCGCCCCGGGGGGCTTCGTGGCGATCAGAAAGACTCTGACACTCGTGCTCGAAGCAACAATCCAGGGTGCCTGCAGGCCCCCGACGCCAGTCTGACCTTCGGGCTGAACGACAGCACCAAGAGGCAACGGCGTTCGCCAGGGCGGCACCCCAATATTTCATACTCCACGGGTGCGCCCCGCCAGGGGCCCATCGATGTCTGACCAGGGCGTTCTTGCTTGTGGAGGTAATGGGACGTTACTTGAACCGCTCTGACCAGGGGGAACGTATCCGACAGGTCCTGCAGATCGTCCCCTCAGGGCCGTCCCAGGCGGTTCCTAGAACCCCCAAGAGGGTCGCCCGACGACTTGAGGCAAGCAAGGCAGCGGAACTGGTCCAGGGCTACCTGGACGGGGTACCCGTCGACGAACTGGCAGAAAGGTTCCAGGTCAACCCCAGCACGGTCCAGAAGCATGTCCGCCAGAAGGGCCTCCCTCGCCGGTCTCCCCGGCTAGGCCAGGCCCACATCGAAAAAGCAATCCAGCTCTACATAGCCGGCGGCTCGTTGGCCAACCTCGGCAAGCACTTCGGCATCGGCGAGGACACCGTAGCTCCTGCCCTACGACGGGCTGGGTTGGCCCTACGGCCTCGGGCTGGGAGGGTTGAGGACGGGAGCACCGAGCAGATGTTGGCCGTGGAGGAGATGCCAATGTTGTGGCCGTCGCTGAGGCCCCAAGAACAATCGTCAGGCGCGTCGCCAACGGCGTCGAGCAAGGTCGTTCTGGCGCGCGCCGGAAGCTACTCGCCGAGACGCGGAACGCCGATTTAGTGCGAGCATGTTCGACGGTGGGCGAACGGCGAGAGTGTGCCCGAAGGGTAAGGCTCGGATGTCAACGTCCGCGTTATTGAGCTGGTGTTATGTGCGCTTGGCCCGCTGCAGTTCGCCGGTCATAGGGCGGAGGTCCCGGCAACTTGAGCGTCAGGGATTGGGGCCAGCTGTGCGATGGCCGGTACCTACATGGCATTGCATTGAGCCACGAAGAGGGCCCCGAAGTTGCGGTTACGTCGGCGCCTCGGTCATCGCGATCAGCTGGTCTCGCTTGTAGCCCTGCTCGCCGGTGACGGGTGCCGTTGGATGCAATGGTAGGCAAGTCGATCACGGCGACCAGGTAACGAGCGCACGGCATGGGAAGGGGTGCTCGGCCGCGAGGTGAGTTCGACGTTGCCCGGGCACGGAGGGCAAGGGCAAGGTCCTTGTTCAGAGGATCACCGCACGAGCAGCACTGGCCAGTTGGCGCCGGTTAGGGACGCCGAGCTTGGCGAAGATGTGGTTGAGGTGGCTCTTTACGGTGGCAGAGGACACGAACATGCGCCCCCCGATCTCGGCGTTGCTCAGGCCTTGCACGACCAGGTCGACCACCTTTTGCTCGGTGGGTGTCAGGCTGGCCCACCCTGCGCTGGGGCGGCCGCGCTGGCCTCGTCCCCGGCGGGCGTAGCCGACGGCTTGGTCGACCGACAGGACCGCTCCCTTTGACAGAGCGGCGGCCAAGCTCGAGGCGCCCAGCGCCGCCTCGATCTTGGCCATGGCGACGTCGACATCGGCCTGGTCGGGCACGAAACGGACGTATTCCGTCCGCTGGCGCTCGGCGGCAGCGGCGCCGAGCAGGTGGCCCGCTTCGAGGTACCTCTCGGCGTCGACCGCGAGCAGCGCCAGTAGCTCCAAGAAGTCGATGACCAAGAGCCGCGAACCGGAGGGGTGGGCGGAGCCGAGGCCCTCCTCGGCCAGCTCCCAGGCCCGGTGGCGGTCGCCTGTGGCCCGGGCCAGGCGGGCCTGGGCCCTCCAAGCCAGAGGACCGGGCGACGGCATGGCCAGGGCCTCGTCCAGCCAGCGCCGGGACTCGGCCAGGTCAGCGCGGCGGATGGCCGCCTCGGCCAGGAGGCAGCGGATACGGGCCCCGGTGATCGGTCGGAAGGGGTCGGTCATGGGGACCGCCTCTTCGAGAGCTCGGCACCCTTCGTCGTCGTGGCCGAGAGCGAGGGCCAATGCACCCTGCCAGTGGCGGATGTCCCCCAGGTTCGCATCGTCGTGGGTACGCTCAGCCAGTTGGCGTGCCGCCACAAGGGCTTCGGCGGCTGACGGCTGAGAACGGTACATACCCAACACGCCCCGGCACAGGAGGGCGCAGCGCGTGAACAGCTGCGAACCGAGGTCTTCGGCCAGCGCCATCAAGGCCTCAGTTACGGCGGCCGCCCTCTCGAGCTGGCCCAGTTCGAGAGCCGGCCCTGGTGACCACGCCATGGCGAGTCCGGAACCCCACATGTAGCCCATGCGGTTAGCTGTCGCCAGCGCCTCCTCGGCAAAGCCGAGAGCTTCACCGGAGCGGCCGAGGATGTGGTTGGCGGCGGCGCCGTCGGCAAGGCAGTCAACCACGGTTATGTCGTCACCGACGGCCCTGGCTGTGGCCAGCGCACCAGCGAGCGTCCGCAAGGCGGCCAGCGGGTCAGAGTACTGTTGCCCGAGCCCGACCAGGTGCAAGCCCCGAGCCACGGCCGCGTCATCATCCAGCTCTCGGCCGAGGTCGACCAGGGCCTCTCCATAAGCGCGACAGGCGGCGGGATCGGACCTTAGGGCCAGGCGTCCTGCCCAGTGGTACAACCCGGTCCGTCGGGTGGGAGCGAGGTCGTGGGCGAGGAACTGCTCGCAGCGGTGCCGGCCCTCGCTCCAATGGCCGCGTACCTGCAGGAACTGGCCCATGGCACAGACGAGCCGGGCTCCAGTGTCGACCTGTCCGGACACCAGCGCCCAGTCCAGGGCGGCCCGCAGGTTGTCGTGCTCAATGTCGAGCACCCCCAGCCACGACGGCATTGCCAAGGTCAGCATGCCCATTTCGGCCCGTTCGCCCAGTTCGGCGTAAAAGCACAGGTGTCGGTCGCGGGTGGCGGCCTCTTCGCCCGAGACAGCCAGCTCTTCGGCGGCGTAGGCCCTGATCGTCTCCAGCAGCCGGTAGCGGTCGCCTTTGTCGTTGACCTGGGCCAGGGACTTGTCGACCAGTGACGACAACAGGACCAGGACGTCGTAACGGCCCGTCCCCCCGGCCGCACCGACGTGCTCGGCGGCGTCGAGCGACAGGCCGCCGGCGAAGACCGAGAGCTGGCGCAGCAGGGCGCGCTCGGCCTCGGGGAGCAGCTCGTAGCTCCAGTCCACCGACGCCCGCAGGGTGGCCTGGCGGGGTATGGCGCAGGGCGTGCCGCCGGTCAGCAGGTGGAAGCGGTCGGCCAGAGCCTCGGCGATGCGTTCCACGCTCATCATGCGGGCCCGGGCGGCGGCCAGCTCGATGGCGAGCGGGATCCCGTCCACGCGCTGACAGATGGCGGCCACCGCCGGCGCGTTGGCTTCGGTGACGGTGAAGTTCGGCCGGGCGGCCCGGGCCCGGTCATTGAAGAGCCGGGCTGCCTCGGAGGCGTCCAGGGAGCCGACGCCGAGCGCGCCCTGCCCCTCGGGCAGAGAGAGGCAAGGGACCCGCCAGGTCACCTCGCCGGCCACCCCCAGAGGTTGGCGCGAGGTGGCCAGTAGCACCAGGCGTCCACAGCTGCGCACCAGCGCCTCGGCCAGGGCCGAGGCACCTGAGAGGACGTGCTCGCAGTTGTCCAGCACGATGAGGGCGTCCCGCTCCGCCAGCTGGGCTGTGAGCGTCCCGGTGTGGGACTGGCCGGGTGCCTCTTGGATACCCATGGTGGCCATGACGGCGGCGGGGACGAGACCGGGGCCGGCCAGCCCCGACAGGTCCACGAACCACGCCTCGTCGGCCCGGGCCCCCAGGGCCTCGGCGGCTACCTGCAGGGCCAGGCGGGTCTTGCCGCAGCCGCCCGAGCCGGTGAGGGTGACCAGGCCGTGGTCGGCCAGCAGCCCGCCCACCTCGGCCACCGCCGTCTCCCGGCCGACGAAGCTGGTCAGCTGCACGGCCAGGTTGTGGGGGTGGCGGTCCAGGGACCGCAGAGGAGGGAATCCGGCCGGCAGGTCGGGGTGGGCCAGCTGGTAGACCTGCTGGGGGCGGGAGAGGTCACGCAGGCGGTGGGTGCCCAGGTCGGCCAGGCTGGCCCCGGGGGGGAGGTGGTCGGCCACCAAGTCGGCGCACACCCGAGACAGGAGGACCTGGCCGGCATGGCCGAGGTCACGCAGCCGGGCGGCACGGCCGACGGCCTGGCCGAAGTTGCGGGCCTCACCACCTAGCTGTGCCTCCCCGGTGTGCAGCCCCACCCGCAATAGGGGCAGGCCTTGTCCCTCTAGTTCACGCTGGGTGCCGAGCGCACAGCCCAGCGCCTCCGAGGCCCGGGCGAAGGCCGCCACCAACGAGCCCCTTTCCCCGGCCCCGGCCCGTCGCACGCCGCCGTGGCGAGCGACGTTGGCACTGACGACGGCACCCAAGCGGCCCATGGCGTCGCCCCCGGCCTCCCCGGGGGGGCCGGGCCCCTCCAGGTCGGCCGAGAGGAAGGTGGCCGTCCCGGCCGGCAGGGCGAAGGCCTCGGTGCTCACCGTCGGACCCCACGGCACCGGGCCCCACACGGCCCGGGCCAGGCCAAGTTGGCCGACCATACCCTCATCATGCACTGCCTAGTGTGCCAGAGCATCCAAAGGCGGGTTGGAAGGCCGACGGCCACAGTTGGAGCTCGGCCCCTGCCGCGAGCCGGGGCTCTCTACACCTTCGCCGGACGAGGTCAAACCATCCCGGACAAATCCAACGTAGCGGTGGATGTTCGTCGGCCACGTCTTGTCCATAGTGGGCTTTAGGGCCGACCTGGCCCTTGCCACAAGGAGGCATCATGGGGATAAGGATGTCAGTATTACGTCGAGCGTGCTGCACCGCCAGTGCCGCGGCCCTGGCAGCGGCCATCTTGGCGTTCACGCCGGCCACCGCGGCCTCGGCATCGCCACTAGGAGGATACGCCTCAGGCACGTACACCACGATCGATTACCCCGGTGCGGTGCAGACCGACATTTCCGGCATAAACAACCTCGGGACGATGGTCGGTTATTACATTGACACCGCTGGCGTAAACCATGGGTTCATTTATCAACACGGCTCGTTCACGGCGTTCAACGACCCCTACGCCGGCACCGGAGCGAACCAGGGCACGCAAGGGAGCGGCATAAACGACTTCGGCACCATTGTCGGGGCCTATATCGACGGGAGCGGTAACTACCACGGCTTCATGGACCGAGGCGGCTTTTTCTCCACCCTCGACGGCCCGGGCCCGACCCACGGGTCCTTTAATTACGCGAACTTCATCAACGACCTCGGTACCGTCACGGGTGTGTATAGCGACGCGAGCAATGCGTGGCACGGCTTCCTCTACCGGGACGGCACGTACACGACCGTCGATTACCCCCTGGGGGGCACGGGGCCGTCGCAAGGCACAATGCTCACGGGTATTAACAACCTCGGGGTGGTCACCGGGCTATAAGTAGACAGCAACGGGAATAACCACGGTCTCGTTGACGTCGCCGGCAGGTTCACCACCGTCAACGTCCCGGGCGCCGGCAGCGGAGACCAGGAGGGCACTGTTCTCTTCGGCCTAAATGACCTCGGCGTGATCATCGGGGGGTACTTCGACGCGAATGGCCTTTGCCACGGGTACATTTACGTCGCCGGCACGTTCATCCCCGTCAACGTCCCGGGCGCCGTGCCAGCGCCCTATGCCTTGGTTGCGTCAGGCCCCACCGACATCAACGACGCCGGAGTGATCGTCGGCGGGTACTACAACTCTAAAGGGGTGGAAAACGGGTTCTCGTTGACCCCAGGCCACTAGGCGTGCGAAACACGTACCGTCTGTGGCTCATAGCAAGCGGTCGGAGGAACTCAAGCGAGCTGCCCCGGTGCCTCGGTGCCGGGGCGGCAGCCACGCAGGCCCCGAGAGAACCACCCACGCCGATCGCTTCCGGAGTGCCCCGACGCTCGATCACCCTCCTAACGATCGCCAGGCGTTGATCTGCCAGTCAGAGATCGGTGACATCCGCTCTCCGACATGGACCCCCACCTTGCTGTCTCGCAACGGCGAGCGACGCTTGGCCAGTCACGGCAGGAGCGGCCTGCCGTCTCATCTGGGTGCTCGCCGCCGCGACGGGCGGGGGCCAGCGACCACCCAGTCGGATCAGGCACGCGGGTCCCGCTGCCAGACGGGGCCGTCTCCCATCGAGAGCCGCACTGAAGGCACAACCCCGAAATGGCGTCTGCTTGACGAGCTTGACCGCCGGATAACGGCTCACTTACTGGGCGCGCCATAATGACAAGTCTTCTTCCGGCGGCTGTGCTCAGAGTCGCACTTCAGAGGGCTCTTGGAGAAGAGAGTTGCGGAGGCGGCCGGCCGCTAGATAACGACGGCTCGGTGTGCTGTCGAGGGTTGGTTTTGGGCACCGAACGTCCGCCATAACATCCCGAAGGACAGGCCGCCTCAGTCATCCCCCGGTCATTTCACGAACGCGCTCGACCGCGGACTCGACGAGTTCACGGGGCACCTTAAGCCGAGGTTCACAAGAGAGTCGAGCGATCGGACACGGGAACTAGGCCTTGAGCAGCCAAAACGTTGTGTTTCTGGCAACGAGCCAGTGGAGGTGACATCCATAGCTTCAGCGCATTCACGCCTCTGATCACACGAAGCTGCTGGTAGACGAGCTTGCATATGGCGGCGCCATTGCGGCCGCCTGCTCAATCTCGTGCGCGTCAGTCCGATCTTCACCGATAATCCAAGGCCAAAGTCCATCTCCGTGCATGAGGCCTTCGGCGTGTTCTACGGGATCGCGGTCTGGAGTATTATGGCGCAGGTTGCGGCGCTTTCTGACGAGCGCCGACCCGTCGATCTGCCCCCTGAGCAGGTACTTTGTCGAGCGTGAGGCCGTGTGCCGTAACAATCGATCTGGCGCGTTGCGCTCCCTTCTTGGAGCGGGACCGGCAGCCCAGATGCTGCCCGGGCTGTCGCTATCAGCGCAAGCCCAGCACGGCGAGGAGGGCTTCGTCGACCCCCCACATCTCTTCGTGAGTCAGGTGGCCGGCCAGTTCTCCCAGGCGTCGGGCGTCCACGGCCCCGACCTGCTCCACAAGTACCCGGGTGGTCTCTCCAACGATCTCGGCTTCAGGGCGGAACGACGCTGCTCGGGCGCTTGTCGACGTGGGGGCTACGAGGATCACTGACCTCGGGAGGAACTCGTCGGCTTGGACTACGACACCGTAGCGGTCACCGTGCTGCTCATGCCCGACGCCGCGGGGTAGCCGGAACCGGTAGACGTCACCTCGGAGCACGAAGGGCTTCCATCAGCTCGGCGACGGCCAGCATCTCGTCGTGGTCCTGCCCGCAGGCCTCCAGGGCGGCGACCTCCGCCGCCAGCTCCTTGCTTCGGCGCCTATGACGGAGCTCTCCGAGCAGGGAGACGCGGATGGCCTCGGACTGCGTCAGCCCGGTCGATTCGAGCACCCGCAGTGCCCTGTCTGCCTCGTCGTCGAGCCGGACCGAGATCGCTCTGGCCACGTCCCCACTGTAACACGTTCTGTCGTACAGGTAGCACCGCCGAGGGACGGCGTGAAGCACCAGACGGCCCGTAAGGCCGCATTCGCGTCGCGGGGCCGGGTCGCCCACGCGCTGACCGCCTGTGCGACAGCTCGGTGACGCGGGCGCGTGTTATGGCTTCGCCAGGTCTGATCCACACCCCCACGCCTTGAACAGCAAGAAGATCCCCGTCGTTCCGCGGCACGCTGCACAACATCGCGCAGGTTGAAGAACGGGTCCCGTAACTGAGGATCTGCGCTGGCAGCCAGGGGGCGTCACGCGAGCGCCGCCTCTTGCAACTGCGCGAGATCCCGTGCCCGGCCCAGGCCCTCGGCCGCGACCCGCCGCTGGCCGTGGCCGATAATCCCTGTGCCCCCCCACGTCGGACGCGTACGTTGGCGCGATGGAGCCTGCCGACGAAGCCGTCGTCCGCCATTACGAAGCGGTCCGGGAAGAGGGCCGCATATCGGAAGGCTTCGGCCGGCTCGAGCTCCTCCGGGCCCAGGAGGCCCTGCGCCGGCACCTGCCCCCGCCGCCCGCAGGGGTGCTCGACGTGGGCGGGGCCACCGGCGTGCACGCTGCGTGGCTAGCCGCCGACGGGTACCGGGTGCACCTGGTCGGCCTGGCGCCCCGTCACGTGGCCGAGGCCAACGCCGAGCTCGGCAGGCTCGGGGTCACGGCCGAGCGGGGCGACGCCCGCCAGCTCCCTGTCCCCGACAGCGCTTACGATGCCGTGCTCCTGTTCGGCCCGCTCTACCACCTCACGGAACGCCGGGACAGGCTTCGTGCCCTGCGCGAAGCTGCCCGTGTAGCGCGGCCCGGGGCCATTGTCGCGGTCGCCGCCGTGAGCCGGTTCGCCTCGTTGTTCGACGGCCTGTCGCGCCAGTTCCTCTTCGGCCCCGGGTTCCGCGCTATCGCGGCCCAGGACTTGCAGGACGGCCAGCACCGCAACCCCGACCAGCGCTCGGGGTGGTGGACCACGGCCTACTTCCACCACCCCGACGAGCTCCGCCACGAGGTGAGCGAGGCAGGGCTGGCAGTCCGGGAGCTGGTCGGGCTGGAAGGGCTGGCCTTTTGGCTCCCGCAGTTGGCTGACCGGTGGGACGACCAGGACGACCGCGAGGCCATCTTGTGGTCAGCCCGCGCGATCGAGTCCGAGCCGTCTCTTGCGTTTTTGAGCGCCCATCTCCTCCTCGTTGCGGAACAGGCCTCATAGCGGGGCACGTCTGTGGCGCGCTGCGACGAAGCCGGCGGAACGCTGGGCCGTCGATCGGCGTCGCCGCCGACGCCTAGCGATCCTGTCGTGGACGCGCCCCATAACGGTTCTCGGTGCTGTGATTGCGACTCAAGGGCCCTGTCTGGCCAAGCCGCCTTGAGAGAGCCAACATGCCTCCGCACCTGAGGTCCCGGGTCTTGAACCAGCGGGCCGCCGTGGCCCATTGTTCAGGCGGAAGGCCAGCCCGGGACTCGACCATAGGGGTGCGTTCGGAGGGTATGTGCTTCCAGTCTCTCAGGGTTTCATGCCATGCGCTCCCGTTCCTCGCTACGGTCCCCGTTGGGCCAGGGTGCCCCAGGCCGAGAGGCGCGGGGAGTCCTTGCAAGACGGCGAGATCGGGCCGAACAGCCCACTGCTCCAGCGGTATGGCGCCATGCTCTACGGCACACTTGCACTGACAGTCAGCGTCAAGCGTATACAGTCGGCCTTGGCCTCAAAACTGACGGGCGACGCACCCTCAGGGTCGACAACTTCGACCGTGAAGGAATTAGGGTCGGCGCTGGGTGTTGACGGAAAGCTCTTGACAACCGAGGCTACGGCTAGTCCGTTGTGCCCGGTCACAATAAAGCCCCCGCCTGTGACATGCGTGCCGCTTGGGCAAAACGCCTGAGCATACTCGAATTTGCCGGGGTCAACTGTTAAGACATCGCTGTACGCGTCAACGAAGGTTATGCTACTTATCGACTGTGTTGACCCACCAGCCGACGTGGGCGTGATGCTCGTCCAGATCCCTATTGTGGCGACGCTGCTCAGCACCGCGACCATGGCTGAGAGGACCACCTGCTTTTTCATCGCTTGCTCCTTGTGTTTGTTGTGAGGGCCCCAAAGGACAACGTGCCTGGTATTGGCCAAAGGGGCGCGCCCGCCTAGCCCTGTACGCAGGACCGGCGAAAGCCAACCGGTACGTCGTGGCGGTCGAAGCCACCGGCGGTCCGTTGCAGGCGAAGGTGTTGCACGACCGGCCCTCGAGGTCGATCCAGGCAATCCCGGTGCTGCGAGGCGGTCGCGGTGCTCGGGTTGAAAGACCACCGGGTGGGTGCGGGCCGGGCGCTGTGCTGACGCGCTGGCAGCGTCACCTCAGTGGCCCGGGCAATCCCAAGAGCCGGTGATGTGCACCTGGCCGTGCCCCGGCTTGGCGAAGGCAGGTTTCGGGGCGGGCACGAAACCGACGGCGAGGCTCCCGGTCCCTGCCTTGATCGTGAACCTGCCGGTCGTACCCTTCCAGACGTAGTTGGTGGCGTCGATGCTGGCCTCGAGGGTCACCGAGTCACCGTCTGGGGTGGGGAACGGGCCGGTGTAAGGCCCCCCGCCCGGGCGGGTGCCGACGATGGCGACCGAGTACACCTCCGGGCCTTTGGCCATGCCGGCGAGAGCCCCGTTGAAGTAGAACTGCGCCACCTCGCTGTTGGCGCCGTGGCAGTGGCCGGGCGCGAGCGCGAGCGTGCCGCGAAGCGACCCACTGAAAGTGAACCGCGCCCCGGCAGGTACCGCAGGGGCCGCTCGCTGCGCCGGGGCCGGGCGAGCCAGGGAAGCTGCCGCGGCGCACGCTCCGGCGCCGGCGACACCCGCGCCGAGCGCCAGGCAGGACAAGCCGAGTGTGAACATCGAGCGGCGAAGCATCAGGGTAGCGAGGCTACCTGTAACGCCCGTGAGGGGCAATAGGCAACACTACTTCCTGTCGTGAGGTCAGCCTCTAGCCCCGCAGCTAAAATGTGCCGGCGCGGCCCGAGGAAAGGACTAGAACTATAGTTACCCGTACCTGCAGGCCCGAGAGCGCCTAAAGAACAGGGTGTTCCTCGTCGGCGACCTGTCACTGGCGCAACGGCTTGTCGGGACGCTGACCTAGTGACTGTCCAGTTCGGAGTTCACCATAGACACCTGGGTCGTCTAGTACAGAGGCCTGCCCCCGATGCCACACCACCCGGCCGAGACGATGCTTCAGCTTCAGGAAAGGACAGCCCGTGAGCGACGACCTACAGGTGCAGCTATCTGAGTTGCAACGTCTGGTAGCGGCCCAAGCAGACGAGATTGCCAGGTTGCGAGCCGATATGCGCCGCTTTGAAGATAAGAACGCGGCGACGGCGCCCGCCGGCGGGACGTCTGGGGACACGGGCGAAGGGCTGCCTCTCGGGCCTGGGCCAAGAATAAGCCGCCGCGCCTTCGCCCGGCTGGGGGCGATAGCAGGCTTGGGGGCGGCAACGGCGGCGGCGGCCGTCTTGACCGCCGACGCCTCCCCAGCGGCGGCCGCCGAGGGAGCCGACGTCTTGCTGGGCAAGGACAACGACGGGGCGACCGCTCGCACCGGCATTTTCGCCACTGGTGCAACCCTGTACGCCACGCTTGCGGACCCTGGCGTCAACATCGGCAATGCGCCCCTGGGCGGGAAGACCGTTACAGCCGGCGTAGTGGGCAAGGGCACGGTCGGGCTCATCGGCGCGGGCAGCGGGGCAACCGGGATCGGCATTTACGCTACCGATAGCCCAATCAATGCGTCGTCGGCTGCGGGCTCAGAAGTATGCACCGGCCTGGGGGTGTGGCTGCAAGGGGCGGCCAACGAGAACTCGGCCATCTACGCCCAGAGCGATGGCCTGGGAGAAGGGATAACGGTCCTCCTGACGTCGCCTTCCAACCAACAAAGTGCTGTCAATGCGGTGAACGGCGGTTCGGGCCCCGGTGTGTGGGCCACGGACGGTAGCGGGTTCCACGGCTTCCTGGTCCCCGACGACAACGTCCAGCGACCAGGCGGGACCGGTCCTGGCGTGCTCGCTCAGCTGCGGAACCGGTACAACGGTTCTCCGGCCGTGGCCGCCCACACCGCCGGTACCGGACCGGCCCTCGAGGCCATGGCCAACTCTGGGGCAGGCATCTCCGCCAGCAGCGCCAGTGGCCCAGCCGCCCAGCTGTCCTCGCCCGTAGCCCACCTGCGGCTCAAGCCGGGCCCGGCCGGCCACCCGGCCGAAGGCGAAGCAGGCGACCTGTTCGTCGATGCGGCGGGGCATCTCTGGTTCTGCAAGGATCCAGGGACGTGGACGCGGCTGGCGTGAGGCCGCGACCGTTCCGGACGGGCGCCCGGCCGCAGCGCAAACGCGAATTACCCATGGTCAGAACGGGCTTGTGCGGCCGCACGACACGAGGGTGCGCAACGCGTTCAGGGTGACGATGCCTCGCCACTGGTGGAAGCGTCAGCGGGCTGAAACCAACGCAAAGGCCCGGGCGGCCGCAGCCACATGTTGAAATTAGTACTTGAACTCTTTCGATAGCGTCGACCCCGAGTGGGGCGGCTGAGTCGTCGGGCGCGCAGAACGGGATGTTCTGGTTTACGCGTCGTTCTTATTTCGTTGCTGCTGGGCCAGGGAATAGCCGGCGTGCGGTGCGGTCACCGGCAGGCCGGTCCCGACCAAGGAGCAACCACGGTCAGTGGTGGCCTGTCGGCGCCCGGAACCGTCGCTATGTACGGATTCTCATTGTAGCTCGGGCTTTTTTCAGCAACACATAAAGCCGCGTTATGCCGGTGATCCGGGCAAGTAGATCCGGGATATGCCGGTGATCCGTAGGCGATGTTAGCCTTTCGACCGGGCACCACCCACGGACCTCCAGCGATCGAGTCAACGAGGGGCGACTTCCGTGCTACGCCCGTAATGATGGCGGGCATCCGCGGCACTGAGGCCGAGCTGGGCCCCGATCACCGACCAAGGGACCAGCTGACCCCGGGCGGCGGCGACGGCGTCGGGGACTCTGGAGCGGATGTGAGCGGCCAGGCTCATAAGCGCGTGGAGCTCGGCGGCAGCGTCGCCCACGAGCATCGGGCAGCGCAGCAGGCTGAGGCTGAGCACGGCGTCGTCCAAGACGGCGGCAGAGCACTCATCGACGACCGGGTGGGACGGGTAGCGCCGCCGCGGGTCGGCCGGTTTCATGGCAGGGCCTCCTCGACTGCGGCGACAAGGCGCTCGTAAAGATCCTCGCGCACCCCTTGGCCATGGGCAGCTGCGTGGTCTCGCTGGCGTCGCAATATGGGGAGGAACTCAACTGTGGTCTCATAAAACCCGCACCCCTCGCAGATCGCCTCGAAGTGGCAGCCGAGCTCTTGGGGCCGAGTGCACCAGCCGTTGGCCAGCATGCGCCGGTGCTCCATACGCAGCCGGCGCATCGACGGCGTCTCCTCGTCGGGCTCGGCGTAGAGGGAATCGACCCGCTCGGACACGGCAGCAAACTGGTCGGCGACCGTCCGGTTGGAGATACGGGCATAGACCTGGGTCATCCGTAGGCTGGGGTGCCCGAGCAGCTCGGCCACTGCTTCTAAGTGCATCCCCCGGTTGAAACTGGTAATCAGCGATGTTCGAAGTATGCCGAATAGCCATCCTGCAGCGGCCCTTTGGAGAGCTATTCGTCATGGTCCGCGATCACGGACGGAGCGGTTCTGAGCTTCAGTAAGGGTGCACGGGTGAGGGGTAAGACATTCTTAGAAGGGCCGGTGACTTCGAGTTCTTCGAGCACGTGAGCGGTCTCGCAGAACTTGCCTGCCCGGCTATTGGCACTGAGCCCCGTGCCTGGTCCTGTCACCAACGGCCCCCTGGGGGGCCGGCGGTAGTGGGGGGAGCAGCCGCGGCGCTCTCAGTCGGCGGTGGCGGCCTGGGCGCGGGTGAACTGGGCCGCGTACGTGGCCCAGTTTGCTCCGACGCTGCCGGCCCAGCGCACCGCCGTGAGCGGGCTGAGCCCGAGGACCTGGGCCAGCATGGCGGCGGGCAGGCGGGCGGCGAGGTGGCCGAGCGCGGAGCGGCGCGCTGACGCGGGCTCGATGCCGAGGCGGCGCAGCCGCAGGCCGAGCTGGGGGGCGCTGAGAGACGTCCCGGGGCGAAGACCGGGGAACAACCATGTGCCCGACGCTGGCGAGCCCACGCCGCTGTAGGGCCGGCGCTGCCTGACCAGGCGGGCGAGGAGGTCGTCGAGGGGCGGGGGGACCTCGATGGGTATGGTGCCGAGGTGCAGGGTGGTGCCGCCCGGGGACACCTCGACCTGGTCACGGGTGAGGGCGACGATGCGGCTGAGCTGCTGGCCGTAGACCAGTACGAGGGTGCCGGCGACCCGGTCGCCGAGCTCGAGGTCCTCGTCGTGCAGGAGGCGGCGCGCTGTCGCCCACCGTTCGGCGTCGTCGGCGGCGGGACCGCCTCGGCGTGGCTGTCCGGGGACTATGAAGCGCCCGGTGAGCTGGCGGTCCCCGGCCCATTGGAGGAAGTCCCGGGCGCAAGGAGCACTGGGGGGCCCTTCGGCCAGCCAGTCGTCGACGTCGCCCTGAGCGCAGTTGGCCAGGTCGCGCTGGCGGGCGGCCAAGAAGGCCAGGAAGGCGACAGCGGCGTTCAGGCAGACCTTGGCGTGCCGGGTGGGGGTGCGAGCCGCCCCGGCGGCTTCGGACCTCTGGCGGGCCCGGCGCAGGACGCGCCAACGCGCATACGAGCGCAGCAGCCGGCGCTGGCCCGGGTCAGCGACGCGGGCGAGATGGTCAGCGGCCCAAGCCTCGAGGCGCACGAGAGCGTCATCGCGTCCGGTGAGCACGCCGTGGGCGACGAGCAGGTGGCGCAGGTAGTCGGCGCCCTGGCGGGGGCGCTGCGCGTCCAGGGCCTCGTGGGTAAGGGCGACCTGGCCGGAGGCGACTTCGCCCAAGAGCCGGGCGGCGGCCGAACGGCGCAGCCAGTTGTGGGCGCTATAAGGCTGGGGTGCTGCCACGATGGCCTCGTAGACGGCCCGCAGCGGCCCGTCGGTGCCGCCGATGAGATCGGCCGCACGGCTGGCGAGCGCGCACCGTACGCAACAGCCGTCCAAATATGGCCGTTCTTCGGCGCCACAGGACCGGCAAGTGGCCAGTGGGGCGACGCCGGCGCAGTCGGCGCACCGGCGAGCGCTCGGGCCGGGGGGCGACACCAGGCGGCGCTCGGCCCCGCACGCCTCACAGGCCCCTCGCCGGGACAGGGCAGCCCGGTAGCACGGTTCGCATACGGCCCCTTCGGGCCAGCGCGCACAGGCAGGGCGGTCCTTGCCGCAGTGGGCGCAGCGGCTCAGCGCTTTGGGCGAGCAGGTCATGCAGATGGGCCGGCCCGCGACGACGAAATTGCAGGGACGCTCCCGCCCGCACACCGAGCAGCGGGCCAGCGGGCCGTGGAAGCAGCCGGTGCAGATGTCGCCTTTAGTGCCATGGGCACGCCGTGCGATCGGCCGTAGTCGTCCGCAGCGTGAGCAACGACGTTTGGGTCGGGGGGCGCAAACCGCGCACAACGCTTCACCGTCCGGGCCACGACCGGCCACCGGTTTTACGACCCCGCAGACTGAACAGGCCACGGCCAAGTGACGCCTCCGGCACCTGGGGCACAAACCACCTACGTCCGAAACCGTGAGTTCCCGGTGGGCACGGCCACAGCGTGCGCAGGCGGGTTCGGGAAGACCAGAACCCCTTGCACGCAGCTCTGCCACTAGCCGCCCAACCAGGGGAGGGGCCCCGGTGGACAAGGCCCCCGGGCCGGCTTCGAGCGCCCTGGCCAGCATCGGCAGCGCCCAGGGGTTCGTCGCGACCGCGTCTATAGCAGAGCTGACGAGCTCGGCCGACAGTGCCGGGCCGGCCTCTGTCACACGGCGGGAGATCAGGTCCCTCCAGGCCTGCTGGTCCCCCGGGCTCACCTTTGGGGATCCACCCGGGCCCGGCGCGGGCGGATGCCCGGCACCGCGGCCCGGGCCGACGCCGCCTGGGCCGGTGCCGCCTTGCGCTCGGCCCGGACCGGCTCCACCAGTTCGGCCGGGCTGACCCCCAGGGCGTCGCACAGCGCCGCCAGCACGGTGAGGTTGACCCGTTCGGGGACCTTGGCCACCAGCCGGTAGACCTGCTCTCGGGACAGCACCACGCCCCGTTCGGCCAGCAGCGGCACCAGGTCCGAGGTGGCGAACATGCCCCGCTCGGCCATGCGCATCCTGAGGTGCCAGTTGTAAGACACCTTGGCGGTGGCGGCCCTGGTGCTCACCGGTCCCCCTGTTCCCCAAAGGCCCGGTCCAGCACCGCCCGCAAGGCCCGGTTGGTGTGGTCGGCGCCCACGGTGGTGTAGATGGCCGTGGTCGAAGCCCAGGAATGCCCGGCCTGGTGCTGGACGAAGGTCGGGTCGGCACCGTCCTCTACGAGGTGGCTGATATAGCTGTGGCGCAGGCAGTGCACCGACAGCTCGGCCGGCAGGCCGGCGCGCCGGCGCCACTGGGCGAAGCGCTCGTCTATGCGCCGGGGCGAGATACGTTCCCCCCGTTCGGTGAGCCACAACGCCGGTCCCCGGGCCGCCGGGCCGTGCAATGGGCGCACCTCTTTTACGTACTGGGCCAACGCCTCCACGGCCCAGGGCATCACCGAGGCGACGGCCCGGCGCCGGGGCGGGCTGCCTCTCATCGCCTTGCCGAAGCGCACGTGGCAGATGCCGTAACCCCCGAGCTCGGGTGCGGCCGGGTTGGGGCCGAAGTCGGCCACGTCGAGCATCGCCGTCTCCCGGCAGCGCAGGCCCCAGCCGTAGGTCACTTTTATAAGCGTGGCATCCCTGAACGCCGCCAGCCAGCCTTTGCGTGCCGAGCTGGCCGCCTCCTCCACGGCCGCATCCGCCGTGTCGAACAGCGCCTGCAGCTCAGAGCGGGTGAACGGCCGGCGCCCGGGACGGCCCTCGTAGTCGGCCACATGGGCAGCGCTGTTCCGTTCGTCCAGGATCCTGGTCGGTGCCGTGCCCACCCGCTCCAGGCAGGCCTCGGACCAGCCGTAGCGGGGGTCGCAGATATACCCAACGAACAACGCCAGTGAGCCCTGGTAGTTGCGCACCGTCGAGTGGGCCCAGGCTCCTTGGGCCACCCAGGCGTCGGCTTGGGCCGAGGTCCATTCCCATGGCCAGGAACCGCAAAAAGCCTGGAAACGCTGGACGACGCGCACCCTCTGGCGGGTGATCGTGGGACTGAGGCGTCTGGCTGAGTGCTGGCGGCACCAACCCGCGACCATGGCATCGAAGAGCGCCGGTTCGGGGCGCAGTGGCGTTGCCCCATCGACAAGCACCAAAGACGCCGACCCGGCCAACCTCGCCACAGGTACCTCCCCGTCCAGGCATCGGGAGCCTCACTGTGGCACCAGGTGCAACACGATCAGATGA
>JBKQUU010000325.1:0-12888 GCA_052325485.1 Acidimicrobiales bacterium | reverse complement strand
CGGGCCGGCGCCTACTGAGGGTTTCCTTCGGCCTCATCTGGATTTTTGACGGCATCCTGCAGGGCCAGGCGTCGATGCCCCTGGGGATGGCGCCCCAGGTGATCGAGCCCGCGGCGGCCGTTTCGCCCGGGTGGGTACAGCACCTCGACAACGCCATGGCCACCATCTGGAGCTACCACCCCATCGCCGCGCCCGCCGCCGCCGTGTGGATCCAGGTGGGCCTGGGCGTGTGGCTGCTGGCCGCGGCCAGAGGCGACCTCTCCCGTCTGGCCGGGCTGGCCAGTGTGGCCTGGGGCGTGGTCGTATGGGTGTTCGGCGAAGCTTTCGGGCAGATCTTTGCTCCCGGCCTCACCTGGTTGTTCGGGGCGCCTGGGGCGGTCCTTTTTTACTGCGTCGCCGGCGCTCTGATCGCCTTGCCGGTCTCTTGGTGGGCCACGCCCCGTCTCGGTCGACTGGTGGTGCGGGGCATGGGCTTGTTCCTGGTCGGCATGGCCGTCCTCCAGGCCTGGCCGGGACGGGGCTTCTGGCAAGGAAAGGGCGCCCCCGGAGCGGCCGCCGGTCAGGTCGTGCAGATGCTCGACCAGATGGTGCAGACGCCTCAGCCCCATTTCCTGGCGTCCTGGCTGCGGAGCTTCGACGGCTTCGACTCGGCCCACGGTTGGGCCGTCAACCTTTTCGTCGTCGTCGCCCTGGCCGGTACCGGCACGGCGTTCCTCACCGGACGCCCGCGGGTGGTGCGCTGGAGCATGTCCGTGGCCATAGTTGTGTGCCTGGCCGACTGGGCCCTCGTCCAGGACCTCGGTTTCCTCGGAGGGACTGGCACCGATCCCAACAGCATGGTCCCCATGGCATTGGTCTTCGTGGCCGGCTACCTGGCCATGACCCGCCCGGCGACCGTGCCCCTAGACGTCACCGAGCGCGTCACTGAGCCCGTCGCCGGGACCGCCGCTGGCGTGGCCGCCCAAGCACCGCCCGCAGCTGGCTGGTACCGGCGCTGGTGGCGGACCTTTACCGCCGACCCCACGTACTCGTTCCGCAGTATCGCCTCGGTCGGTGCCATCGGCGTCACCCTCGTCGGTTCGGTCCCCATGCTTATCTCGGCCATCGGCCCGAATGCCGACCCCATCCTCAGCCAGGCCATCGACGGCACGCCCGACGCCACCAACTCACCGGCTCCTTCGTTCACCCTGGTCGACCAACGGGGCCAGACCGTTTCGTTGGCGAGCCTGCGCGGCCGGGCCATTGCCTTGACTTTCCTCGACCCGGTGTGCACGTCAGACTGTCCCGTCATCGCTTCGGAGTTCAGGGCCGCCGACCAGATGTTGGGTGCGGCCGGCAGACGGACCGAGCTCGTCGCCGTCGACGCCAACCCCAGGTACACGACGCCGGACTACCTGGTGGCCTTCGACCGGCAGGAGGACCTGGAGGACCTCCCTAACTGGCTTTACCTGACCGGGTCGTTGCGCCAGCTGGAGCGCGTCTGGGACGCCTTTGGTGTCCAGGTGGCCTACGAGACCGGGGGAGGGATGATCGCCCACAGTGATATTGCCTACGTGATCGACCAACGGGGCTACACCCGCTACGTCCTGGACGCCGACCCGGGGCCGGCGACCAGCGCCACCAGGTCGTCCTTCGCCGCCACACTGGCCGGCGCCCTGGACGACACCCTTCGCGCCGGCCGATGACCAGGGTGCCGATTTGAGCTACATCACCGAGCACTGGTCGTACGACCCGTTCCTCATCGTTGTCGCCTTGGTAGTGGCGCTGCACGAGCGGGGGTTGCACAACCTGGCCCGCCGCTCACGGCCGCAGAGCGCCCGGGCCCGCCGTGGCCGTTCGCTCCTGTTCTACGCCGGGCTGGCCGTCCTGTTAGTAGCCGTCGACTCCCCCATCGATTATTGGGCCGATTACTATTTCTTCGTCCACATGATCGAGCACATCCTGATCATGTTCTTCGCCCCCATCCTGATCGTTGCCGGTGCGCCCTGGCTGCCCCTCGTTCACGGCGTGCCCGTGGGACCAAGACGCCGCATCATGCGGGCCCTCCTGCTCGACGGTTGGTCCCGGCCGCTGCGGGCACTGGGGCGCTTCCTCACCAGCGGTTGGGTGGCTATCGTGCTGTTCAACGTGACGATGGTCGTTTGGCACTTCCCTGCCCTGTTCGACCTGGCAGAGACCAACCAGTACGTCCATATCTGGCTCATGCATTCCAGCTTTTTCGTTACCGGGGCCCTCTTCTGGCTCCAGGTGGTCCCTTCTCACCCGGTAAAGCCCAAGCTGGGGACGGGTTCTCAGATCGCGGCCGTCCTCGGCACCAACGTCGTCATGATCGTGCTCGCCATGGCCCTGAGCCTGTTCACCGATCATTCGCTGTACCCCGTTTACGACCATCTCCCGGGTGTCACCATGTCGCCGTTCGTCAGCCAACAGATCGGCGCCGGGATCCTATGGGTTTGCGGGGACTTTTGGGCTTATCCCGCCCTGGTGTTCCTTATCCGGCGGGCGGCGGCTGACGAGGGCGGCGCCGGCGCTCTCATCGACAAGGTGCTGCATGCCCGCGCCGCATCAGGCGGGGTACCCAGTGGCTGAAGCCGAGCGCCCCGTGGCTGAAGCGGGACGCCCCGTGGCTGAAGCGGGACGCCCCGTGACGGATATGGAGCAGCCAACGGGGAGGACAGCCGACCAGGGGGACCAGGTCCTGGACCGGACGGCCGCCTTTGCCGCCGGTCCGCCCCGGTTCCCGGGCAAGGTAATTTCCCTGGCCGTCGCCGGCTTCGTCGTGCTGGGGCTGGGCGGTGTGGTCCTAGACCACGTGTTCCCGGGGCCGGTGGGGGCGGCCGCGACGGCCACGACCAATGGCAACTATCCCCCGGCGCTCCCCGCTGGCCTAGCAACGCTGTCCACGCCGAGGACGACGGTCATGGCGCAATTGCCGGCCCCCGTGCCCGCTCTCATGGGCCTCCAGCACCTGAGGGGAGCACAGGCGCCGCCCTTTGCCCTCGTCGACCAATATGGGCGCACGGCCACGCTCCGGAACCTACGGGGCAAGGTGGTGGTGCTGTCGTTCTTCGACGCCGCCTGTGACGACATATGCGGGGTCCTGGAGACCGAGCTCTCACAGGCCTACCAAGATCTAGGCCCGGACCGCTCGCAGGTCGCGCTGGTGACCGTCAACACCGACCCATTGGCCCTCACCCTGACGCCCCGCTTCCCCGCCGAGGAGGGCACGACCTCCTCGGTGCCCGAGTGGCGCTTCCTGACCGGCTCGCTGGCCCGGATAGCCCCGGTGTGGACGGCGTACGGGGTGTCCATCGAGGTGCAGCGCCGTGACCACGCCGTGTCGCACAATGACCTGCTGTACTTCATCGACCCCGCCGGGCGCCTGCGGCTCCAGGCCACGCCGTACGCCAATGAAAGCGCCTCGGGTGGGTTCAGCCTGCCTCACGCCACGGAGGTCGAGTGGGCGACGGGGATAGCGGCGCAAGCAAGATCTTTGATGGGGCCGCAGCCATGACCTCCGCCCGCCCCGGGGCGCTGACCGCCACCGAGGCGAACGTCCCCAAAAAGCCCCTCTACAAGCGCAGGGGCGTTCTCGTGCCCGGGGCCCTGACCCTGGTCCTGGCCGTGGTGGTGCTAACAGACCTACCTCAGAACTCCTCGCGCGCCGCCCAGATCTCCAACGACACCACCGTGATGTCCGAGGTGAACAGCGATATAGCGCCGTGCAGCTATGCCCTCGGCGAGACGTTCACGATCTACCGGGACCTCTCTGCCGGTTCTCTTTCCCGCTCCGAGGAGCGCCAGGTCCCGGGGCTGCTCACCGATGACCAGACGGCCTGCTCGTTCACGGACGACAGTATCTACCAACTTTCAACGATCACCGTGCCGGGCGCGGGCTCGGGCCGGGATCTGGGCCAGCTCGTGGGCACGGTGACGCTGTGGGCCACCGCAGATGCTCTTTCGGCCATCGAGCAGGTACAGCTGCTCGATACCGACCCGTCCAACGGCCATGCCCTGAAAGTACTGGCCGGGGCCGAGAAGTTGCTCGGGAGCGACCGCGCCGCGGCCGAGGCCGAACTGGCGGCCGCCGACCGATCGGTCGGGACGCGCTTACCAGCCCTCGACCTGACCGAGGTCCCGGCCTCATCGTCTCCTTAGGGCCGTCTCCTTAGGGCCGTCTCCTTAGGGCCGGGCCGACCCCCGGCGCGGGGCGCGACGCCGGCGGTCCTCGCGCACCACGCGCTGGAGCGCCTCGTCCGGGTCCTCCTCGCGCTGCAGCCATTGGAACAAGTTGAAGAAGATGACGGGGACAAAGCAGGCGCTGGCCGCCGCCCACATGACCCCGGCAGTGATCTGCTGGTCGGCCACGAGGCTGAGACCGTGGCCGGCCACGTGGTGGTAAGCCGGGTACCACGCGCCGTTCGACATGGCCACCACGTAGGCGAGCACCCATATCGTCCACATGCCGGCGGCGCACAGGGCGATGCGCACGGGCCTCGACGAGCGGGGGCCGACAGGAGGCGACGTCACGCACTCCAACCACAGCACAGTCCCGGAGAGGCCCAGGCTCACCGCCTCGACGGCTAATGGCCAGCCTCCTGAGCGCAGGGCGTCGACCGAGGCGGGGACGCGCCACGCCACCATGCAGGCCAGGGCCACGGCCACCACAGCTGCGCTGCGTAGGCGTTCAGGGTGGCGGCGCCGGGCCTCGGCCAGCGCCGTGGCCGGCTTGACCAGGCCCAGCCGTCGCCATGGGGCGCCGGCCACCAATAGCCCGGGGGCCACCAATGCGAGCACGACGAACTGTAGCGATTCGGCCCAGTCGTAGCGGTGGGCGCTCCCGGCTAGGGGCGGCACCAGGACCACGACGACCAACAGTGCGGCCAGGACCGCCAGGACCTGCTGGGACCAGGGTGCCGGTGCCGTCCCCCGGGTCAGCGTTGCCGGTACCGTACGAAGAACCCGACCAGGAGGGCCACACAGAAAACGCCCAAGGGGAAGGCGAAGCTCAGGACCTGCGCACCGATGTACATGTCGCCCAGGACCACGGCTTCTCCTCAGATCACGTAGAAGAACAACCAGAACAAGCTGCCCACCAGAGCGGTGAAGCCCCAGTACAGCGTGCCGCCTTCGGCACTGGCCCGGAACAACCTATCAGCGGGCAGAGCGGCCCCGACGGCGCCTTCCTGTCTCAGGGCCCGGCGCAGGCGCAGGGAGCGGGCCAGGAGGGTCTCGGTCCAATAGGTCGCCGTCAGGACCAGAGCGATGTTCATTACCGCCCAGGCGATAAAGCACGACGCATAACCGCTCGAGCCCGGGAAGAAGCTCAGCCTGGTCAGCTCCCATATTTGCAAGCCGGTCACGATGAGCCCGACCAGGACCCCCGCCCACCCGGCCACCTGCCAGTCCAGGCGCAAGTCCTGGCGCAGGCGCAGGTTGCCGAAGACGGCCAACAACCCGGCCGCCAAAGTCAGGACAAAGATGGCCGTCCCGATGCCCGTCGGTGCCGTGACCCCGTGCGGCCGCCACAGTTGCTCGTTGTCCGAGGAGCGCAGGTAAAAATAGGCGAACGCCAACGAGGCGAAAGCAAAGCTCACCGAGCCGATGAGCAGGCGGCTCCCCGTCCACATCGAGGCCTCGGAAGCCCGCAGCTCGTACTCGACTTCTTCGGGCGTCTCGGTCAGGACGGGCGCGTCCGGCTGACTGGCCGCGGCGGTCATAACGGCGGCCTCGGGCCGAGGTCGGTGGGCGGTGCCGCAGTGGCCACGGTCAGTCCCGCGGCCGGTAGCCCGGCGCCCAAGTCAGCCACGGGCACCCGCTGGGGCTCGCCATAGTGGTACGGGTCGTGGAGGACCACAGGGATACGCTCAAAATTGTAATAAGGCACCGGCGTCGGCGTCTGCCATTCCAGGCCATTGGAGTCCCAGGGGTTGGCCGGGGCCGGGCGGGGGTCGATAATGACCGTCCACAGGAAGTTCCCCACGAAAATGAGGAACGACGCGCCGAGCAGGAAGGCGCTGACCGAGGAAAAATCGTTCCACACTTGCAGGTTGGCCGCGTACTCGAACACCCGCCGGGGTTGGCCCAAAAGCCCCACTATGAACAGCGGGAAGAACGTCAGGTTGAAGAAGACGAACATGGCCCAAAAGTGGATCTTGCCCCACTTGTTGTCCATGATCCGCCCGGTCAACTTGGGCGTCCAGTAGTAGACGCCGGCGAAGAAGGCGAAGATGAGCCCGCCCATGATGGTGTAGTGGAAATGGGCCAGGACGAAAAAGCTCCCGTGGACGGTCACATCGACGGGTACGTCTGACAAGAACACCCCGGTGACACCGCCGATGAGGAAGTTGAAGAACATCCCCAGGCAGAAAAGCATCGGCACTTCCAGACGGATCTTTGCTTTCCACAGGGTGCCCAGCCCCACCAGGTAGATGAAGCCCGTGGGGATCGAGATCAGCTCAGTGGTGAGCATGAACAACGGGCGCATGTCCGGGTCGATCCCGCTCTGGAAGAGGTGGTGCTGCCAAACGAAAAACGACAGGAGGGCGACGCCCACCATGCCGGCGGCGGCCGCCCGGTAACCGAACAGCGGCTTGCGGCAGAACACCGGGAGCAGCTCGGCCACGATCCCGAAGCCGGGGAGCGCCATTATGTAGACCTCGGGGTGACCGAAGAACCAAAAGAGGTTTTCCCACAAGAAGCTGCTGCCGCCGTGCTCGGTCACAAAGAACGCCGTCTGGGCGGTGCGGTCGAGCAGGCCGAACAGCCCGGCGGCGACCAGCGTCGGGGTGGCCAGGGTCAACAGCGCCGAAGTAGCCAGGATGGACCACACAAATATCGGGATCCGGCCCCAGGTCATCCCGGGCGCCCGGAAATGGACGATGGTGGCGGCGAGGTTGAAGCCGGCCATGACCATGCCCAGGCCGATAACGGCGAAGCCCATCAGGTACGAGTCCATGCCGCCGGCGCCCTGGGTCTGCAGCGGGGCGTACCCTGTCCAACCGGTGGGGAACCCGCCTAGAGGTAAGGCGGTGAGGATGATGAAATAGCCGGCGGCGAACATCCAGAACGAGGTCGCCTCCACCCGGGGGAAGGCGACGCGGCGGGCCCCGATCATCAGCGGGACGAGGTAGTTGCCGAGCGGCCCGACCACGATCGAGGACGCCATCATCATCATGATCGTCCCGTGCTCACCGACGATGGTTATGTACGTGCCCGGCCCGAAGAAGTGGTTGGTGGGCGTGAGCAGCTCGGTACGGATGGCCATGGCCAACAGGCCCCCGGTGAACAGGAACGTGATGACGCCGACCAGGTACTGCATCCCCACGACTTTGTGGTCGGTCGTGAAGCGGACATAGCGCGTCCAGTCCTTCCGGGGGACCTCGGGGAGCGGCTCGCGCCCGACCAGCTTGGACAGGGGGTAATTGAGCGCCCCGATCCCGCCCAGCCAGCCGGCGAGACCAAAGGCCAGGCCGAGCACGATGGCCACGTCGTTCTGGCCGCTGCCTTGGACGTTGGCGTACCCGCTGGCGATGAGGTTGCCCAGCCAGTGCCCGACGGCGTAGCCGGCGACCCCGCCCAACAAGGCCGTCCCCAGGTGCTGGCCCAACCACGCCGGCCTGGCCCTGGGCCCCCGGCCCCCGCCCGGCGCCCCGGGGCCGACGTCGGCGCCCGAGGCCGGCGGGTAGGCGGTCTCCTCGGCCTGGCGCGGGCTGCTGTCGATGCTCACCTGGTCACCGTCATTTCCCCGCTCCTGTCACCTGGGCCGGGACGGCCCCGTAGGTCTCCACGTTGCTGTAAGGGTCCTGGCTGTCGGGGTAGAAACCGCCGTCGGCCCCGTTGGCGTCGGGCGTGTAGGTCCATGAGAAAGGAGGCAGCAACTTGGTGGCGGCGAGGAGGGTCTTCTGGCTGGACCTGGCCCAGGTCATGAAGTTCGCCAAGCTGACCACGTGGCCGTAGTTGTACATCGACCCGTGCCAGATACCGCACAGCTCTGAGCAACGCACCGTGAACTGGCCGAGCTGACCGGTCGTGCGCGTGTAGGCCACGTCGTCGTAGTCGGGGTTGGCGTCAGCCTTGACGCCCAACAGGTAGGCCCAGAAACTGTGGATCACGTCGAGAGAAGTGACGTGGAAGGCGATGGTCGTGTCGGCCGGGAGCACCAGCTGCGAGGTCTCGAAACCGCCGAAGGTCGGGTAACGGTAGGTGAACTCCCACTGCTGGGCGATGACCTGTATGGGAAGGACGTGGTGGGAAGCAGGCGTCCATGCCGGGTTGGGCCCTTCCCCGCCCCCGGCGCCGGCCGGCGCCACCAGCTCGTAGGTGCCGAAAATGAACAACCCCAGCACCAGCGCCGTCGTCGTGGCGATCCAGGCCGTCTGGACGCCGACGTGCCCTCGCGAATAGGGCCCGGCCGTGGGCTCGGGCCGGCCCCTGTTCGCCCGCCACGTCCAGAGCGAATAAGCGAGGTAGACCCACACGGCCAGCAGAACAGGCACGGCGATGATGAACAGGACGTTGAAGTCGAACTGCGCCCCACCGGCGGTGGACGTCATCGTCCCCGGGGGGATGTGGGGGCCGGCCAGGACGTAGAACAGGACGTCGGCCACGACCGAAAGTACGGCCCAAATGCCGATCATGCGCCGGAAGTGGTGGCCCCCGTAGCCGTCGTCCATCACGCCACGACCTTCAAGAAACCGTCCATGTACCCGATGGACTGCATGGGCCCCCCGTTGCCGTAGAGGTAACCGAGGCCACAGGGGACGAAGCACTGCCAGGGGTACTGGCCCACCCCCGGCGTCATGAACGAGAACTCCACTACGTTGTGGACGGACTTGGTCGTGCACGGGGCGACGCTGCACAGCGTGGCATTGGACGGGTTGCCGTAGAGAGGCACGTTGATGCCCAAGCTGGGGATGCTGAAGGTGTGGCCGACACCGTTGCCGGCGTTGGAATTGATGAGGGACACCACCTTGCCGTTGACCCTCATGGAGCCGCCTATTGTCCCCGTCACCCCGCCGAGCAACTGGTTGCGAAGGGGGCTGCCGGTGTCGTACTGCAAGATCGTTACATTTATGCGCGTGTGCGCCGGCAGGTCCCACAGGGTGGTGTGGGACCACTGGCCATCGGGGGTCTCGGTCAGATAGGACACCCACGTCGGGTGGGGACCGAAGCCGATGGACCCGACGGTCTGCAGCGTGAGCTCCACCGGAGCACCGGGCTTGTGGCCGGTGGCAAAGTCGACGGTTGGAGGGCTGGACCGCAGGTAGGCCATGGCCACAAAGACCACCACCGCGGCGACCACGCACAAGGACGCGCCAGCGATGGCGACCCTGATGGAGCGACCCATTCCAGGCCCTGCTCCCCTCCGCCCGGCGGACTGGGCCCCGGGCCTCTCCCTTAGGCAGTACTAATACCCCGAATTAGACACTACGAACTGGAAAGGCGCTCGTCAAGGACTTCGGGCCGCCCCGGGCGCGGTTATAGCCGGGCGTAGTGGTCGGACTCGACCTGGAACTTTTCGGTGGCGTCGGTGCTCACCGACGGCCTCGTGACCGCTACCGCGGCCAGGACGTCGGCGGAGATTATGCGGGGGTCGCCTCCCGCTACGGCACGGTCGAAGGCCAGCTGGGCGCTGCGCTGGGCCACCAGCGAGAAGTCGGCGGGCGTAAATCCCACCGTCCGGGCCGCCACCTCCCGAGGGTCCGACGTCGGCAGCAGGTCGGCGGCGAGCTCGGCCCGGCCCCCGGCGTCGGGCGCCCCCACCGGGATTATGAGGTCGAACCGGCCCGGGCGGAGCATGGCGGGGTCCACCGAAGCCACCGAGTTGGTGGCCATGATCATCAACCGCTCGGGCCGGGCCTTGAAGGCGGGCATCGACTTCAGCAGTTCGTTGACGATGGCCTGGTTCTCGGGTCGGCTGACCCGGTCGGCCACGATCTCGTCCGCCTCGTCTATGAAACAGACCAGCCGGTCCACGCCGGCCAGCTCGCCCAGGGCCTGGCGCAAGGCACCGGCCCCCTCGCTCCCCTGGCCGAGCAGGGAAGGGTGGAGCTCGACGAACGCCCACGACAGCCGGGACGCCACCGCCCGGGCAAACGAAGTCTTGCCCGTGCCGGGCGGCCCGAACAACAAGATCGTGGCCGGCGGCACCAGCCCGACCTCGCTCGCCAGCTCTCGCCGGGCCAAGGGTGCGACCACCCTGCGCTCTATCAGGTCCCGGGTCGAGGAGAAACCTTTCATCGCTTCCCACAGGCCCGTCTCCGGCACGCGGCCCCCGTAGCGTTCCACAATGGCGAGCTCTTCGGGGACCATCGACACCGCCCGCTCGTAAAAATCAAGGCCCTGCACACGGGCAAAGCCCTGGTGGGCCAAGGCCGCTTCACCGACCTGGCCGGGACGGACGAGGGCCAGCAGGCGGCGGGCCCCGCGATGGACGACATCCTGGTCCAGCGCCTTCAACAGCGCCGAGCCGATCCCCTGGTTGCGCCAGTCGGGGTGCAGGGCCAAGGCGAGGAGGTGGGCGTCCGGGCCACTGACCCGGGCCACGCTCACGCCCACCAGGCCTCCCGAGGAAGAGATCGCCACCGTTGCCGGCTGGTGCTCGTGGAGCGCCTCGACGACGTCGCTCCGGCCGTACGCCGCCGCCGTCGCCGTCCCAGCCAGGTCGAGCAGCCGGACCACTTCTTCTACCGGGGCGACCGGGTCCAGGTGGTCGACCGACATGACACGCCACAGGCGGCTCATCGCTGGCCGTCCATGTTACGCCGCCCGCCCGAAGGCCAGTTCCAGCGCCGCGTGCAGGGTGGCGGCGTTCATCGGGCCGATGTGGCGGCCCATCACCGTGCCCTTCGGGGAGATAAAAAAGGTGATGGGCAGCCCGATCAGGCCGTACGAGGTGACCACCGGGCTGGCCGGGTGGGACAGGACAAGCGACGGATAGGTCACGTGCACGCGCTGCAGGAAGCGCAACGCCGCGCTACGGGTGTCGTTGGTATCGATGCCGAGGAACTGCACCGCTCCTCGCTCAGAACGGAAAGCGGCTTCTAGCAGCGGCATCTCGGTCTGGCACGGGTAGCACCACGAGGCCCAGAAGTTGATGACCAGGGGCTTGCCCCGGAAGTCAGCCAGGGACATCCTGCGGGCCGGGCGGGCCAGTTCGGGCAACGAGAAGTTGGGAGCGGGCTTTTGCGTCCTGTCGACGAGGGGGTCGTTGGCTCCCGTGCCCGAGCCGGAGCCGGCCAGGCCGGCGTACAGGCCCGCTCCCACTAGCACCGTAAGGGCGATCATGGCGCCCGTGACGGCCCACCTCTTGCCCCGGTGGGCGCGCCCTCGCCTCACCGCGGCCACCGGCGAAGACGGCTCATGCTCGGCTGCGGCGGTGCCGGGCGCCCCATCTGAGCCTGTCATGGCCCGCTCAGCCGCCCGAGGGCAGCGCCACCCGTTTGGACGAGGCCAGCAAAAGAGGGGCTATGTAAGCAAAAACGGCCAGCACCGGGCCGAAGAACATGAGCACCATGCCCAAGAACCGCACCAGTGACTGGTCCTCGGTGAGTACGCCGCCGGCGGCGGCCACGACGACGCCGGTGAACCCGATCCAGCCGACCAGTCGCGAAGTGCGCGCCGCCTGCCTCACGCGGACCAGGAACACAAAGGCCCCGAGGACCACCAGCAAGCCGAAAGCGGCGTGGGCCAGGTAGACGGCCTGGCCCGCCGAGGGTACCCATCCGCTGGGCCGGTTGACGGGCACCCAAAAAACAGACGCCACGCCGAGCAGGAGCTCGGCGCCGACGAGCACGACCAGGGTGGTCGACAGCCGGGCAGTGGTGGGCTCGACGGTGGCCTGCGCCTCCGCCGGCGGCTCCGGCGCCTCGGGGGCGACGACCGGCGCCAACTGGCCTTCGGTCGGTCCCCGCTTGCGGGCCTCGTAGGCGTCCGGGTCCTCGTGGACGAGCTGCCACCAGGCGGCGATGGCGATGAGGCCAAAGATGGGCCACTCGATGGAGTAGACCCAACTGAGCCCGTTGCCCGCTAATGCTCGCGTTGCCTGCCACCATCCGGCAACGCCACAACCAGGGGCGACGACCACCACCGTGAGGTGGAGCAGGAGCGCTCGGCGAGAGAGCCAGCGTCGGCGCGCCGGTCCGGTACCCATCTCTCCTCGGACGATAGCGCTCGGCCCGGTCGCCGGCTGAGCGGCGCCCGGCGCCCCGCGGCTAGAGGCGGGCCCGGGCGGCAACAAGAGAGCGCAATAAGAGAGCAAGAAGAGAGGAGGTGCGGGCACGGTTTGGTGCTTGGTATGACAGCGCGCTCGAAGATCGCTGTGAGCCTTCCGTCCCCCCTGGTCGAGCAGGCCAGAGCGGCCGTAGCGCAGGGCCGTGCCCCAAATGTCTCGGCGTACGTGGAGCGCGCTTTGGAGGAGCGGGTGAAGCTCGACGCCCTTGGCACATGGCTCGACGAGCTCCTGGCCGAGACGGGCAGTCCGCTGACAGATGCCGAGCGAGCCGAGATAGACACGCAGGCCGGCTGGGTATGAGCGGCCTTACGTTCGACGCCGGTGCTTTGGTCGGTTTCGAGCGCGCCCAAAGAGGAGCGGTGAGCCTCGTAGCGCGCGCCCGAGAGAGGGGCGAGCAGGTCGCCGTCCCCGCGGGCGTGGTCGGCGAGGTGTGGCGCGACAGACGTAAGCAGGCAAATCTTGCCCGCCTGCTCGGGTCCGACCTCTGTGAGGTCGTGGTGTTGAACGACGTTGACGCCCGAGCCGCGGGCCAGCTATGCGGGTTGAGAGGCCCGGGGGCCGTCCAGGCCCGGGGGCCGTCCAGGCCCGGGGGCCGTCCAGGCCCGGGGGCCGTCCAGGCCCGGGGGCCGTCCAGGCCCGGGGGCCGTTCAGGC
>JBKQUU010000324.1:0-9587 GCA_052325485.1 Acidimicrobiales bacterium | reverse complement strand
TGTTGTAGCACGTTGCTGAACGGGACGGACTCCTTTTGCAGCGTCGCAGCCGCCTTTCTAAACGCGGCCACCGAGCGCGGTGATTGCGCAGCCGACGCCACGGGCGCGCCAGCACCAATGAAAGTTCCTGCCACGGCAACGGCCAATAACCACCTGTAAGGCACTGGCTGTTCTCCTTGTTGGTTCGTAGTAGCACGGCGCTAGCCGAGAGTGTGGGGCCTTCCTGGCCTTCACGGAGCCTACAACAACGACCATGCCGCTGTCCGCTGTGCTCGGCGAACCGCATGGCCTACTCCTTTCTTTACACGGCGGGCTGGTCCGGAGGTCGGGGGCGACGGTCATGCCCGCTCGTGGCTATTTCCAGTGCTGGCACCCGTCAGTTCGGGCAATGACCTATATCGGCGCTTCGGCGTTACCGCTGAGACGGGGATCGTGATGGAACATGGGCCACCCACCCGTCTGGTCGACGTCACCCCCGTCGGACCCGACCAGCTCGTAGTGGTCCACCTCGCCGACGTCATGGGCGTCGTAGCCGGCGACCGTGACGCCGATCTCGCCATTGGGGTCGTCGGTCACCAGCAGCGAGTTCTGGAGGCCGACACCCTTTTCTAGAATGTCCAGGACGGCCCCGTTCCGACCATCCAGCACTTCGGCTCCGCCCGTGGAAGCGACCAATACGTCTTGCTGGCCGGCACCCAAATCTGCCGTTACTACACTTCCGATTACTTCTCCCAGAGCGGTTTGCCGCCACAGGACTGCGCCGGTGGGCCCGGAAAGGGCGTAGACAGACCCGCCGCCGTGGGGGTTGTTGGTGCCCTCTACGACCTCCAGCGAGCCGTTACCACTGAGGTCGGCCAGCGCAGGGCTAGAAGTAGTGAGCCCGTCCAACCGGGCCGACCACACGGGGGCGCAGTGCGAACTCACCGCGAACACCTCGTCGGTGCCGAGAGCATTGGGCCAGAAGTCGCCCGTGCCTACCACTATCCCCTCGCCGTTGCCGTCCAGGAAGCGCCCTACTGCGGGCGAAGAATCAACCGATTGGCCAGGATTGTAGTTGCATTGGAGACCACCAGCAGGCCTGTCAGTACCAGCGTTGCCGGTGACAGAGACCACCCTTATGTGCCCACCCTGAGGGTACTGGACCCCATAGGCGTTGCCGGCGGTTTGACCTCCTCCCTCGATGATCTCGGTCTTGCCGTTGCCGTAAAGGTCGGCCATTGCGGGAGTGGCATAGTCACCATCCGCCTGGAACCAAGGGAACCCGGGCAAGACCTTGCCGGTGATCGCACTTACGGCATCCTGCTCCTCGCCGATCGAAGGTGCAACAACATCGGTCCCGCCCTGGAGGTCGCCCACGGCCAGGGAGGCCACGATGCCCGACACATAAGGCGCGCTTGGGTTGTGAACGGCCACCGACCAACGCAGCGTCCCATTGGGGTTGAAGGCCATGTAGCCTCCTTCGTGGGGCTTGCCCGCATAACCGGCCCCGATGAAAACGGTGTCGTTGGACGACCCTGCTTGGAGGGCCGCCACCGAAGGCGTCGACCCGATCGGGACACCTCCAGTACTGGCCGGCCAACCGCGAACGAGCACGCCCTGGGCCAGAGAAAAGGCATAAATGTGGCCGCCCTGGTCGCCGACCACGACAGCGGGAGCGCCGTCAAGGGTGGCGAGGTTGGGCGAAGACAAGCTGATGGGCCGGCCGTCGCTAACCGTCTGCGTCCACACCCGGACAAAATCGAGCTCCTGGGCCGCAGCCGTCGGCATTCGCGAAACTGCTCCCATGGCGATGACCGGCACTAAGGCGACAATCGCCCGCATGGTGCGGGCCGAAGCTCTGCTCGTCAATTCAGGGACCTCCCGTCACCTCAGGCACCCTGAGCCTAGTGCCGCCAACCGGGTCGCCACGTTGAAAGCGAGCTGATGCCGCGCTCCAAAGCGGATGCCCCAAACGACGCACCACAGGGCTATGGGCTGAATTCTCACGCGAAGCCCCAGTTCAGGCGGGGGGTAGCCAGAGGTCAGCGCCACCGACGCGGCGTGGAGTTTTGTACCACGTCCCCCCACCGGCACCCCACCGGCACCCCACCGGCATCCCACCGACTCCGACCCCTACTGACCAGACCACTCGTGAGAGAGGTGCCTGAGGCCATCACCCAGTACGAGCGCGCCCTGATCCGTTCGAGGATGGGTGCGGGGAAGGCGGCAAAGCTCGCGGTGGGTGGCTACGCGGGAGGCCACCCGCCGTTCGGGTGGCGCGCCGAGGGTAAGGAGCTGGTGCCCCATGAGCGAGAGCAGGAGGTCATTGCCCTTGCCCGCCACCTGGCCCAGGAAGGTTTGAGTTGCCGCCAGATCGCGGCTCGTCTTGAAGAGGCTGGTCACCGCCCCAAAGTGGGGGAGCGGTGGTCCTCGGTCCAGGTGGGTCGCGTCCTGCAAAAACGCGGTCTAGCTGGGTCTGGTACCTGTCGGTGACTAGGGCATCGGCTGGCGCGGCCCTGCTTAGCGGCAAGAAGCTGTAAAACGATGATCTCGACCACCGCCATGTAGGTTGGTTCCACCAGTAGACAGTGCGCAGCTGGGCGTACCGGCGCACGCGACGACTGGACCCCTCTTTGGGCTCCGCCTCAAGGGTTCGCCCGGCTCCCTGAAGGCATGGCTCCGAAGGCAAGTGAGCGCACCCATTTCGCCCTCGCCTGCAGCGGATCGCCGGTGGTCTTACCCCTTGAGCTGGGTGGCAAATCGTCGAACGTCGGTATTTCTGACCCTAACCCCCGCCTCCAATTGCGGATCACCCCTCGAAGCTGTCCTTCGCTGCCCTCAGCGTAAAGGTGGAGCGCAGAGTCGGACTCCCGTACCTTGACCGTCGGCGTCGACGGAGTCAGCTCACCGGACGCCAAGTCAACGTTGAATCGCCGCCCATCTTCCGCTAGAGCTGGAACGGCGAGCGTAGCTAGACCGTGGACAGACCGCAGGAAGTTCGTAAGGCTCGTGGCGCGGGCGAGTTGTCCTTCTGCGCCTCTGCCCACGCGGTTGTTGCAGTCGACGTGAGCTTTAACCGTGACGCGCCCACCAAATGCCTGTCCGAACACGTAGTCCCGGTTCTGCGGGTCACTGAGGAGAAGGCCACAGAGCGGACAGAGACCGGCGATAACCCCACGTTCTGCCAGTTGGGACCCGGGGCGCGTCGGACACTTTCACACCGTCTAACTGGCGACTCTCGCTCGACATCGACGAGCGATAATCCTGGTTAGTACAGCGTTCAGGGGTCACTGACTACGGATCGGAAGCAACGGGACCGGCCAGATCCAGCCCAACGAGACGAGCCAGCGCCGGCCAGGTCGAGACGTGCGGAATGGAGGTCCCAGCCCTGATCGTCGAGCAGTGGCCTTTGCTGTAGACCGTGACCTCCATGATCTCGGCGAACCTCACGTTGGCCAACCTGGGCCAGATGTGTTTGCGGTGGATAGCCGTCCAGATAGCGCAAGGCGTCGAGCCTGTACTAGGGAGAGCCCAGTCGCCATTGCGCTGGGCTTCTGCGACCTTACGAACGTCTGGCTCTCAGTCTCGACCGGGTGCGGAGCCGTCTGACGACCCCCCCCGAGGATGCTCACGCTACACACACATGTTCGGTACACTACACCCGTGTGACTAGCTACTGAGCGCTCCCCTGTGAATGGCGTTGCTCCACAGCTGTGGACAAGGTGCCATTTCCCAACCTCGTGGCACATATTGAGATCAACATTGTGAGTCACAAGACCTCGGTGGGAGGCTTCATCTATGCCGCCGACAGCTAAGAGTGACAGGGATGGCCTGAGCTCACCGAACGGCGTTGCTGCGCTCCGCGGCCCATACGGCGAGCTGATACGGGGCTTAGCTGTCCCATGATCACGTTCGTGAGCTGTGACGCCCGCTTGGACATCAATGACTACCACGAGTGTTGCGTTCTCTCCCCACGCCATGGCGGGTCCCACTATGACGGGCTGTACTACTGGGAGACGGGGAAACCCTCCGAGCGCCAAGTGGCGGGGGAGCGGGCGGCCAGGGTGCTCGGCCTGGGGCGGCCCCGTCGCCGCTTGGGTCGTGGTAGAGGCTTCCTGAGATCCAGTGATGGGGCCGAAGGGTACCTATCGTCGTCGGTGAGTAAGACGTAGACGAGCACCGCTCCGAACTCGGATGTGACTAAATCCTCTACCAGGGGCATTGGACGCAGTGCTGCGGCCTGGGTGAGGTGTGGTGCTTGGGGTGCGTGCTGTGCTGGAGCCCCTACGCGCAGGCGCAAAACACGAAACTGGGCGGTATCGGCGAGGGCACACTCACCCTCAAGCTCCCCGCCCAACGCCCTGCCGCCGCCCCCGTCATCGAGCTGTTCCTTCGGGAGCCGGGCTGCGCCTAGTTCCCAGTGGTCGGGACGGGCCCGGGCCCGGCTACGATCAACAGAAAGGGCACGCGGTTGAAAGTACTACTGATGGTAGGTCCGGGCGAAGCCTCGGTGTCCGAAGTAGACGAACCTGTGGCCGGTGAGTACGACGCCCGGGTCGACATGGTCGTGTGCGGCATATGCAACAGTACGGACCGGATGCTGCGATTGGGCACGTTCGCACCGGGCGTCACCTACCCGAGCATCCTCGGCCATGAGAGCGTGGGGCGGGTCACCGCCGTCGGTGGCCGGGTGCGCTACCTGGAGCCCGGCCAGCTAGTGACGCGCTGCAGCGCCTACGGCTGGGAAGGTCCTCCGGCGCGCATGTACTGGGGGGGTTTTGCGGAGCGGGGCGTGGTGCGGGACGCCAGGGCATGGCAGGAAGACCATCCGGGCGAAAAGGCGGCCGACAACTTTCCCCACATTGTCTTCGGGCCCGACCGTTCGCCCGAAGACATTGCCATTTCCATCAGTTTGGCGGAAACCTTCAGCATCGCCGTCGAAGCGGGTGGCATGGTGGGCGGCGTAGTCGGTGTCAGCGGTACCGGCATCGCCGGTCTTTCCCTCGTTGCCTACGCCCGCCTCCTCGGGGCAGCCCGCGTGGTCTGTGTCGGGCGCCGGGCGGAGCGCACCCAGCGCGCTCTCGAGCTTGGCGCCACCGACGTGGCCATGTCCGGTCCTAAGGCAGACTCGCTGTTCCATGACCTCGGTGGGGCGGACGTCGTCTTCGAGGCTTCAGGCAAGGCCCCAGCGGTGGACTCGGCCTACCGTTGGCTGCGGCCCGGCGGCCGGCTCATCATCTACAGCGCGCCGGAAGCCCCCGTCCCGCTTGACGTTATGGCTGCGCCGCGAAATGCATCGCTCATCGTGGCCCGGCCCCGGGAGGAGGCCGTGCTTGAGCCCGTGGTCCGGATGGTCGAGTCGGGGGTCGTCCCCCGCGACCTCCTCCTGTCGGGTTCTTACCCCTTCGACCGGATCGCTGACGCGTTCGCCGCCATAGACAAGGGCACCGTCGTGAAGGCGCTCGTCAAGTTCGGCCCATCGTAGAGGTAAGCCCATCGTGGAGGGAAGCCATTTGGTAGAAAGAGGAAAGGAAACGTACGCAGGTGACTGGTCTAGGCGGTTTGACCGGCAAGGCGCTCATCGCCGAGCCGGACGGGGTGTTCCGGTTGGCGGAGGTGGAGACGGCGCCGGTCGGGAAGGACGATATCGCTGTCCGGGCCTTGTGGTCGGGGGTGAGCATCGGGACCGAGTTCGCCGTGCTCACCGGGAAGCTCGATTGGGGGAGCTTCCCCATAGTGACGGGCTATATGGCCACGGGCGTCGTCGTGTCCGTAGGCTCGGACGTCACCGGCTACTCCGTCGGCGACACGGTCTACTACCGTCGCAACGCCGCCTTGCAGCTCCGGGGCACGGGTAAGTCGCTCAACTGCCGCTCGGGGACGCACGCGTCCGTGGCCGTGCTCAACCCCTCGGGCGACCATGGGGCCGAGCTGCTGCCCGCCGGGGTCCCCCACGATACGGGGAGCCTCTTCGTCATGCCCGCTGTCGGCCTGTACGGCGTCGACCTGGCCCAGGTCGGCGTGGGGGCCACGGTCGTCGTCATAGGTCTCGGGATGATCGGCCTTGGCGTCGTTAGCGCGGCGGTGCGGCGGGGCGCGGTCGTCATCGGTATCGACCCCCGGGCCGAGTGCCGGTCCATCGCTACCAAGTTCGGCGCTGCGGCCAGCTTCGGCACCGAAGACGACGGGACGTCCGACCGCATCGCCGACGTGCTCGAGATGACCGAGGGCAACGGCGCCGATTTCGTCTTCGAGTCGACGGGACGCCACGAATGCATCGATGCCGGTATCCGCATGTGCCGGCGCTTCGGTTGCTTCGTCTGGCAGGGCAACTACGGGGACGGTCAGGTCTCCTTCGAGTTCCTCGAGGCTCACCACCGCCGCCTGCGGATGGTGTTCCCCTGCGACGACGGCTACCGGGCCTACCGCCGGGCCTCGCTACAGGCCGTGGCGTTGGGGGCTATGCCCTGGGGCGAAGTGATCACCCAGCGCGTTTCCTACACTGAGATGCCAGTTTTGTACGAAGACATATTCCATCACCGTGGCCCCAGTGTCATAGGGGCGGTCGTCAAGTGGGAAGGTGCCGAGTAGCCCATGCCGTCAGCCGAAGGCCTGCGCTGGGAGCAGTTCCCCCGCCGGACCATCCACCTCGATTTTCACACCAGCCCTGATATCCCGGACGTAGGCGTCGGTTTCGACGCCGATGCCTTCGCCCGTACGTTCAAGGACGCCCACGTCGACAGCGTCACCGTGTTCGCCAAATGCCACCATGGGCGGCTTTACTTCGATACCGACCGGCCCGAGCGCCATCCCGGGTTGGACCGCGGCCTCGACCTCATGGGCCAGCAGATCGAGGCCCTCCACGGGGCCGGCATCAAAGCCCCTATCTACGTGAGCGTCCAGTGTGACGAGTACGCCGCCGACCTGCACCAGGACTGGGTGGCCTTGACGCCGGAGCTGGTCCAGGTCCGCCACCCTATGACCGATGCCTACCACGCCGGTTGGCAGACCCTCGACATGTCCAGCCCTTACCAGGAGTTCCTGGCCGGCCAGATTGAGGAGATCCTCGGGCGCTACGGACCGGTGGACGGGATGTTCCTCGATATGTGCTGGGACCAGCCGAGCTCGTCGCGCTGGGCCATGGCCGGGATGAAGCGGGACGGGCTCGACCCGGCCAGCGCCACCGACCGTGCCCGTTACGCCCGATCGGTGGCGCACCGCTACATGGAGCGGTTCTCGACCAGGATCATGGCCTCCCTCCACCCGGCTTCGGCGTGGGCGGTGTGGTTCAACAGCCGGCCCAAGGCCGGCCTGACCACAGAAGCCAAGTACCTGCGCCACATCGAGGTCGAGTCACTGCCGACGGGAGGCTGGGGTTACAACTACCTGCCCTACGTGGGCCGCCTGGTCCGTAGCTTCGGCCTGCCCATGCTCAGCCAGACGGGCCGGTTCCACCGCAGCTGGGGGGACATGGCGTCGCTCAAGCCGGAGGCCGCGCTGCGTTATGAGTGCGCTCAGATCCTCATGCACGGCCTGAGCCTCGGCGTTGGCGACCTACTGCCTCCCAACGCCGTACCCAATGCAGCTGCCTACGAGCGGATCGGCACCGTCTACCGCCACATAGAGGCCTGCGAACCCTTCGTGGTGGGCGGCCGCCACCTGGCCGAGGTCGCCCTCGTCGTCGATGCCGAGCTCGGGGACGCGCCGGGGCCGGCTGTGATCGGCGCCATGCGCGTCCTGCAGCAGCTGCGCCAACAGTTCGACGTGGTCCCCGTTGACGCGCCACTGAGCTCCTACCCCGTGGTGCTCGTCCCCGACTCGACGCCCATCGGCGCAGGCCTGGCCGGCCGGCTCCGGGACCACGTGGACCATGGTGGCTCCCTGGTCCTGTCGGCCGGGGCCGCCGCGGCCAGCGCCGAGGGCACCGAGCTGCTAGAGGTTCTGGGCTGGCAGATCGCCGGGAAGGCCCCGTACAGCACGACGTTCTTGGCGCTGTCGCCGTCCAAATGGCTCACTCCACCCGTCCCGGCGCACGTCCGAGCCCATGGGGAGACCTTTGTGCTCGAAACGACGGGGACGGCGACGGCCCAGACGCTGGTGGAACTGGTTTATCCCTATTTCGAGCGGGCCTATGACCACTTCAGCGGCCATTCCTATACGCCGCCCTACAAGCCGTCCGGCCACGGAGCGGTCGTCCAGAACGGCCGCGTTATCGTTTTCGCCGTCCCGCTGCTGGCGGGGGTGGCTGAAGAGGGCAACGACCAGTACCGCCAGCTGGTCGGCGAGTGCCTGGACCGCCTGTTACCGGCGCCGCTGCTGCGGGCCGGTGGTCCTGTCCACCTCGAGACCTCGGTGGTCGAGACCGACAGGGCCACGGCCGTGCACCTTCTCAGCTTCGTCCCCGCCCGTCTGGCCCGTGACCTCGACCTCGTGTACGACCCTTTCCCGATCGTGGACGTCGAGGTGGCCCTACGCCTCGGGGCCGCCCCGGGGCGCGCCACGCTCCAACCGACGGGCGATGAGCTTAGCTTTTCCTACCAGGGCGGGTACGCGTCCACCCGCGTCACCGTCCTCGACGGCCACGGCGTGCTCGTGTTCGAGAAATAACCCAAAAACGGGGCTTGCACCATGGGCGAGGCCGGCGGCACGCGTGACGACGTCGATGGGGGACGCGCTCGTTTGGTGCCAAGCACTGGCGCTTGATGGCCGGGCTACGTGCGGTACGTCGTAGCCTTTGGCTCGTCGTGTTAGCCATTGCTGTCACGATCGGCAAAATGGGCTACAGGTAGAGTCAGGTCCGAGTTGTGCCGGACCGGTTGCAGCGAGGGGACCGCTGCGCACCCCTGGAGCCTGCTCCAGCGCGTCCTGCGAGTGGTCCCATGGCTGGCGCGCTTGGGCACGTCACCCTCGCGGCGCGACCAAGACGGGTAACGGTCACTGGGGGAGGGCCCGAGACTGGTCCCGGAGCCGCCTCCGCTTGCGGACGAAGGCCAAGATAACCAAGGTCGCGGCGATGACCGCCGTCACGAAGAGTACTAACACCGCCGGGAGGAGCGGCCGAGCACGCCGTCATCTCGCAATTGGCGCTGAACGGCCTGGGTGTCGGAAGCCGTTGGCGCCGATATCGAAGCCCTCGGCCTGGAGCGGGGCACCGCACCCTGACTTGTGCTACGCAAGGGCGGCAAGGTCGTGACCGTCCCCTTGGCGCCGCGCACGGCCCGGATGGTCGTCGTGGTGCTTGGGGGCGAGCTTCAGACCGTGATGGACATTTCGGCAGTGGTCGTAGCCCTGGCGGCATCGGTCGCCACCACGATGACGTGGTAGGCCCCGGCAGCGGTCGGGATACCGGAGATCACCCCGTTCGAGCTGTCGGGGGACAGGCCCGTGCGGGAACGCTCCGCACGACAGAGCCACAGCGATCACCCCTGGCCGGACATCTCGGACAAGCCTTCGCCGAGTTCCTGCTGTGGGACGGCGGCGGTCAGCCTTCCTTCACGGAGCCGGTCCAGGACTCGACGGCCGGCGTCTTGGCCACCTGCCCGGACCAGAGGCGTTCCCCGGGACGGTACACGAGCACGTAGGTCACGCTCGTCCAGCTCTGGAAGGCG
>JBKQUU010000323.1:0-3619 GCA_052325485.1 Acidimicrobiales bacterium | reverse complement strand
GCGCTCCTCAGCCGCCAGCTTGGCCCGCAGGCGTTGCCTGCTCGCCCCGGCCCGTCCGCCGGTGCGCCCCCTCGCTGAGCTAGGCTTCATCTAGGAACGCCCTCCTGTTGTATGGGGATTTAGTTTTGGCGATTCGATTTTCCCATATCAGGAGGGCGTTTTCGTCGACCCAGGCTCGCCGCCTGGCCGCCTCGGCCCACACCGTTGCCGTTCACCTGAAACCCGCGCACCGGCCCGCGTCACCTCAGCCGGGACCCCGTACGGCACAAGGATGATCTTGCCGTCCAAGCCCTTAGAGAGCGGGCATCACGCTTCGTTCAGGTTTAGTTCAGACCGAGCAGCGAGCCCTCACCACGCCTTGGTCCTGCGGGGGTCGGCGGCAAAAGGCGTACCCGCCCCCAACCCCCGCAGGTAAACGACGGCGCCTTGTACCGCCAGGCTGACCCCGAAGGAGAGAACGAGGGCGCTACTGGCCACCGCCTTCGCGCCGTGGTGGGACCCCAACACCCCGATCGCGCCACGGGCCGCAAACGACAGTACCCAGCCCACCAAGGTGACCCAAGTGCCCTTCCGCCACAGGGCCCCGTCTTGGGGGTACAGGCGGACCGAGGCGCCCCGGAGGACGCCGAAGACGATGGTGGCGGCCAGGTCGATGGCGAGCCACGTGGCGTCGCTACTACTGAAATGCGCGCCGCCCTTGGATGCTGCGCTGTTCAGGCTGCCTATACCCACGACGACCAGGATGACCGGCAGGACGAACAACTTGCGGACAACGACTGGCCGGGCCCTCAATTGCCGGGTCACCACCCACACGGCGAGTGCCGCGATGACGAGGTAGTTGAAAGCGTTGGTGGTGCCCAGGTTCATAGCGCCCGTCCTCCATCCGGCCCGCCGGCTCCAGCCAGCTACTAGTTGAGGCTACAACGGGAGCTCCCAATTGACATCAACCCGGGGGTTGATCTCGGGTTGACTTTGCCGTGGGAGGCGGGCGCCGACAGGTGCAGCACACCGCCTCGCTCACAGGCATCTCGGTGAGCGTCGTTTGGGCAGTGTGCCACATCGGGATGAGCGCCGAGGTCTTGCGCTCGACAGAATTGGCGGGGCATGCTGGGCCCGTTCCATAGGGTTATGCGGGCTAGTGGTGCCGCCTACGTGTCTCTGTCCCGGAGGACGCCTCGTCTGGGTTCGGCGACCGGCACAGCTAGGATCGGTTCGTGGCACTCTTCGCGGTCACGACGATGCGGGGCGCGGTGTGGGAAAATGACCGCGGCATCCGAGAGCAGCCGCAGTTGGCAGACCACGCCGAGTTCGCCGATCGCCTCGTCGAGGACGGCCGCATCGTCCTGGGAGGACCAATCGAAGACGCCGACGACCGGGTCGTGGCACTCATCGCTATGGAAGCACCGGACGTTGCCGCCGTGCACGAGGCCTTCGCCGACGATCCCTGGGTGCGTTCAGGGATCCTTGCGCTCAAGGATGTCCGGCCGTGGACGATCTGGCTTCGCGCCGACAAGGCGTAGACACTTCCCGCACAACTTGTCGCGAGCACCGAGCGCAGCGACGCTGGGCTAGTGGGAGCGGTCCATCAGAGCATCGACAAGGTACGGACCCGTCGCCCGCCTGGGACCGTCCGCGCCCCGCCGAGCGCTCTGCACTCTATAAGTGCCGTTCGGTACCGCCTCGAGCTCAGGCGAAGCTAGGGATCTTGCGTGCGCATTTTGGGCACGCCCATAGACGTCTCATGAGCTCGCTATTAAGGCAGCTCGCACCTTGGCGGGCAGTCCGGCCACCACCAGGTCGTGGGAGTCTTCGATCAAGTTCCGTAGGGCCTTTTCGGGGATGGTCCCGTCCAGCTGCACCGTCACCCAATGCCGCTTGTTCATGTGGTAGCCCGGTGTTATGGCCGGATAATCGTGAACGAGCGAACGGCCGAGCTCGGGCTCTACTTTTAGGTTGACGCTCCCAGGTTCTCCTACTAGCGGCAGGACGGCGAACATCTTGCCACCCACCTTGAAGACCGCGGTATCGTCGCCGAAGGGGTGCGTGAGCTCGGCGCCTGCTAGTTCGCTGCACCAAACAAGCACACATGAACGTGGGGTCGTCTTGGACTGCTGTGTTGGCTTTGCCACCGTGGCCGTGCTCCTTGGCGTCTTTGCCCCGCTGACCATACTCACGTATGGTCCTGAACGTACTGCTCTCGATGGTCTCAGCGCTCGTAGTGGCGCAAGCACCGGGTCCGGACCCCATGGACTTGGCCTTCCCGGTCCCTGGCACGGTGCACCGGCTCCTCGGCTTCCCTCTCCCGGCACAAGCCCCCGGCTCCGGGGCCATCAGGCGCGCTGTCGACAATTCCGCCCTTCACGGTTGGTCCCGAATGCGAGGCTCCAGGACAGCGGGTGGGCGATCGGCAATGTGCAGCAATTGCCGAGGAGGGCAACATGGGACCGTGGGGATCAACAAGACGGACATCATGACCGAAGGGGTATCCATCTAAGCGGACCAAAAACCACACTTTTAGCTAAAGGTCGCCGACCGCCGGGGCGAGGAACTGGCCGGTGCCAATCCCTTTGGTCCCCGGTACCCACTACCCACGCCACTATGACGACTTCCTGGCCTGGTTCGCAACCGACGCTGCTTGTGCCGATTACCTGGAATGGTTGCGCTGGCCGCGCGGCTTCGAGTGCGTCGAGTGCCAGGGCGTAAGTGCGTGCCGGCTCGCTGACGGCCGCCTTAAGTGCTTGGACTGCAAGGGGCGCACATCGGTCACTGCGGGGACCATCTTCGACCGGACCCGCACACCCCTCCCTGTTTGGTTTCACGTGGCCTGGAACTTCGCCACCCACAAGGACGGCATCAGCGCTCTGGCGTTGAAGAACGACCTGGGTATGAGCTCGTACCAGACGGCCTGGGCCATGCTCCACCGGCTGCGCTCGGTCACCGTCCGGCCCGGCCGTGACCAGCTCAAAGGTGCTGTCGAAGTTGATGAGACCTTCCCGGGATCCGGGCCTTGTCTTTTACCGCCTGCTCGAGCTGGCGGTTGCATCGGGCCCCAAGCGCTACCGCCAGGTCATCCAGACCATGAGGGAGGAGAACCCGGGCACGCAGCAGCCTCCGGCCACGAGGGGCACACCCCAGCCCTTGGAGAGGCAACACGCGGGACGTCCTTGGCGTGAGGCGGCTTAGCAGCTGCACCACCAGCATGTTTGCCCACCCATGCCCGACCGGAGTCAGACCACATAATGCTAAAAGACATTGTCTTTGGTCCGCTTAGATGGATACCCCTTGACCAGAAAACTGGCAATATCAGTCGGTGGCGGTGCTACCCCGGCCTTCCCAGCGCCACAGCACTGACGACCACGTCATACCGGCCCCTAAGAAGCCCCGACTTGTGGGCCCTCGTAGGGTTCCGGTGCGTGCAGGCGGTCGGCATCAACTTGGGCCTCACCGACCCCGCCAAAGTTGTATCCTTACTACATCCAGAAAGTAAGGAGGCTTCAATGGACGCTGCGGCAAGGGTTACCTCGAAGGGCCAGGTGACGCTCCCGAAGGCTGTGCGTGAGGCCTTAGGCATCAGGCTGGGTGACGAAGTCGTCTTCCGCGTTGAGGGGCGCCGAGCCGT
>JBKQUU010000322.1:0-13275 GCA_052325485.1 Acidimicrobiales bacterium | reverse complement strand
GCGCTCCTCAGCCGCCAGCTTGGCCCGCAGGCGTTGCCTGCTCGCCCCGGCCCGTCCGCCGGTGCGCCCCCTCGCTGAGCTAGGCTTCATCTAGGAACGCCCTCCTGTTGTATGGGGATTTAGTTTTTGGCGATTCGATTTTCCCATATCGCCAGGGCGTTTTCGCCGACCCAGGCTCGCCGCCTGGCCGCCTCGGCCCACACCGTTGCCGTTCACCTGAAACCCGCGCTCCGGCCCGCGTCACCTCAGCCGGGAACCCGTACGGCACAAGGATGATCTTGTCGTCCAAGCCCTTAGCGAGCGGGCATCACGCTTGGCTCAGGTTTAGTCGGGGTGTCGCCGTATAAAAGCCGCCATTCCCGGAACCGTGAAGGCAACCTGGCCGTGGTCAGGCGCATAGACGAGGCCCTTGTGTATGAGGTTCGCCCTCGTGGGACCAAGGGAGCTCGGGCTCTTCCGGCCTAACCTCCTCACGATTTCACCCGACTGACTGGGCCGCGCCCCGTCCTCGGTCATGGCTCGCATGTACTCGCGCTCGGCCCTTGTCGCTCGCTCCCAGCGGCTCGTGAAGAACCCCCTGTCGAGGTTCACCTGGCCGATGTGGACGGCAGCGAGGGCGTCTTCTTGCGTGATGAGCGGCCCTCGGGCTGCATCCCACGCCGCCGAGGCGAACTCCTGCAGGAAGTAGGGGTATCGGGCGGACGCCTTGGTCACAACACCAACCGCCCGGTCTTCCCAAGTCGCATCCTCCGCCTCTGCTGGCCTGACCAGGGCGCTCTTGGCTGCTCTCATGTTCAGGGTGCCGATGCGCCAGTAGTCGAAGAGACGCTCGGAATACGACTTGGCCTCGGCCAGGAGCCCCGGCAATGAGGGTAGGCCGGCGCCGACTACGTAGAACTGGGCGTTGCGCTGCCCAGCCTCATGGCACGCCTGGGCGACCGCGGCCAGGTCGGCAATAGTCAGGTCCTGCAGTTCGTCGATGAAGAGCACCACCCCGACGCCGCGTTCTTGTGCCGCCTCCGCGAGGTCCAAGACCAACTCTTCGAGGTCCAGGTCGAGCGTGCCGGTATCAGCCCGGCCGCGAGCGGGGTCGATGTCGATGCCGATTGAAAGGGCGCCGGTCGGATCTGCGGTGAGGGAAAAGGCCTTGAAAGAGGCAAGGGCTCGTCGGAGCTTCCCGCCCGTGCCCCAGCTGCCCGTTAGCTCGCGCAGGGAGCGGTTGAGAGAGTGCGCGACCTGCGCTCGGAAGCCAATGCTCTTGCCACTTGCGTCGGCTTCGACCTTGGCTACAACCCAGTCGGACCCCCGTGCGGTGGCGGCCAGCTCGTTGAGAAGCACGGTCTTACCCACCCCGCGCAAGCCCGTCATCACTAGGCTCTTGCTCACGAGACCGGCCATGGCTCGCTCGGTTAGGAACCCGAACTTTTCGATCTCGCTCTCACGCCCGGCGAGTTCCCTGGGCCGGAGGCCCGCACCGGGTGAGTAAGGGTTCCGTGCTGGGTTCATATATATCGAAGTGTAGTGGAGTGTAGCAGTTACTACTACACCCCGCTACACTTTCATAGAGAAGGCTAGATTAGGCGAGGGAGTCAGTCCCTAACACTCAATGAGGCACGCCGAAGGTGGGCGCGTCGGCGAGCCCATGGTTTCGGCCTTGATCACTCTTGCGGCCGTGGCCCCCGCTCGGCATGCCTTCTTTGTCGGGCTCGAGGCCGAGGCCCCGATCGGGTGATCGGTCCTGCTCCATTACCCACCTTCGCTCGACGGCGTGATCGAGGGTCATTTGCCAGCTCGTCTCGATCTGTCGTAACCCGAGAGCGGTCCCGCGGTCCGAGATCGAGCGCGCCGACCAGGAAACCGAACGCCCGGTGGAGGAGCGCTGGCACTTGTGACGGGCTTGTGGCGGAAGCAAGGCGATCAAGGTAGGAGCAGAAAGCGTCGTCGGGTCTTCGAGTAGCCGCAACACATCGTGGCGGTCTTTGCGCCCAGGTAAGTACAAGAGCGCGGCGAACTTGGTGGCGGTGTACGCGGCGCGGTGAGCACGCGGTAGCCGTTCGGCGCCTCAGCCTGGGCATCCAGCTGTAAGACCCTCAACTGGAGGTTCGCCCCGAGGCGAGTCTGGTAGGGGACGTACGGGTCGAGGTGGACGGACCGGAATGTGCCGGGGTACTCGGTCCCCGCGAGGTGATGCGACGACGAGAGGTCGTCGGCCATTACCTCTAGGGTCCACCAGGTCCTGGCGGCTTACGATTAAGTCGAATGTCGTGGCTCATAGGCCCGCCCGTGCGCACCCAGGTCCCCCAGCCGGCTGTGAAAGAACGCAGCAGGCCCAGCGCGGGCCAGTGCTTCGTCGAGGACCGCTCGGGAGAGCTGTGTGGGGGATTGGTGGCATCCGCGAAGGATGCTGGAGGCCTCGGTATTGTCGAGCCTGTGGGTGGAGGATCGGTGTTTGGCGCGCGCAGACCACGCGGGGACGATCTAGCAGCCATCCTGCGGTACGAGCGGGAAGGCGTGACTTCGCCGATCTTGGAAGCATTGTTGGAGCAGCGCAGCGGCGGCGGGCCAGAGGCAGTGCGGCTCGCCGCGGACCGATTGCTCCGCGAGCACGCACGGTGGGCACTCGACCTAGACCAGCCGGCCACCGCTCTCGTCCAAGCCGCCGGAAGCGAGCGCGACCGGCGGCTGTTCCGGTCGTGGTCCCTGCACCCTGACGGCCGGACCTTCGAGGAGCTGGCTACAGAGGAGGGCGTCCCTCGTCGTCAGGTCAACAAGCTCGTGCGACGAGCCGAGTTGCGTGTCCGTGAAGGGCTCGCAACCTCGCCGGCGCCGTTACCTTGGGTCGTCTCCACGCTGCGCACCAGGCTCGGCACGGTTGCCACACAGCGCCAAGTCGCATCGGAGCTGGACCGGCTGGCTGCTCGCAAACCGTTCGTTCGAGAGCTCGTGACCTGGTTGGCCGGCCCGTACCTCCCGGTGCCCAACCGTCCGGGTTGGGTGGCTACCCAGCCCAAGGAGCTGGTGGCCCGTACGGCCGCGGGCCTCGCCAGTGACGGTGGCGTCCGCCGGTTGGTCGACGTCGAGACCGAGCTGGCGGACCTGGGCGTGCGCCCTGACCACTTCGCAGCCTGGCTGCAGGCGAGCAGTGCGACAGTGGTACATGACGTTGTGGTGTCGACGAGCGGTCCCCTGGCGGACGTGGTCCTACGAATCCTCGATGCTCATGGCGCGGCCCGGAGCCGCGAGGAGATCGCCGCGGACCTCGCCGCTGCCGGGCGAACCACGGAAGCCCCCGTGTTGGAGAGCGCGTTGCGAGCACGGGGCTTCACCCACTCCTCCGACGGCGCCGTGAGCCTGGTCGAGTGGGGACGAAGCCGAGCGGGGACAAGTACAGGAGCTGGTCGCCCCAGCCCAACCGTCGGTAAAGCCCGGGTGAGGGTGCATACCCCCTGCGACCAGGCAGAACAGGAGCGCCTGTGGCTTTGGGTGCGGGTCGATGGCGACGTGCTGCGAGGGTCGGAGGCGTCTGTGCCGGTGGCCCTTGTGGAGGGTCTCGGCCTGGCGCCACTGACGCGCCGCACGTTCTCCAGCCGGTGGGGCCCCGTCACGTTGAGTTACGACACGCTCCAGGCGACCCGGGGTCCTGTCCGTGCCGTCGCCCTGGCGACGGGTGCCAAAGTCGACGACACGCTCCTGCTGGGTTTCCGAGCGACCGGTGACCTGGAAATCGAGGTCAGGCGTGGCTCGGGCCGGACCGGGGCGCTGGACGACGCTGCCGAGAAGGCACTCATTTTCCCCGAGATTGTCAGCGGAGGTACGCCGTGACAGATCAAGCTCGACCGGCCACGCTGGAAGAGGCGTTGCAACTTGTTGAACGAGACGCCGACGTGGCGATCAAGGCCCTTGGTGCGGCGCTGAAAGCGGCGAAAAAAGCCAAAGCCGCCGCCTCCCTCGGCCTGGTGCGTGACCTCCAACAGGCGATGGACGCGGCCGTGGGTCTCGCCGACCAGGCGAGCGGGACGGTCCGGGACGTCCGCCAGGGATGGCAGTTCGACGTGGTCGAGTGGTTCACCTCGGGCGATTACGCCAAGGAACTACTTGCCGCCGCGGCCGGGGCGGGCGTGCGGGCGTTCCAGTCCGATGACCGCATCCTCTGCTACCCGGCGATCGTCCAGGTTTCGCCGGCCGACGCGACGGTCGTCATCGACAAGAAGAAGGACCGCCGGACGCGGCCGTCGGTGGTGGTGGGCCATCTGGCCGCGCTGCAGGACCGGCCCCCGAAGTTCAAGGCCGACGCTTTCATCGAGACCCTCGCCGCGGCGTACGATCTGGTGGTCGCCAGCAAGCATTTGAGGTCCGGTGCCCCTGCCCGCTTGGTCGACGTCCACTCTGTCCTGACCCTTCTCCCCGGGGCAGCCCGGGACTACACCCGCCAAGAGTTCGCCCGGGACCTGTACCTAGTTGACCAGAGCGGAAAGGTCGACACCAAAGATGGGCGGCGGCTGAGCCTGCCGGCAAGTGCCATGACGAGGAGCGGGCCCGTTCTCACCACTGTCACCCGCACCGGCCAGGCCAAGATCTATGCCGGCCTGGCGTTCACGGAGCGAAAGCTGTGATCCCTGTCGACGATTACGTCGCCTTTCTCGAAGGCGACTACTTGCGCGGGTACGTGGAGGATGGCGGTGCAGCCCTCAAGTTCGTGGTACCGCCCGACGATCTGTCGGCCGCTGCGTTCATTGAAAGGTTCGCCGCGTCGGCGGAGCGGGCCGGCTTCGGCGTGGCCAAGGTCGACGCGGCTGAGACGCGCGTCCATCTGCTCGAGCAAGTCTTCTTCGCGGTGGCCCGCCAGGTGGATTGGGACGGGTTGGCCACCGTCGCCACGCGAGCCGCTTTGGCGTCCGCCGGCTACCCGGCGACGCCGGACGGGCCGGTGGCACTGGACGGGTTGGCCGCCCATTACCGCGTCGAGCCCGGGGAGCTTAAGCGCGACATCGACCGCCAGCTCCAAGAAAGGGTGCACAGGGATTACGCTATGGTGCAGGAGCTCCGCACGGCCATGCTGAGACTGTGCCAGTCTCAGCTCCGCAGCGGCCAGGTGGTCGATGCCGAGCACACCGCCGTCTTGGACTGGCTGCGGGGAGACCTGCGTCAGATATCGGCTCTCAAGTCAGCGCTTATCTTCCGCCGGATCGGCCGCCACAATGCCCGTCACCTCCTGTTCTCGCTCGCTCACTGGTTGGCGGTCAACGAGCACGCGGGCCTGGCTATCGTGCTCGACATCCGCCGGCTCGGCTTCGCCCGTCGACCGGGCCCCGAGGAACGAAGTGGCCACTACTACACCAAGAGCGCGCTGTTGGATGCGTACGAGGTCCTTCGCCAACTGGTGGACAACACTGACGAAATGTCCAACTGCATTGTCGTTGTCGTGGCGTCGCCGGCCTTCCTATCTGACACGCCCCGAGGGCTCGACGCTTACCAGGCGCTCAAGTTGCGCATCTTCGATGAGGTACGCGACGTTAACCGGGACAATCCGTTCTCCTCGCTCGTCAGGTTGGCGGCAGCGTGAGCGTCGAGGGCTCCGTCGGAAGCAGGCGTGCCCTCGAAGCCCTGAGGGCGGGCGTCCCCAACCGGGACGCGGTGGCAGCGCTGGGGTCCATGCAAGTGGGCGTCGAGGACCGGTTCAGCCAGTTGTTGAGCGCCGTGCGAGCCCTTCCCGAAGCGCCGCCACCGGGCGGGATATTGATAGGAGGAGGTTTCGGGACCGGCAAGAGCCACGCTCTCGAGCACCTGGCCCACTTGGCGCTTTCGGAAGGCTTCGTGGTCTCCAAGGTGGTGGTCTCCAAGGAGACTCCGCTGTACGACCCGTCCAAGGTCTATCGCGCCGCCATCGAGCAAGCCAAGGTGCCGGGGCGGCCCGGCTCGGCCATCGACGAGATCGCGGCCGGCTTGCTGGGCGACTCTTCTCGCTACGCCGAGCTGTACCGCTGGGTGCACCAGGACGACACCCCCGTGGACAGCCGTTTCGCGGCGACTTTGTTCCTGCATGAGTACGCCCGCGGCGACGAGGAGTTCAGCGACCGCATCGTGCGTTTTTGGGCCGGAGACCCCCTGCCCGTAGCCGACCTGCGCCGCCGGCTCAAGGAGGCAGGGGCAGCGGCCACCTACCGGCTGGCGGCGATCAAAGAGCGCGACCTGTCAGTTCAGCGCTTCCGGTTCGTGGCCCGGTTGACGCAGGCCGCAGGCTATGCAGGGTGGGTGGTGCTCTTGGACGAAGCCGAGCTGATCGGCCGTTACACGTCATTGCAACGTGCCAAGTCCTACGCCGAGATCGCTCGCTGGGTGAAGGGCGACCGCGACGACCCCTCAGCGCCTATCTGCGCCGTGCTCACCACCGTTGACGACTTCGAGCCTCAAGTGCTTGTCGGCAAGAACGACAACGAGCTCATCGGAAAACGGCTCCGCGCCAAGGGAACAGCGGAGGACGAGCTGTTGGCGGCCCAGGCTGAGACGGGCATGCGGATCATCGAGCGAGAGCAGGTCCAGCTCCAACCCCCTGGACGAGAAGAACTGGACCGCACCTACACCCAGCTGAAGCACATCCACGGCGAAGCCTATGGTTGGCGTCCTCCGGACGTGGCGGGCCTGGAGCGGCTTCCGTCCAACCGCATGCGGCAGTACGTGCGAGCGTGGATCAACGAGTGGGACCTGCGCCGGATCTACCCCACCTACCAGCCCGAGATCAGCGTAGGCGGCCTGGACGTGGACCTGAGCACCGACGTCGACCTCGAGGGCCTCGACGAGTAGGACTGAGCCTTGCTGGCGGACGACATCGCCCTCGCTCTTGCTGACGGCCAAGGAATAACCGCCGCCGAACTGGCTCACCGTCTCGGCACGGCGGTCGGACCGGTGTCCTTCGCCTTGTTCGCCAGCCACGGGCGGTTCCGCTGTGACAGTGGGTCCCCACCTCGGTGGTGGCCAGCTTCCTCACAACCGCCGCAGCGGTCCGCTCGGGGGGTAGCGGTGGCGCTGGGAACGCCCCCCGCGATCACGCTCCGGTTGTACCCCTGGCAGGCGGACGCCCTGAAAACCTGGGGACAACAGGGCTGCCGGGGGGTGATAGAGGCGGTCACGGGGACTGGCAAGACGATGATCGGGGTCGCGGCCGCCCTCGACGAGCTCCGGCGTCGCGAGCAAGTGGTCGTGTTGGTCCCGACCGTCGAGCTGCAACAGCAGTGGGTGACCCAGCTCGAAGCGTGCCTGCCCACCTTCTTCCGGGTCGGCCGTATGGGCGCGGGGTCGGGCGATTCGCTCGTGACACACGACGTGCTGGTGGCCGTGGTCAACAGTGCTCGGGTCGCGGACGTACGACCCATCCGCAAGGGCGGCCTGCTCGTCGCAGATGAGTGCCACCGCTACGGCAGCGACGTTAACCGGCTCGCGCTCGATGCCAGGTTCGTGCACCGACTGGGCCTCACTGCCACCTACGCCCGGGACGACGACGGCAATATGGCGTGGCTCGACCCCTACTTCGGGCGCACCTGCTTCCGGCTCGGGTACGACCGAGCGGTCGCTGACGGAATAGTCGCTCGGTTTACCGTAACGCTGATAGGTGTGCGGCTCTCCCGGGCTGAGCGAACGAAATACGACGAGCTCACAGAACAGATGGGAGTTCTGAGGGCACGTCTGGTCCGCGAACACGGGGTGCCCAAAGAACCTTTCGAGGCATTCATGAAAGCACTGACGGAGCTGGCCAACGGGGGCGGGCCAGCAGGTGGGCTGGCGCGGGCGTACCGCCAGGCGATGCTCGAACGCCGCCGGCTGCTTGCCGACACCCCGACCAAAGACCTGGCCCTCAGGCAGTTGGCGCCCGCCATGCGCACCGCTAACCGCGGCATCGTGTTTACTCAGAGCATCGCCACGACCGAGCGGGTGTGCTGTGTACTGGCCGGTTGCGGCCTCCGGGCAGCCGTGATGCACTCAGAGCTCCCAGCCCGGGAACGCAGCGAAAGGCTCCGTCGCTTCGCCGCCGGCGAGTTGGACGTGATAGTCGCGCCGCGCGTACTGGACGAGGGCGTCGACATCCCTGCCGCCGACCTGGCGGTGATCGTGGGCGCCAGCAGGTCGCGTCGTCAGATGGTCCAGCGGATGGGCCGAGTCTTGCGCCGCAAGCCCGACGGCCGCCACGCTCGCTTCGCCGTCCTCTTCGTCGAGGGTACGGTCGAAGACCCTCGTCTGGGTGCCCACGAGGCCTTCCTCGACGAGATCGTCGACGTTGCCGATCAGATGTCGTATTTCTCCGCGGAGGTGACAGCCAACCGCTTTGGCGCTGTGCTCGAGGCTGTCCAGCCATGACTTGAGGACATATGGCGGGCGGGTGGCGGCCTGGTCGGCCACGTTGCGGCCGACTGCCGACCCCTGGGGAACCCGCAGTGCCCCCCGGCGAAGGTCGTGCCCATCCCGGGCCCGAAAGTGGGCACTATCGAACAAGACGACAACCCCTGGATGCCAAGAGCAGCCCGCACTGAACAGGAGGACTGGTTGGACAACCACCATCAAGAATGGGGGCGGAAGGGCGCCACGCTGAGCGACAAGACCGCGCGTAAAGAGTACGGCCTGACCGAGGACGAGATCATCGATGCGATCAACGCGGGCTCGCTCGACTACCGCGTCGGCTCGGTTTATGGGACCCCGTGGTTCAGGCTCCTTCGCCGAGAGGTCGAGCACCTAGTCGAGGTGAGGCGCGGCCGACCCTACCTCGACGAACGGCGGGCAAAGGCTGAGCTGGCGAAGGTGGACGCCGATCTGACGCGGCTACGGGGCGATGTGGCCGTCCTGGAAGAGCGTCGCTCGAAGCTCCTCGCCGAGCTCTCTGGATGACGTCTCGCCTAAGCACCAGCGCGCTCGGAACCAAGCGGTCGTTGAGACCGGGCGACCGACATAGTGTCGCCTCCAGGAACCCTCGACGGCTTGCCTCGAGTCGCCGAACGGTCATACGCACGACCCGCTGGGCTGGTCCTCACGCCCGTCGAGGCGCTCGACTGTTACAACCCGTGCCCCGCTTCAGGCACCGATGACTCCCGTCGGTTGCGTGGTCCGACGGTCGAGTTCGAACGGGAGCCGGGCGATGGCTTGACAGCACGGCCCGCGGGGATGTTGCGCGGTTGACTCAAATGCCGTACAATTGTCCGTACGGATGTAGGAGGGCTGACATGGCTACGAAAGAACGGCGAAGAGAGGTACGTCTCTCGGCCGCCGATGACGACTTGATTGCCGAGGCTGCTGGGCTCAGCGGCGTGTCGGTATCGGAATTTGTCCTACACCGGGCCCTATCCGACGCTGAGGCCATGGTGCGTGCTCACCGTACGATCGAGCTCGACCAGGATTCATACCGGCGGTTCTTGGAGATGCTCGACTCCTCGGTCCCACCCCCTCCAGAGTTGCTGCGCCAGGTCGGCAGGGCGCGGCCGCTCAAGCACGCTGACTGATGCACATTGAGCGCTTGGCCGCGCACCACGACGTTGCTCGGTTCGACTCCGGCATGAAGGCTCTTGACGAGTGGTTCCGGTACCACGCGATTACCAACCAGCAGCGTGACCTGTCGCGGACCTTCGTGCTCCTAGACGACAACGAGTTGGGGAACCCGGTGGTGGGGTTCTACTCGCTCACTATGGGGGGGGTATCGCGGACTGACCTCCCCACCGGGTACCGCCACGGGCTTCCTGACGTGAGCATAGGGATGGCACTGCTAGGTCGGCTTGCCATTGCCGCCGGCCGGCAGGGGCAGGGGTTAGGCCGTGATCTTCTTGTAGCCGCTATCGAGCAAGCGGCCACGGCGAGCCGGCACGTCGCCGGGCGGTTCATTGCCGTCGACCCGATCGACGAAAACGCCCGAGACTTCTACCGGCACTTTGGCTTCAAAGATGTGCCCGGTGACGAACGCGGCCGGATGTTCCTGCGGATAGACCACGCTCTGGCCGCTCTGGGCCTGGAGGTATAAGCAGTGGTGGCCAAGACGAACACCGCGAGCCAGCCGAGCGCACCTCCGGCGGTCCCCGGCGAGGTGGGCGATGTTCTTGCCGGGCCAACGTAGGCCCAGAACAGGAGATGGCGTGGTGGGTCCCGGCGGGCACGCGGTGTGCTGGCAGGTCACGTAGGTGTCGGGCAAAGTGGTGGCCGCCTTCAGGCGGCAGGTAGCCACAGATCCGCGCTGCCGACGCGGCGTGGAGTTTTGTACCAAGTCCCCCCTCCGACACGGATAAAAGTGCTGGTCAGAGCGGTAGAGGCCACCCAATCGGGGTTCGTGTCACCGCCCCCTGGTACCGTCGTGGACACGAATTGGACACAAAGCCTCCAAGGGCGTGCCCAGTGGACACCGGGAGGGTCGGGGGCATGGCCGAAAACATAGGAAGGCGGGCGCTATATCGCCCTGGACGGGATGGAGCCCCCAAACCGACCTGGCCCGGCGCCAGATCGCCATCGCCGACCGGGTGCTCCAAGCCAGCACCGACCCCCCCGGGCCAGCCGAATGGGCCGAGCTCGCCGAGCAAGCCGGCGCCGTATTCGACCAGGTGCTTCGAGCTGAACGGGACCGTGCCGCCAGGCCCCGTACGCCAGGCCAGTGGCAACAACCTCAGCCCTGGGCCGACCTTGCGGTCGGCCGACCCCTGCCGGGCGTCAGCCTGTAGCGCAGGGGGACCTTCCTCGGGTGAGACACCATCGAAGTCCTTGCCCGCAGCAACGGAGGCGAGACCGCTCCCTCGACCGTACCGAGCGGAGTAAGCACAGCAACGGCTATCACCGTCCGGCTACCGGTGCCTCACGGACACTCCGCGCTCCCGCCATGCGGACGCCCACCGCCCGCGGAGGTGAGGGCATCGCGCAAATCATCGTCGGAGCGAACCGCTCAGTGGAAAGGGGTGCAATGTTCGGCACCTGTTCGACGTGGGCTGTCCTATAGCTCATAAATAAATGTTCGTTGCCGGCAGTCGCTAATCGACCAGGATATTATGCGTGCCAGGACTGAATCATTATGCTTGGAGCTAAAAGTACATAACGCCGAATCTGGCCGTTCTTACTGGTTCCTGCCGATCTGGGAGGTCGACGCAATAATCCCAATTAGGGCGCTACCCGTCGGTCGAGTGTGAACGACCCCGGGTTAGCGTCGGGGGTGGCCTTAGTAGGGGGTGCGCCCAGCTACAGGTGGGTGCGGGCACAAGCCCGACGTCACGACTTGACTCAGGCCAAGGAACGGTGGCGTGGTCCGCACCTCGAGCCGCTCGGGACCGAGAAGCCTTACCAGGGAACGGTGCCCCTGTCGCCGGGCGCCTGGAGCCATCGGCGCGGGGTAGGTCGCGACGCCACAGCTGGGAGGAGATGTTCCCGAGGCTCCGCGGGCGGGCTGACGGGGCCTCAGCGTTAGTCGCATGTGGTGAAGGGGCGGGCCGCTTGTTCGGTCCGGGGCCCGTACGTTGCCATGGCACCTGGAGGCCAATGCCAGCCATGCCCGAGCAGGCGAGGTCGCCCAGCCCGGGCCGCTGGCGTACGCAAGCCGGGGCGAAAGGTCCACGGCTTTCCAAAGAACCTGGTCAGCGGGCCTAAGCCCGTCCGCGGAAATCCGAGAGGTTTGCTTTGGTGGATCTGGGCCTCAGCGTCTTCCGGGTTAACAAGTCTAACTCTGCTCAAGTTGTTGAACGCTGACATTGTGGTCTCCTAAGAGCGCGGTCAGGTCTATCAGTCCGCCGGCACGACCGATCAGCCGGCACCGCGCTCCGTGCGCACGGTGCCGGCCGGTCCGTATCTGCTGAAATGCGCCTTGGTTTCACCCCGTCGGTCGGCCATCGTCCTCAAGTTCGATGTCCCGAGGCAGGGCACGGACGAGGATCGGAATGACGACCAAGGCAACTAGAACGTGGCCACCGGCAAGGGCGACCCTCGTCGAGGCGGCCGTCGCCCCTGCACCGAAGGGCACGACGAGCGATAGCGCGGCGAGGGTAGAGCTAACCAGCAGGAACAACCTTCGGGGACGCCCCGAGAGCTTGGCCAACACCAAGGTGAGGACGGTTCCCCAGAACGTGCAAGCGAGCACGCCAGTGGCGAAGCTCCCGGCAGTGACCGGTTGGGCGTGAGCCGCGCCGAGGAAGCCGGCCCTCATCGGGACGCCAACGGCCTTCACGAGCGCTGCGTACGCCTCAACCAGGGCGACTCCCACGATGGCCGCTGTCAGGCCGGCTTTCAAGAGTCGTTGTACGGGGACGGTCTTGCCGATGATGGTTGCGACCCGGTGTTCAACGGATGTGACGGTCATGGTTGGTCTCCTCTCAGTTCGGACGAGCATGTTGTGGCCCGTCAGTAATTGGTCGGAGCCAGGTTGGTTACCTCGACATGGGACCAGCATTGGACGCCCGATTTATTTCAGAAAGCCAGCGGAGCCCGGGCATTCGCCTCACTTATTCCGAACAGCCTTCGCTCGTGCCCGTAAGTAGTCTCGCTCGAGGAGACTCGTGCAGCGGCGGGCGGCCGCCTCGAACGCCTCCTTAGCGGCCGTGGTGTCTCCCGCCATCTCGAGGAGGTGGCCCCGCACGGCGAAAAGGCGGTGGTGGGAGGCGACTCGCTTGTCGTCATCGAGGGTGGCGAGCACGCCTAGGCCAGCCTGCGGTCCTTCGACCATGGCCTGGGCGAAGGCACGATTCAGCGTCGCCATAGGGTTGGGGGCGAGGCGGTCGAGCAGTTGGTAGAGGAGGAGGATCTGGGGCCAGTCGGTGTCGGCGGGATCGCTCGCCTCGTCGTGGATCGCGGCGATCGCGGCCTGGAGCTGGTACGCGCCAGGAGGCCCCTCCTGGAGCGCCTCGGTCACCAACTGGACTCCCTCCTCAATGAGCGACTGGTTCCACAGACCTCGGTCTTGGTCGACGAGATCGACGAGCCGGCCGGCGGGGCCGATGCGGGCCGAGCGGCGGGCGTCGGTAAGCAGCATCAGGGCCAAGAGGCCCTTGACCTCGGCGTCGTCAGGGCGGACCAGGTGCAGCTCTCTCGTGAGCCGGATTGCCTCGTGGGTCAGATCCGTTCGGGTGATCTCGTCGCCGGAACTTGTGGTGTAGCCCTCGTTAAAGATCAGGTAGAGGACGTGGAGTACCACTCGCAGGCGGCTCTCGATCTCGGAGGGAGGCGGCAACGAGAAGGTGGCGCCGACCTCCCGGATGCCCTGCTTGGCCCGGCTGATCCGTTGGGCCATGGTCGCTTCGGGCACAAAGAAGGCCCCCGCGATCTCGGCTGTCGTGA
>JBKQUU010000321.1:0-4961 GCA_052325485.1 Acidimicrobiales bacterium | reverse complement strand
TGCCGTGCCGGATCGACGCCGCTGTCTGCTCTGGGCGGCTGAGGGCGCGCCTGCAGACCGGCTACCCCTACGACGGCTCGATGGTCCTGGTCGTGGAGCAGGCGCCGCCGGCGCCAATGGACCTGGCGCTGAGAGCACCCTCGTGGTCGCCCCTCCCCGAGGCGGAGCTCAACGGCGCTCCGCAGCGGGTTGAGGCGGGCGCGGACGGCTACCTGCACCTGCGCCGCACTTGGAGAGCCGGTGACGAGCTGTCCGTACAACTGAGCCTGCGCCCGCGGGTGGTACGGGCCGTCTCTCGCATAGATGCGCTCCGGGGGTGTTTCGCGTTGGAGCGTGGGCCGCTGGTCTACTGCTTCGAGCCGGGAGCGGGGACCGGGCTTGAGGGGAGCGCCCCGACGGCACTGGAGGGGCTTTACGGCGCACCGGGACAGCGACTAACCGAGCGGCGGTCGCAAGTCGGCCCCGAGGCTGTCGTGGAACTGGTGGTGGCGGGGCGCCAGCGGCCGGAGCACGCTCGGACGGGGTGGCCGTACGTTGAGGGCGAGGCGAGCGATGTCGGCACCGGTCGGGAGCTCGACCATGCCGCCGTGCCTTATTACACTTGGTGCAACCGGGGACCTTCGGAGATGCGGGTGTGGCTGCCAGAAGCCCGGCCCCAGCGACTGAACGCCCCCTGAGAGCCGGCGCAACAAAGCCCTCGCCAGCCTAGGCGCTGGCGGCGGTGAGCGACGTCCTGCGCCGTCGAGCCGGGCCGGCGGTGGCAACGGCGGAGGTCGACTCGTTCAACACGAGTTTGCACGACACCATGAGGGCTCCTCCCGGCGTGCCGCTTTCAATGGCGGCGAGCAGTTCTCGGGCGGCCACACGGCCGACCTCGGTCAGGTTGGGGTCGACGGTCGTTAAACGAGGGCGGCAGCCGTCGACCATGACGTCCCAATTGTCAAAGCCGACGAGAGAAACGTCGTCCGGAACACTTCTCCCACTCTCTCGTAATGCGTCGGACACGCCGCGCGCGATCTGGTCGCTGCCGCAGAAGATCGCATCACAGCGGGGATCTCTCTGCAGCAATTGGCTCATAGCCTCTCGCCCCCACGATTCTGTCCACTGCCCGAAAAGGGGCCCTCCTCCTGCCATGGCCAAGCCGGCCCGGGCCAGAGCCGCCGTCGCGCCCCGCGCTCGCCGCCGGGCCGCCTCGAAATGTTCAGGGCCGCTTATATGGGCGACCCGAGCCCGCCCGAGTTCCACAAGATGGCTCACAGCCAGGTCACCCCCGCCTTCGTCGTCGGGCAGCACGCAGAGGTCTTGGCGGTCTTGTGATTGCGCCATGGCGTAGACCACCGGCACGGGCAAGTCGGTGCCTATCGGAGGTCTTGGGTCGACCCTGCGACCGGCCACGATTATCCCGTCGACGCGCCTCGAAAGCAGGGTCTGCACATAACGCCGCTCGCGTTCGAGGCTGCCGCGCCCGTCACATAGGAAAACTGAAATGCTGCCCTCGCCGAGGGCGTCTTCGGCCCCAAGCATCATCGGGATCGAGAACCGGCCGAAGCTGTCCGTGGTCAGCAGCCCTACCGTATAGCTTCGCCCGGCGAGAAGGCTACGAGCAAGAGCGTTCGGTTGGAAGCCGAGGTCGTCGGCGATTTGGATGACGCGCAAGCGGGTCTCGGCGCTCAAGTTGCCTCGCCCGTTGAGCGCTTTGGAGGCCGTACCCACAGAAACGCCGGCACGCTCGGCCACGTCTGTGATCGTCCAGCGGCGCCTGTTCACCTGTTTCAACCCAGCTTCCCTTTCGGGCCCAGTGCGCTCGGGTGCCAAGTCGCTCATCCGAGCATTTTAGCCGGGGGAGGCTAGAGCATGCCGCTTGACCGCGGTTACGCTACTGGCGTGATTGAACGCGCTCTTGGTGAGGTGGGAACGGACAGCTCGCTGGACATCGGCACCCGGCGTCGACCGTCGGGCCCGGTCGAGGAGCGGGTAAGCGAGTTGATGAGCAAGATGTCTCTTAGGGAGAAGCTTGCTCAGCTGTACAGCATGTGGCTGAGGACCGATGAGTCCGGCCAGGTCGCGCCTCACCAGCACGACTTTGCCCCGAGCTCCATCGACTGGGAGGAGCTGGTCCAGTACGGCCTGGGCCAGCTCACCCGTCCCTACGGCACTGCTCCGGTGGACCCCGTCGTTGGGGCGCACCACCTGGCCCAACTGCAAAGGCGTGTAGTACAGGCAGGCAGGTTCGGGATCCCGGCGATGGTGCATGAAGAGTGCTTGACCGGGCTCACCGCCTGGCAGGCGACGATCTACCCGTCGCCGCTGTGCTGGGGGGCGAGCTTCGACCCTCAAATGGTGGAACAGATGGGGGCCCAGATCGGCGCCACGATGCGCAAGCTGGGTGTGCACCAAGGTTTGGCCCCCGTGCTCGACGTCGTACGCGACCTGCGCTGGGGGCGGGTGGAAGAGACCATCGGGGAAGACCCGTTCCTGGTGGGCACGATCGGGAGCGCGTACGTGAGAGGCCTCCAGTCGTCGGGCGTGATCGCCACCCTCAAACACTTCGTTGGCTACTCTTCTTCGCGGGCCGGGAGGAACTTCGCTCCTGTCTCTATCGGGCGCAGGGAGCTGGCCAACGTCATGCTCCCGCCGTTCGAAATGGCGCTCAGGGACGGGGCCGGCTCGGTTATGAACTGCTATACCGACATCGACGGCGTGCCCGTTGCCGCTGATAAATCTCTTCTGAGCGAGCTCCTGCGGGGCGAGTACGGTTTCACCGGCACCGTCGTCTCCGATTATTTCGCGGTGGCGTTCCTGCAGACCCTTCATGGCGTGGCGCCCAGCCTCGGCGCGGCAGCCGGCATGGCGCTGGAGGCCGGCATCGACATCGAGCTACCCAATGTCAACGCGTACGGAGAGGAACTGCTGGGCCTTGTCGGGCCCGGTGGGGTCGACCCGGGCCTGGTGGACCGCGCCGTCAGGCGCGTGCTGGCTCAGAAGTGCGCACTGGGGTTGCTGGACCCGGACTGGTCCCCCGAGCCGCCCCTGGCCCGGCTCGAGGCGGCGCCCCTGGACGAGCCCCACCACCGAGAGACGGCGAGGGAACTGGCCGAACGCTCTATCGTCCTGCTTTCGAACGACGGGGTGCTCCCGTTGCGCGCGGGCCTGCGGGTCGCCGTCGTGGGCCCTTTGGCGTCCGACCCCAGGGCCATGCTCGGTTGCTATTCCTTCCCCATGCATGTGGGTGCCCGGCAGCCTGAACTACCTCTCGGCGTAGACGTGCCCACACTGTTGGACGCCTTGCGCATAGATCCCGCCGGATATTCCGTCTCCTTCGCCCAGGGGTGCCCCGTCCTGGGGGGACACCCGGAGGATATCGGTGTGGCCGCTCGGCTGGCCTCGGGGGCAGATGTTTGCCTCGCCGTGCTCGGCGACCGCGCCGGTCTGTTCGGTGCGGGCACGTCCGGAGAAGGTTGCGACGCGGCCGACTTACGCCTTCCTGGGCACCAGGAAGAACTGCTGGAGGCGGTACTGGCCACAGGCACGCCGACGGTGCTTGTCCTTCTCGTCGGCCGCCCCTACGACATTTCGCGTCAGGTCGACCGGCTGTCTTCAGCATTGTGCGGGTTTTTCCTCGGAGAGGAAGGAGCGACGGCTCTGAGCAACGTGTTGAGCGGGCGCACCAACCCGTCGGGCCATCTTCCGGTGAGCTTCCCGTCAGCCGGCGGGAGCCAACCGGCGACCTACTTGGCTTCCCCTCTCGCTCAGCGCAGCCAGGTGAGCAGCGTGGACCCGACCCCCATCTTCCCGTTCGGTCATGGCCTTTCCTTCGCACCGGCTTCCTGGCTGAAACTCGAGAGGCGTTCGGAGGCCACGTGGCCGACGGACGGGACCGCCAGCCTCGCCGTCACGCTCCGCAATGATGCGCCGGTACCGACGGCGGAGGTCGTGCAGGTGTACCTGCACGACCCCGTGGCCGAGGTGTCGCGCCCGACCCAGCAGCTCATCGCCGCACAGCGCGTCGAGCTCGCGCCGGGAAGCACCCAGACCGCCGTCTTCAGGCTTCATGCCGACTTGACCTCCTACGTCGGTGCGGAAGGACGACGGATGGTGGACGAAGGTGAGGTCGTACTACATGTCGGGGCCTCGAGCACGGACATCAAAGGGTCGTTCAACTTCCACCTCGAAGGCGGGCGCCGGTACCCCGGGTTCCGGCGAGTGGACCGACCCGAGATAACCGTCTACGTCGACGAGGTTTGACCCGGCCGGACCGGCCAAGTTGCCCTCAGGACCCGTCGGCGCTCGGGGCCCTCAGCACCTAACGAGGCCCTTGATGAACCCATTGCTGTGCGCCTCCATGTCCTCGTTAGCCTTGTCGAACTCGTCCATGCCGTAGACATGGTTAGCGAGCCCGGTGAACGGCCAAAGGCCTTTCGACAGCATCGTCAGGCACCGCTGGCCTAGGTCCACCTCCCACATGATCCGTCGCTCATGACAGTTGACCGTGGTGAGGGCCTTGAAGTTCCACAGGCCGTAGTCGATCGTCCTCGGCCCGTCGTTGTGGTAGCCGCCGATGCCCAGACGGCCATGGGCACAGACCATGTCCCCCGCCAACTGCAATGCGCTTTCGGTACCGGCGAACTCTAGGACGTTCTGGAACCCGATATTGAAGATGTCGGCCGCATGGCCGTCCCTGGTCAGGTCAGGCCGACCGATCGTCGGCCAGTCCAGCTTGTAACCCTTGGGCAGGTGGGAAGGGTGATAAGCCTCGGTGGCCCCGAACTTGAGCGCGTTGGCACGAGCCTCCTCCCTGGGGTCGACGGCAACGATGTCGCCGTAACCCATGGTCTTGAACAGCGAGACCATACCGAGGCCCATGTACCCGGTGCCGACGACGGCGACCCGGTCACCGGGGATGACCGGAGGCATTTTGGTGGCGGCACTGAGCAGGCACCCTGAACCGGGCCAACTCCAAT
>JBKQUU010000320.1:0-75413 GCA_052325485.1 Acidimicrobiales bacterium | reverse complement strand
GGCGCCGGCACCGGCGCCGAGGCCCTAAGCCTGTTAAGCGAGGGCCCTTCGTTCGCGGTGCTTATGTCCGACATGCGGATGCCGGTTATGGACGGCGCCGCCGTGCTCGCTCAGGCTCGGTCAGCCCGCCCCGACACCGTGCGCATATTGCTCACCGGCCAGGCCGACCTGGAGGACGCCGTCGCCGCCGTCAACAACGGGAACATCTTCCGGTTCTTGCTCAAGCCATGCCCACGGCCGGTGCTGGTCCAGGCGCTTAGCGACGCGGTGGAACAACACCGGATGATAACCGCTGAACGCGAGCTCCTGGAACGGACCCTGCGTGGGAGCGTGGCCGCTCTCTTCGATGTCCTGAGCTTGGCGAACCCTCTGGCTTTCGCCCGGGCCGTTCGCATCCAGCAGATCGTCCTCCAGTTGATCGAGGCCATCGGGCCCGCGGACGCGTGGCGCATCGAGGTCGCAGCCATGCTGTCCCAGGTAGACACCATCGTCTTGGCGCCCGAGACGGTTTCAAAACTGAACGTTGGTTCTCCGCTCAGCCCCGAAGAGCAGCTGCAGGTCGACGCCCTCCCGCGTCGGGCGGAACGCTTGCTGGAAAAGATCCCCCGCCTGGAGGATGTCCGCCAAATAATCCACGACCAAACCGTTCCGTACGACCGGTTCCGGGCCACGACCGAGCCGGCTTTACATCAAACGGGCCCTCAGCTCGCAGTGGGCACCAATGTCGGCCTGGGGGCGCAGATGCTCCGGGTCGCTGTAGATCTCGAGGGCCTCGAGGCCGGCGGCATAAGCCGCCACGTCGCCCTCGGTGCCCTCGAGCGTCGCAAGGGCGTGTACAACCCTTCTTTGCTCGGCGCCCTGCGGCAGTCCGCCGGGCCCGAAAGCGGCGAGCCCGCTGTCTTGCAACTTCTGGCCAACGAGTTGACTGCGGGTATGACAGTGGTCCGCGACGTGACTGATTCGACCGGGCGGCTCCTCATCGGGCGCGGCTGCCGCGTCACCGAGAGCCTCGTCGAGCGCCTACGCGCCGTGAGGGCGACCGCCGTCATAAGCGAGCCGATCTACGTCAGCTCCAACGCAAATTGACGAGTGGAAGTCGACGATACCCAGTTGCCCAAGGTACCCCTGGTCAGGCGGCGTTGTAGCCGACTCTAGCTCGGGCAGGCCATCGCCGTTCTCGCCGGCGACAAGGTCGGCGACGTGGACGATGTGAGGAAGGTCGAGTTGGCGATGGGCCATGAGCTCGGCGTCGTGGTGATGGGCCACCGCTTCGACGACCGCTGACGGCAGTCCCCACATGGACAGCAGGTACGCTCCCACCTCGGCGTGGCTGGCGCCCAGGACTTCGCGTTCGACCTCGTCCAGGGCGCCGCCTTTTTGGGCCAACCGGGCTATGGCCTGCAAGTGCTCGGGTGCTTGCGCGGCGAGGACCAGCCACCCGATGTCGTGGAGCAGGCCGGCGACAAAAGCCGGCTGGTTGAGCCTCACCCTTTGGCCAAGGCCGGCGGCCAGGACCGACACGGCCACGGAGTGGGCCCGGAGCCGCTCGATTATGTCCTTGGGTAGCCCGCTCGAACCCTCGGCCGAGCTGAGCACCTCGGAGGTGACCACCAGGTCGCGCACAAGGTTGAGCCCGAGATAGGCGATCGCGTCGTGCACATGAGTGATCTGTTGGCCCAAGCCGAAAAACGCCGAATTGACCATCTGGAGGACCTTGGCGGACATACCGACATCGGTAGAGATGAGGGCGTCAAGTTCTTTGACGCTAACGTCGTCCCGGTCCAGCAGCGCGTTTATCTTCATCACCACCGATGGAGGGCTGGGCAACGAACCGACCCGTCCGAGGATCTCGCGCAGTTCGACGCTGTGCAGGCGGCCCTGTAGTTCGCAGGCCCGGCGTACGGCGGCGGCCAAATCCATAGGGTCGCAGGGTTTACTGAGCCACTGGTGCGCCAAGCTCACGCAGCGCATGGCGTCCTTCTGCTCGGTGTGGCCGGACAAGATGATCCTCGCCACCGCCGGGTGGCGGCGGCGCATCTCAGCCAGCAGGGCTACCCCGTCCATGCCTGGCATCCGCATGTCCGACACCACGGCGTCGAGGGTCACGCGCTCCGCCTGCTCGAGGGCCTCCTGCCCACTTGGGGCGAGCAGTATCTCCCACTCAGGTTGGGAGCGGCGCATCCGCGAGAAGGCCGAAAGGATCCTAGGCTCGTCGTCGACGAACAGCACTCTCATCATTCTCGGCTCACCTCCGGCCTGGCACCACAATGTTGCTTCGACCGGGTGCCCCTTCGCCTGTAGGCGCCTCAACCGCGGCCCCCCGGTGCCGATGGGAGGATATGGAAAGCGCCGCGCCGCGGCTGCTCGGACAGAGGCGTCTCAGGTCCCTGTTCACGGCGCGAAACAAGGCTAAGGACCAGTGTCGGGACGCCGAAGAACGCTTCCGGTTGGGCTTCGAGGGAGCCAGCACCGGCATCGCTATGGCCGACCTGGAGGGCCGCTTCACGACGGTCAACCCGGCCATGTGCCACATCCTGGGCCGTTCTCGGGACCAGGTCGTGGGCCACTTCGTTGATGAGTTCACTCACCCTGACGATGTAGCCCTGACCACCGCCCTGTTCGATGTGGGCGCCGACAGTCCCATACCGATGACCGAGAAGCGCTATGTAAAACCGGACGGGACCGTGGTCCGAGCCCAGCTGAACCTGACCCTGGTGCGACCGGAGACAGGTGAACGGCCCTATTTCTTCACTCAGGTGCAGGACATAACTGACCAGAAACAGGCCGAAGCCGACCTTGAGCGCAACGTCCTCCACGACACTGTGACCGGCCTCCCCGGTCACGCTCTGTTGACCGACCGGTTGCGTCACGCTCTCGAGCAAGCCCAGGGTAACCAAGCCCAGGTCGGGGTGATCCTGGTTGGTCTTGACGGCGTGAACATGGTGAACGAAGCCTTTGGTTACCCCGCCGGCGACGCTGTCCTCGTGGAGGTGGCCAACCGCCTGACCGGTGCCCTCCGCGCCGGCGACACGGTCGGACGCCTCGGCGGCGACGAGTTCCTGGTCGTATGGGACGAGGTCGACGGGACCGTGCATGCCCGCCAATTGGCCGACCGGTTGCGCTCCTTGCTCAGCGAGGCCTTCTCTGTCGGTGAGGAGCAGGTTACGCTCACCGTAAGCCTGGGTGTGACCGTCGCGAACGCCACCGGCACCGCCGAGGACGCAATTCGCGACGCTACTGCTGCCCTGTGCCGGGCCAAACAACGGGGCCGGGGCAACGTCGAGACATTCGAGCCGTCACCCCACGGGCGACGGGCCACAAACCAGTTCCGGGCCCGGGCGGACCTGCGGCGAGCGTTGGACAACGAAGAGATGCACGTCGTCTACGAGCCTTTGGTCGACCTGGACATCGGCCGCGTGGTGGCCGCCGAGGCGCTCGTACGATGGGACGACCCCGAACGCGGCGCCGTGCCGCCCAGCGAGTTCGTCCCCCTGGCCGAACAAGTGGGCTTGATAAGCGAGGTCGGTGACTGGGTGTTGCGTCGGGTCTGTGCGGAACTGCCCGAAATATACGCCGCCGTGGACGCCCGGGTGCCGGTGTCGGTCAACGTGTCGGCCTGCCAGCTTTCCGAACCATCGCTCGACCAGCGGTTCGGCTCCATACTAAGGGCTTCGGGGATCGACCCCCATTCCATAATGTTCGAGGTCACCGAGACGGCGTTGATCACCAACGCCGTCACCGCCAGGGAGACGTTGCGGGGCTTCCAAGGCCTGGGGGCGCGGGTTGCCTTGGACGACTTCGGGACGGGTTACTCGTCGCTGGCCTCGATCCGACTGTTCCCTATCGACGTCCTAAAGATCGACGCCAGCTTCATAGCGGGCCTAGGCGTAGACGCCAACGACACCGTGATCGTCGAGGCCGTCCTCAACCTGGCACACACGTTGGGCCTCACCGTGGTCGCCCAGGGCGTGGAACGCCAGGCTCAGGTCGAGGAACTTCAGCGGCTGAACTGCCGCTATGCCCAAGGTTTCCTTTGGAGCCCCGCGGTGCCGGTCGGCCCCTTCGTCGAGCTGCTGGCCAGAGCTCTCTGGGGTGACTCGACAAAGCTGGCCGAGGGTAATGAAGGTTTTGTGACCTTCGAGCCGGTGGCAGTGCCGAGGTCAGTCCTGGACTCCCTTCCTTTTTCGACGGCCATCCTCGACCACAGCGGCTCGGTGATCGCCACCAACTTGGCATGGAAACGGTTCGGGAACAATGTCGGCGCCGCCCGGGCCGTCCCGACGGGCGTGAGCGCCAACTACCTGGCTGTCTGCGACGCCGCCCGCGGCGACGGCTCTGACGTAGCGGCGACAGTGGCAGCTGGTATCCGCGCCGTACTGGCCGGAGAAAGGGAGAACTTCAATACCGCCTACCTTTGCCAGGCCCCCAGTGGGGCGCGCTGGTTCGACGTCATTGTCGCCCCCATGCGGTTGGCCGGGGGTGGGGCCGTCGTCATGCACGTTGAGACAACTGAACGCCGCCAAGCCGAGGAAGCGCTGCGTGTTAGCGAGGTGACGGCGCGAGCCACTTTCGAGCGCGCTCCGATCGGTATCGTCCGCATTGACCCCGCCGGCAGGATCGCCGAGGTCAACGGCGCTTTCGCGGAGATGGCGGGAAGGAGCAGACAAGAACTGGAGGGCGCCGACCCCTCCGTTGTCTGGCACCCCGATATGGCCGAGCAGTACCGCGACGAGTTGAACGGCGTCTTGAAAGGTGGGCGGTCCAGCTACAGCACCGAGCGCCGGTTCGTCCGGCCCGATGGCAGCGTTCGCTACGCCCACGTCAATACGTCTATCGTCCGGTTCGAGAACGACGTCGCGGCCCCGTTTGTGATCGCCACGGCCGAGGACCAGACTGAGCGTCGTGAGCTCACCGAGCAATTGCGCCGGGCCCAGGAGCTAGAAGCGGTCGGGCGGTTGGCGGGTGGCATCGCCCATGAGATCAACACGCCAACACAGTTCATCGGGAGCAACCTGAGCTACCTACGCGACGCGTTCAATGACCTCAATAGCGTTGTGAGCGTGCAGAACATGGTGGTGCGAGCGGCCCGGTCCTCGGGCGCGACAGAGTTGAGCACTGCCGCCTCCGAGGCTGAGGCGCAAGCTGAGCTGCTAGCTCTCGACCAGCTCGTGGCCGAGATCCCGGCCGCCATCTCGGAAGCGGCCGAGGGCGTGGACCGGGTCGCTTCCATCGTGAGGGCGCTAAAGGCCTTCGGCCACCCTGACCAGGGGCAGGCAGCACCGACCGATCTGAACGAAGCGTTACGAAACACCCTTGTCGTGGCCCGCAATGAGTACAAGTACGTTGCTGATGTGGAGACCGACTTCGGCGAGATCCCTCTATTGACGTGCTACGCAGGCGAGCTCAATCAAGCGTTCCTGAACCTGGTGGTCAACGCCGCCGACGCCATTCGCGAGGTCGTAGGCGACAGCGGCGACCGCGGCTGCATCACCGTTAGGACGAGGTGCGACGGTGACCACATACTGATAAGCATTCGTGATACCGGTTGCGGTATACCGGAAGACGTCGGGAACAAGGTCTTTCAACCCTTCTTCACCACAAAAGAGATCGGTCGGGGGACCGGGCAGGGCCTTGGCGTTGTGCGGGCGGCTGTGGTTGACCGCCACCGTGGCCAGGTTTCCTTCGAGTCCTCCCCTGGCCAGGGCACCTGCTTTATGCTGAAACTCCCGCTGACAAGCCCGGTGCCAATCGGGACCGCAGACCACGAGCCCGAAATGTCCAGGCCGAGGGCCCGGCTCTGAGCGCAGCGGGCGTACGCGATGGGGCCCCCGACCACCATTAGAGAGCTCTTGAGGTTGCCGTGCCGGCAGCCAGTGGCGGGGTACGCTTGCCGGGTGCCGCTCCGGAGCTCCGCTCGGTGACGGCGCTGCACAAGACGGCGCTGCACAAGAGGGTGAGGGCCTCCGTGCTCCGCCCGAAAACCCAGTCGGTGAAGCCTGAGTACGCCACCGTTGGCCAGCTGACCACGGTGTACCTGTGCGTGCGCGCCCTGTTGCTGGTCGCCGACATACTGGCCGCGCACATCAGCTACGGCGGGCACCTGGGCGGCCCTGTGGGGGCCTGGGACAGCCATTTCTACCTCAGCGTCGCTCAGAGCGGGTACCCCGCGGTGGCGGCGAAGGTGGGAGGGCAGCTCACGTACAGTTCGGCCGGGGTTTCCCCGGTGTTCCCGTTCTGCATCTGGCTTGTCCGTTGGTTCGGTGTCCCGGCGCTGGGGGCTGGCATTGTTGTGTCGGCGATCTCCGGGTGGGTCGCCACGATGATCGTGTGGCAGCTGGGAACGGCGATCGGGGGAGAAGAGCTCGGGTACGGCTCGGCCTTGCTCTTCATGGTGTTCCCCGGTATGGCGATCTCGTGGGGCCTGACTTACTGCGAGTGCGTAGGGACAGCGTTGGTGGCAGGTGCGCTGATGATGATGACCAACAAGCGGTGGTTTATCGCCGGTGTCCTCGGTGCTTTCGCCACCGCCACCAGCCCCGTGGCCTTGATGTTGGTACCTGCCGCTTTGGTCCCGGCCGTGCAGGCGGTCCGCCGCCGTCAGGCCCCGGCTGCCTTGCTGACCGCGACCATCGCCCCGGTGGGGTTCTTGGGGTTCGCGCTATGGGAGGCCGTCCAGTACCACGACCTGCTGTTCTACTGGCACCTGCAGCATCAGGCATGGGGTGACAGCGTGGACTTCGGGCGCAGCTTCATCCGGCTGCTGCTCCACCCGTGGCAGGGCGGGTACCAAGGTAAGGGGTGGTTGATGTGGGTCGGCCTGGTAGCCGTCCTGCTCGCCTGCGTCGCTCTCGGCAAGGCGAAGCTACCGGGGTTCATCACAGCCTACTCAGTGTCTGTTTTCGTCCTCCTGTTCATTACCAACGAGGGGTTCAAACCGAGGTTGCTGACGTGGGCTTTCCCGGCTCTGATAGCGGTGGCAGCCACCATGAAGAGCCGCTCCCGCCAGACGCTGGTGACGGCGTTCGCCGCGCTAATGATCGTCGTGTTCTTCGCCTACGTGCTTCTCGGCAACACCATGGTCCAGCCTTAGGGCTCACGCCCGGCCTGATTGAGGCGTCAGCTGCGACGCTGTCTGCCGGGAGGCGAGACGAGGCCGTAGTTACTGGCATTTGCCAAGCAATCATTGATCATTCCCTGGAGGGTTACCCCGTAGACAACGACGCCAGGGAGCACGATATGCTGGGGACTGAAGTTGAACGTGGCGTTGAAGGTTGTAAAGCCCCCCCCCCCAGCATTATCGGTATTGGGTACGGCGAAGGTCTCTGTGTGAGTTGCGTTTGTCGTCGTGCGGGCGCGCCCCCAAGTGAGCTCAGTAGCAACCGATGGACCGGCCGTCGACCACCACGTCCCGGAGCTCCAGGCGGTCGTCGAGGACGACGAGGTTGGCCGCGCCGCCCGGGCGCAGGTACCCGACGTCGGCCCGCCCGAGGACCCGGGCCGGGCCCTGCGTCGCTGCGCCCAGGGCCTCGGGGAGAGCCACTGACAGAGAGCACAGGTGGCGCAGGCCGCTCAGCAGAGTCGATGCCCCGCCGGCGATGGTGCCGTCGGGACGGCGCGCCACTCCCCCGCTCAGGGTGATGGGGACGTCGCCCAGCATCAACTGCCCGTCAGCGCGCCCGGCCAAGCTCGTAGCGTCGGTCACGATCGAGCACCGGCCGGGGGCGGCGGCAAAGGCGAGGCGGACGAGCTCGTCGGCCACATGCACCCCGTCGGCGATGACCTGGACCCGTACCCGCGGGTCGCTGAGGGCCAGGCCGGGGAGGCCGGGCGAGCGGGAGGAGACAGGGGTCATGCCATTGAACAGGTGGGTGACCACGGACGCGCCGGCGCTGACGGCGTGGGCGGCATCCTCTGCGGTGGCGGCGCTGTGCCCGAGCGACACCACGATGCCGGCCCGGCTCAGCTCCCCCACCAAGTCCAGCGCCCCCGGCAGCTCGGGGGCGATCGTCACCATGGTGACCGGTCCTGACCCGACCAGCCTCCGGAGCAGCGGGCCGTCCGGCATGCGCAGCCACTCGAGCGGATGAGTACCGGGGCGCTTGGGCGACAAGAACGGGCCCTCCAGGTGGACGCCCAGGACGCGAGCGCCCTGGCCCGGGTGGAGGCGCGCCAGCGCGCCGATCCGGCCGGAGGCGGCGACGACCAGGTCGGGGTCCCCGGTGATCAATGTGGGCTGGTACGCCAGCACGCCATGACGGGCCAGGGCCAGGCCCATCGCCTCCAGTTCTTCCAGCGAGCCGTGGGCGGCGTCCACACCCGCGTACCCGTTCACCTGAAGGTCGACCAGGCCCGGGACCGCGATGGCGGGACCGCTCCCGGGCAGACCGACAGCGACGACCACGCCGTCGTCGATGGCCACGTCGCCCGCCACCATGACGCCCTCCACGAAAGCGGCGCCGACGCCGAGCCGCTTCCATTTCGGGCCACGGTGAGGGTGAAAAGCGAGGTCCGGGTGCCCCCGGCCGGCCGCCGGTGCGTCTACGTCGCCCGCGGGAGCGTCATGATCGGTACTGACCTCGACCAGGGCCAGCGCCTGGCGCAGCCGTCCCCCGGCGGCTCCCAGGGCCAAGCCGGCCGCGGCCAGGTCCTGGCCGCTCGACGCCATTAGGCAGGCGAGCTTGACGTCCCAACGTGCCGCCTCAAGGGCGGCGGCGGCCGCTTGGGGACCGGCCCCCGTGACCGACTGCACGATGCGGACGGCCCGGTCACGCAGCTTGGTGTTCGTGGCCCGCACGTCCACCATGAGGTTGCCGTAGGTCTTGCCCAGTTTCACCATGGCGACGGTCGAGAGGGTGTTGAGGGTGATCTTTTGGGCCGTCCCGGCGTTCAAGCGGCTCGAGCCGGCGATGACCTCTCCGCCCGCTTCGATCTCGATGGCCGTCTCGGCGGCACGGCTGAGCTTGCTCATAGCGTTGCAGGACAAGCCGATCGTGGCGGCGCCGGCAGCCCGGGCGTGGGCGATGGCGCCGAGCACGAAGGGGGTGCGGCCGCTGGCCGAGACACCGACCACGACGTCCTTTTCGCCCACCGAGAGCTGCTCCAGCGCCGCCGCCCCTGCCGCTTCGTCGTCCTCGGCCCCCTCGACCGAGTAGCGGACGGCCCGGTCGCCCCCGGCCAGCACCGCTTCGACCATTCCCGCCGGCACGTTGAAGGTGGGCCCGAGCTCCGCCGCGTCCAGTACGGCCAGCCGGCCGGCAGTACCGGCGCCCACATAGACCAGCCGGCCCCCGGCGGCCAACCGGGCGCAGATCACATCGACGGCGGCGCTGATCGAAGCGGCGGCGGCGACCACGGCCTCGGTCGCTCGACGGGAGTCGGCGGCCATGAGCGAGACCAGGTCAGCCGTGCCCAGCAGGTCCAGGTCATCGAGCTCCGGCCGTACCGCCTCGGTCGAAAGCTGGCCGAGCTCAGCCGGCGCCCCGACGCCCGGCCTCGAGGTTGCCCCGGCTGGTGGCGAGGCGCCGGGGAGGGTCATAGTAACGCCTCGGCCACCAGCCGGTGGATTTCGGCCCGTACCGCAGCCTGGTCCTCCAGGCGGCGGTACGGGTGCACACAATTGGTGAGGAGCACGACGCCGGTCCCCCGCGCCGGGGCCACCAGCAGCGAGGTCCCGGTGAAGCCGGTGTGCCAGATGGTCCCCTCAGGCCAGGGCCCCCAGTTCTCGGGCTCCAGCCGCCAGCCGGTCCCTCGCACGTCAGCGCCGGTGGCCGCCTGACGGGTGCCCATCAAAGCGATCGACTCGGCGGAGAGCAGGGCCCCCGGCTCAGGGCCGAGCAGGGCCCGCACGAAACGGGCCATGTCACCGAGGGGAGCGAACAAGCCGGCGTGGCCGGCTACACCGCCCAGGGCGTAGGCATTGCCGTCGTGGACCTCGCCCCAGACCAGGCCGGGCCGGGGACGCTGGTCCCCGTTGAGCTCGGTGGCCGCCGTGCGCCGGCGGTCGGCCGACGACGGGCGGAACCGGGTGTGGAGCAGCCCGAGCGGGGCCGCCACCTCGGCCGCGAAAGCATCGTCGAGGCGGCGCCCGAGGCAGGCTTCGATCACCCATCCGAGCAGCATGAAGCCGAGGTCGGAATAGCGCACGTCATCGCCGGGCACCGAACTGGCGGCCTCCGCGTACAGGGCCGCCTCGATGTCGGCCTGACCGGTGGCCGTGGCATAGAACGGCACGTGGTCGACAAGGCCGGAAGTGTGGGTGAGCAGGTGCCAAAGCGTCGTGCGGGGCTGGGGGTACCCGGGCAGCCACCTCACCACGGGGTCGTCGAGGGCGAGCGCCCCCCGCTGGCGGGCCAGCAGCGCCAATGTGGTGGTGCAAACGACCTTGGTCAGCGAGGCCAGGTCATAGAGGGTCCCAGCCGTCGTGGCCACGGTCTCGCCCACCAGGCAGGCGTGCCCGCCAAAGGCTTCGAGCACCACGCCGCCGGGTTGGACGACGGCCAGCGACACGCTCGGCGGGAAACCCTCGGACAGTAATGAGGCGAGGTAATCCCGGAGGGCCTGGAGGGCGCCCGGGGCGAACTGCCCGCCGTCCTGGGCGACGCGAAAAGAGAGGTCGGCGCCCAGCCCCCCGCTCACGGCGCGCTTCATGGCCCGCCGGCCCCGAGCCCGCCGGGCCCAGGCCCGGCCTTGTCCGCCGCCGTACGCCGCAGGCGGACCTCCTGCGCCCCGTACTCAGGTTCGACCCGGCGGCCGCCGTCGGGCGCGAAGCCGAAAGCGGCGTACAGGTTGCGGGCGGCCCGGTTGTCCTCGAACACCCAGAGCGTGACGGTGCCCAGCCCGCGTTCGGCCAGGAGCCCGAGGTCGTGCTCGAGCAACGCCTTGGCCAGCCCGCGCCCGGACGCCTCGGGGGCTACATAGAGGGAGAAAATGTGGCCGCGGCGGCTGTCCACGGGATCCTCGCCATGGCGGGAGAACGCCTGGATCTCACCGGCGGCCGATTCGGCCAGCCAGGTCGTGGGCCCGTTGGAAGCGGTCAGCGTCCCGAGCCAGTCGGCGATGTCCTCCTCGTCGAGGGAATTGAGCACGGCGGGGGCCACGATGCCGACGTAGCCCGCCCTCCAGGCCGAGACGAACACGCGGGCTAGCCCGTGGGCATCGCCCGGCGTGGCCAGGCGCAACCGGGTGCCGGGGGGCAGGGGCGCCACCGGGGTGGTGACCACCGGTTGCAGCCGGGTGCGGAAACGGAAGCGGTCGGCCCGGTAAACCGAACGCACGAACTCGACGGGCATCCCGTTGGAGTCGAAGCTCTGGCGGCAGCACAGCAGCACGGGGGCACCGGCGTGGATGCCGAGCAGGCCCGCTTCGCGCTCGGGGGCCACGACCGCTTCGATCGTCTCGTCCGCCCACGCCAGCTCCACGCCATAGCCGGCACGCAGCAACTGGTACAGCGATTGCGACTCGCCCAGCACGGCGGCGATCCCGTCAAAACGCTTGGCGTCCAGGAACAGCAGTTCCACCCCCAAGGGCTCGTCGTCGGCCAGCCGGACGCGCTCGATCTGCAGGACCTCGTCGCCCTCGGCCAGCCCGATCATGCCTGCCACCCCGGCCTCGGCCAAGGTCCTGGTGACACCGATGAGCCGCGACGCCGGTTCCATGCCGCGACCCCGGAAGAACTCGGTATGGCTGGTCAGCTCCAGTAACTGGTCGATCTTGGCTTTGGCCACAAAGGTGCCCTTGCCCTGGTGGCGGTTGATCCGTTGCTCGGCGGCGAGGCGGTCCAAGGCCTGACGTACCGTGCCCCGGGAAACGCCGAAGTGCTCGCACAGCTCCCGCTCGGTCGGCACCGCCGACCCCGGCGGCAGGTCCCGGATAAGGGCCAGGATGGCGTCCCGCAGGACCCGGTACTTCGGCTGCCCAGTTTCGCTGCTCTGGCGCTCCAGGATCGCGCCGTGACCCTGCGCCCGCCCCCTCTCCGTCACCATCATCGCGGCCCTCGCAACTGTCCCATGGCGTCCTCGCCCCCCATCATTGGACCGGACCAATTGGCCAAGTCAAATCCGTGCGGGACCACGGAGGAAGTACTGAGCCCTGCTCCGTACTGGGGAGGTACAGGGCCCCGCTCGGAGAACCTTTCCATATGGCACGAACTCCCAGGCTGGTGGGTGAACAGGTACTTAGACGACCTCTAGGCTACTTGACCGGACCAATGCCCGGTGGTATAAATTGCCGCGAAGTCGCTCCGTCGGCGGCGCGACCAGCACTGGGAGGTGCCTTAGTGGGTGTTAATGCAAGAGTCGTCCTGGAGCGGCAGAGCGGGAAGAAGCTCGCCCGCAGCCGCGTCGCCCTGGTGCTCAGCGCCGGTCTCCTGGCCACGTTAGGCGGTGTAGTCTCAGCCTCGGCGGCCACCGCCCAAGGGGCGCGCCCGGCAGCGGTGTCAGGCAGCACCCTCGTGGTCGGCGATACGTCCAGCGTGCAGAAGCTCGACCCCGACATCGTCACCAACTTCCTCGACTTCCAGGCGCTCGGCCTGGTCTACGACCAGCTCGTGCAGTACAACACCAAACTTCAGCTCGTCCCCGACCTGGCCACGAAGTGGACCTACAGCGACGGCAACAGGCTGCTCACGTTCCAGCTCCGCCAGGGCGTGACCTTCGACGACGGCACGACCTTCAACTCGGCCGACGTGGTGGCCTCATTGGACCGGGCCATCGCCCCCAAGACCGGTGACGCCTCCGCCTCCTACCTGGCCAACGTGAAAAAGATCGTGGCCACCGGGCCCTACACCGTCCAGTTCCAACTGAGCGCGCCCGACACCTCCATCCTGGACGGCCTGACCTCGGTCAACCTCTCCATGTTGTCGACCAAGGCCATCGCCGCCGGCACCCTGGCCAAGGCACCCGACGGGACGGGCCCGTTCGAGTTCTCGAGCTGGAGCCCGGGCAACAGCTTCGTGGTCACGGCCAACCCCAACTACTGGGGCGGCAAGGTCAGCCTCAGCAGCGTGAAGATCGAGACGATCCCGTCCGAGCAGTCGATCGCATCGGCCGTCGAGGCCAACACCGTCCAGATCGGCCTGCTGACCGAGCCCCAGGTCGCCACCCATCTCCCGTCCCCCATAGTGGACCAAAAGGTGCTCGACCTCACCTACCGGGCGCTCATGCTGCAGGACAAGACCGGCCCCCTGGCCAACGTCGACAACCGCCTGGCTATCGCCTGTGCCACCAACCGCAGCGACGTCCTGAACGAGGCCGTCTTCGGGGCCGGCCAGGTCGTCGGGCCGGTGCCGCTCGGCGTGTTCGCCTCCAACCCGGTGTCGGCTGTCTGCCCCACCCAGAACATCGCCATGGCCAAGGCTTACCTGAAGAAGGCCGGTGACCCGAGCGGCTTCTCGTTCACGGCGCTGACCTCGACGGACCTGGACCCGACCAGCGCCGCCCAGGCCACCGTGATGCAGTCCGAGCTGGCCCAAGCGGGGATAACGATGACCCCCGAGAACATCGCCGGCGACGCCTACATCCAGGACTGGCTGAAGGGTAAGTTCCAGGCCGCCTTCGCCTGGAACGGTGCCGACCCCGACCCGTACACGATGTACGGCCGCTACTTCGGCACCGGCGCCAACCTCGGCGTGCCCGCCGGCTACAGCTCGCCCGTGCTGGCCAAGCTGCTGGCAGAGGGCGACTCGGCGTCCAACCTCGCTACCCGGACGAGCATCTGGAAGCAGTTCTCCAACGCGCTGACGTCGAACGCGGTGTGGATCTGGCTGTTCACGGCGTACGACTACGCCGCCGTGACTGCCAACGTCCACGGGTTCGCGCTGGCCCCGACGAACTCGACCTCGCTCGACTCGCTGCGCTCGACGACGCTCTCATAGCCCCACCGGCGTGGGCGCCAGGTACCAGGAAGGGGTCTCACCGGCAGCTCGGCCGCCGGTGAGGCCCAACCGATGATGGCTAGGGTTATCGTCTTATCGTCGCACCCTGATGATGACGGTGACCCCGGGGGCCCGCCCGTGCTGATCGGTTTGGCCCGGCGCCTGTTCAGCATGCTCGTCACGCTGTTCGGCGTGGCCGTGATCATCTTTTTGGTGCTGCGCCTGCTCCCGGGCAACGCGGTGACGGCCCAGATGGGGGTCAGCGCCGGCTTGCTCAGCCACGCCCAGCTCGTCGCCCTGGACCACTACTACGGGGTGGGCCAGCCCTTCTTCCAGCAGTTCGGGTCCTGGCTGGGCGCCCTGTTCACGGGCAACCTGGGCGTCTCGCTCACCTCCCGGACCTCGGTGGCGTCCTTGGTGGGGGCGGCGCTGCCCATCACCTTGGAACTGGCCATCGCCTCCATGATCATCGGCGAGCTCATCGGCGTGCTGTTCGGCGTGTTCGGTTCGCTCAAGCCGGGGCGGTCGGTGGACGACGTGGGCCGGGCCGTGTCGGTGGTGGGCCTCGGCGTGCCCAGCTTCATCATCGGCACCGGCCTGGTGACCTTCCTGGCGTCGGTGTTCCACTACTTCCCGTCCTCAGAGGGCTTTGCCAGCATCACCCAGGACCCCTGGCTCAACCTGCAGCAGATCTTCTTCCCCGCCCTCACGCTGGGCCTGGGGATCGGGGCGGCCATGATGCGTACGACGCGCGCCGCCATGCTCGAGGTGATCGGGCTCAACTACGCCCGCACGGCCCGGGGCAAGGGCCTGTCCAAGCGGGTGGTGACCTGGAAGCACCTGTTCCTGGGGGCGCTGGTCCCCGTCACCACTATGTCCGGCATCCAGCTCGGTTACCTGCTCGGCGGGACAGTGATAGTCGAGCAGATATTCGTGCTACCGGGGCTCGGCCGCCTGCTCATAACTTCGATCAACGAACGGGACTTCCCCGTCGTCCAGAGCGTGACCCTGATCTTCGCCGCCGGGTTCATCATCGTCAACATGCTGACCGACGTGCTGTACACCGTCATCGACCCCCGGACGCGCTCCTGATGGCCCTGGCCGGCCCCGCCCCGGTGCAGGTACCGGCCCGCCCCTCGCTCGAGCGGGGCGACGAGCGCCGCCGCTCGCTGGTCGGCAGCCTGTGGCACAACTCCAACGGCCGGACCGGGTGCGTGCTCGTCGGCCTGGTGGTCCTGGCCGCCATCGCCGGCGCCGTCGGGGCCACGCCCTACCCGGCCCAGGCCCAGGACCCCTTGGCCACGCTCAAGTCCCCGTCCTTCAGCCACCCCCTGGGGACGGACCAGTTCGGGCGCGACCTGTTCTCGCTAGTCCTCCAGGGCCTGTACATATCGCTCAAGATCGCCTGCGTGGCGGTAGCCATCGCCGGGGTCGTCGGGACCGTGGCCGGCATCGTGGCCGGGTACCTCGGCCGCTGGACGGCGGGTGTCATCATGCGGGTCACCGACATGCTCTTCGCCATCCCGGCCATACTTTTCGCCCTGGCCATCGTGACCGCGCTCGGTCCCGGCTGGATGAACAGTGCCCTGGCCATTGGCATCGGCTACGTACCCATCTTCGTACGGGTGGTGCGGGGGCCTGTCCTGGCCCTGCGGGAAGCCGGCTACGTGCGGGCCGGCCGGGTCCTGGGTTTCTCGTCGGCCCGCTTGCTGTTCCGCCATATCCTGCCCAACGTGGCCGGGATCGTGGCCGTGCAGACCAGCCTGGCCCTGGCCTGGGCGGTCCTGGCCGAGGCCAGCCTCAGCTTCCTCGGCCTCGGGCCTCCGCCTCCCACCGCCTCCCTGGGCGAGATGGTGAGCCAGTCCAGTTCCCTGGCGGCCACGGCCTGGTGGACGCTGGCGGCGCCCTCGGTGGCGATCGTCATCGCCGTCATCGGCTTCAATTTCCTCGGCGACGGCCTGCGGGACGCCATCGACCCCCGGGCGCGAACGCGCTGAGAACCTAAGGAGCACCACCTGATGCGAGTGATCGGCATGATCTCGGGCACGTCCTTCGACGCCGTGGAAGCCCTTCTGGCCAATTTCGAGCTCGATGGCGACGTGCTGGTGTGCCACCTCGTCGAGCACCGCTCCGTCGCCTACCCGCCCCCGGTCGCCCGCTCCATCTCCGAAATACTGCCCCCTTCGCCCACGACCATCGAGCAGGTCTGCCGCCTCGACGTGGCCATCGGCCGCTTCTTTGGCGAGGTGGCCAAGGAACTGGCCGACGAGCATGGAGGGGTAGACGCTGTCTGTTCGCACGGCCAGACCGTCTACCACTGGGTCGAGGGGACTACGGCTCGGGGCACGCTGCAGCTCGGCGAGCCGGCCTGGATCGCCGAGCTCACGGGGGCCGTGGTCGTGAGCGACGTCCGTAACCGCGACATCGCCGCCGGTGGCCATGGAGCGCCCTTGGCCAGCCTGCTCGACGTCCTGCTCCTCGGCGGCTCCCCCACCCCGGTCGGCTCGCTCAACCTGGGCGGCATCGCCAACGTCACCGTGCTCGGGCCCGGCCACGAGCCGATCGCCTTCGACATCGGCCCCGCCAATGCCCTCATCGACGCCGCCGTCGAATGGCTCTCCGGCGGCGAAAAGCGTTTTGACCGCGACGGAGCCTGGGCCGCCCAGGGCCAGGCCGACGCCGCCCTGGTCGCAAGGTTGCTGGACGACCCCTACTTCGCCCTGCCCCCGCCCAAGTCGACGGGCAAGGAGTACTTCAACTTGGGTTACGTCACCCGGCGCCTGGAAGGCGGGGGGACCTCAGCGGCCGACCTGCTGACGTCGTTGACCGTGGCCACGGCCGAGTCGGTGGCGGCCGCCCTACGTCCATATGAGCCGGGCGAGCTCATCGTGGCCGGCGGCGGCACCCGCAACCTGACCCTGATGGCCGCGCTCCAGGCCCGGCTCCCGGGTGTGCCCATGAGGCGCACCGACGAGCTCGGGGTACCCGAAGCCGCCAAGGAGGCGCTCGTTTTCGCCATCATCGGCTTCCTGACCCTGAACGGCCTGCCCGCCACCGTCCCTTCGTGCACGGGTGCGGCCCGGCCCTCGGTCCTGGGCTCGCTCACCCCGGGACGGGCCCCGTTGGCCGACCTGCTGGCCCCGGGCCTGCTCGCACCGGCCGTCGGGGGGGGTGGACAGGTGCCCCGGGCCCCGACGCGACTGGTCGTGGGCCCGCCCCTGTCCTCGGCATGAGCCGGCCCCTGCCCGACATGGCCCCGCCGGGGACAGGCCCCCTGCCCGCCAGGACCGAGCCCGCGGGGAACGAGCCCGCCGGGACCGAGCACGCCGGCACGGGCCGGGCCAGAGGAGCGGGCGAGCCCCTGCTGGCACTGCGGGGCGTGGGCATCGGCATCCGGCGCCACCGGCGGTCCAGCGAGATCGTGCGCGGCGTCGACCTCGAGGTCTTCCCGGGCGAGAAGCTCGGCATCGTGGGCGAGAGCGGGTCGGGCAAGACCCTCACCGTTTTATCGGTGCTGCGGTTGCTGCCCGACCCGCCGGTACGGCTGCTGCGGGGCCAGATCACCTTTGCCGGCCAGGATCTCGGCGCCCTCGACGACAAGGGCCTGGCCCGGGTGCGGGGAGCCGAGATCGCCATGGTGTACCAGGACCCGATGACCTCTCTGAACCCGCTGCTGCGGGTCCGCACCCAGATCGTCGAGACCCTGCGGGCCCACGGGGCCACCCGGGAGGCGGCCCGGGCCCGGTGCCGGGAGGTCCTGGCCCAGGTCGGGCTGCGGGACCCCGGGAGGGTTGAGCGGGCCTTCCCCCACGAGCTCTCCGGAGGGATGCTCCAGCGCGTCATGATCGCCATGGCGCTGGCTGTTTCTCCCCGCCTGCTCATCGCCGACGAGCCGACCACGGCGCTCGATGTCACCATCCAAGAACAGATCCTCGAGCTGGTCGAGGACATCCAGTCGCGCACGGGCATGGCCGTGGTGTGGGTGACCCACGACCTCGGGGTGGTAGCCCGCACCGTCGACCAGGTCGTGGTGATGTACGCCGGGCGCGTAGTGGAAAAGGGGCCGACGCGCCAGCTGTTCGCTCGTCCCAGCCATCCTTATACCCTGGCCTTGCTGGGCTCCTTGCCCCACCGGGGGACCCAGCACCGCCAGCCCCTCACCCAGATCGGGGGCAGCCCGCCCGACCCGGCCCGCCTCGACGGCGGTTGCCCGTTCCGCTCACGGTGCCCGTTCGCCTTCGACCGGTGCGGGCAAGAGGAGCCCCCGCTGATCGACCGCGGGCCGAGCGTCGCCGCCGCCTGCTGGAAGGCCCCCAGCGAATGGAGCAAATAGGCGAATGGCCGAAGTAGTCCTGCGGGCCACCGACGTGGTGAAGGAGTACCGGGCCCGTCGGGGCCCGGCAGTGCGCGCCCTACGGGGCGTGTCCGTCGCCCTGGCCGCGGCGAGCACTCTCGGCGTCGTCGGCGAGAGCGGGTGCGGCAAGTCGACGCTGGCCCGGGTGCTCGTCGGCCTCGAGCAGGCCACCTCCGGCCGTATCGAGCTCATGGGCCAGCTGACGGCCAGCCAGGCCGGTCCCGAGCTGGCCCGGCGCATCCAGCTCGTCTTCCAGGACCCCTTCTCCTCCCTCAACCCCCGCCTCACCGTCTCGACCGCTCTGAACGAGGTCCTCACCGTCCATCACCTGGTCACCGGCGGCGCCGAGCGCCGCCGTCGGGTCGACGACCTGCTGGCCATGGTCGCTCTCGGGCCCCGCTTCCGGGAGCGCTACCCCCACGAGCTCTCCGGGGGCCAGGCGCAACGGGTGGCCATCGCCCGGGCCCTGGCCGTCGAACCACGTTTGCTCGTGCTCGACGAGCCGACGTCGGCCCTAGACGTCTCCGTACGGGCCGAGGTGATGAACCTCCTGGCCCGCCTCCAGGACCAGCTGGCACTGTCCTACGTCTTCATCAGCCACGACCTGGCCATGGTGCGCCACATAAGCGACACCATTTCGGTGATGTACCTGGGCAAGATCGTCGAGTCGGGCCCTTACCAGGCTGTCCTGGGCGCGCCCCTCCACCCCTACACGCGGGCGCTGGCCGAAGCGGTCCCCTTACCCGACCCCGAGACCGAGGCCGGGCGGCGCAAGGCCTCCACCGGCGAGGTCGGCGCCCTCGGCGCCGAAGCCCCGACCGGCTGCCCCTACCATCCGCGCTGCCCCCTGGCCGAGGAGATCTGCCGGGCCCAGGTCCCCGAACTGCTCGAGCTGGGGCCCGGCCACGAGGTGGCGTGCCACGTCGCCGCTCGGGAAGCGTCGGCGCCGGGGGCGCCGGGCAAGCAGGCCGCGGGGCCACTGGCGCCTGATGAGCGTACAATGTTGTAACACGCCTGAAACATGCACTATCGTCCACAGTGCATCACCGTCGGCCAAGCAGTGGGTCCAGGCCACGGTCGGCACCGGTGAGGTTCGCGCCGGGAGCACATTGAGAGGAGGACCCCGGTGGCTCGCCCCGAGCGATGGAGCACCCTGTTGGGCCTGTTGGCCGAAGACGGGAAAGTGTCTGTCGAGGCTGCCTCTGAGCTCTTGGGCGTTTCCGCCACCACGCTGCGCCGGGACCTCGACCAGCTCGCTGAGCAGCAGATGCTCACCCGCACACGCGGTGGGGCAGTGGCCAATGGCACCTCCTATGACCTGCCGTTGCGCTACAAAACTTCCCGTCACGCCTCCGAAAAGCAGCGCATCGGGCTGGCCACGGCGGCGTTGGTGCAGGCCGGGGCCATTGTAGGGCTGAACGGCGGCACGACCACCACGGAGGTGGCCAGGGCGATAGCCACCCGAGCCGACATGTACGCCATCTCGACCGGACCGAGCGTCACGGTGGTCACCAACGCCCTCAACATCGCCAACGAGCTCGTGGTGCGCCCTCACGTCAAAGTGGTAGTGACCGGCGGCGTCATCCGGCCGCAGTCCTACGAGCTGATCGGCCCGCTGGCCACCCTCTTGCCCGCTCAAGTCTCTTTGGACCTCGCCATCCTGGGCGTAGACGGCATCGACGTCGACGGCGGCGCCACCGCCCACCATGAGGGCGAAGCCTCGATCAACCAACTGATGGTCAGCCGGGCGCGCCAGGTCATCATCGTGGCTGACGCGTCCAAGCTCGGGGTCGTCGCCTTTGCCCGGATTTGCCACACGGACAAAGTCTCGACCCTCGTGACCGATAGCAGCGCCGAACCCGGTGCAGTCGCCCGACTGCGGGACCGAGGGGTGACGGTGGTAACGGCCTGACCGGGCCGTCCCGCATTGACCGCCTGGGTGCCCGGTGCTAGCGTGCCCCTTCGTGCTCGTTTCGACCGGAAAGCGATCACAACGCAAACCGATCACAACAGGACCGCACCCCGACCGACGGGGCCGCCATGGGAGCCCGGGACCTGTTGGCCACCATCCCCCGAGCCTGGCGTGACCCGGTGCTCGCCCAGTTGCCCTTGTGCCTTCGAGCCAGGGAAGCCTGTCAACGCTGGTGGTACCTGTCCTGCCGCCGCCAACGCTAGCGTCGGCTCACAACGTCCCACCCACGAGAGCCCTTAAACGAGTGGCCGAGGCCCCTCGACCAGCCGAGGCTGGTCCGCACCAGTACCCGCGCCGGCAATGTCGCGCCCGTCGCACCCATGTCCACTTCACGCAGCAAGAAAGGCAGGCTCAATAGATGATGTCCCATCAACCAAAACGCATATCGTTCCGGGTAACGGCCGCAACTGCTATCGGCGTGGCCGCCCTCATGGCGGCCGGGAGCACCGTCCCCGCCGCCTCGGCCCAGGCCAGTGGCCCCTCCGGTTCGCTCAAAATAATAACCTGGGTCAACCCGCCCGCCGTACAAGCCCTCACCCAGATCGACAACGAGTTCATGAAGCAGTACCCAAACGTCAAAGTGACGCTCGAGACCGAGGCTAACGTCACCGCCGGGTACGTCACCCTTCTGGCCACGAGCGTCGACTCTTCCAGTGCCGATATTGTGACCAGCACCAACGAAATTCAACCCCTCCCGCTAAAGCCGACCCGGGCCAATATGAACCCGATGCAGTACTGGGCGTCGAGCAACGTCTTCCTGCCACTGAACGGTCAACCATGGCTCAAGAACTTCAACAGCGCCGCGGTACAAACGGAAACGTACAACGGCCAGATCGACGGCATCCTTTCGGGGGTTTACCAACGCGTCGTTTTCTACAACAAAACTGATTTCGCCAAGTACCACGTCAGCGTCCCTACGACCTATTCGCAGTTCATGACCCTGCTGGCCACCCTTAGCGCAGACCACGTCACCCCGCTCTGGCTCGGGGTCGGCGGCGGCGCCAGTATCTACTCCCAGGACTTCCTGACCATGCCGTTGATGGCCAGCCTGTGGCTTCCCCACGCCCCTGGCGCGAACATCTACACGGACCTCCAGACCGGGGCCCAAAAGTGGGACAACCCTTACTTCGTACAGGCCATGACCGAGGAAGCCGCCATCGCCAAGTACATCGAGCCCGATTACACGGGGGTCTCTTGGGAGGGTATGCCGGCCGCGTTCGCCGAGAACAAAGCACCCATGCTCCTGGACGGCTCGTGGGACTTGGCCACTGTTCAAAAAGCCAACCCGTCCATCAAGCTCGGGAGCTTCCCTCTGCCGGGTAGCAATATCGCCAGCCAAAATCTCCCCCTGGTGCAACCGGACCTGAACCTCGAAGTCCTTCGTCACGGTCACGACACGGCCAACGCCCTCAAGTGGATGGCCTTCTTCGCCAGCAAGCCGATCTACGAACAGTACGTCGACATCACCGGGATCTCCCCCAGCGAGACCTCGGGTACCTATAGCAGCTTCAGTTCCGGCGTGCTCGGCAGCTGGCTGGGTAAGGGGACTCAAGTATCCACCATCCTGCCGGACCCCATGCCGCCGGTCGAGGGGTTCTACGACACCGCCACGGAGTTCCCGCTGTTGCAAGAACAGGTGATGGCCGGCTCCACGACGCCGCAAAAGGCCGCTCAGCTCATCCAGAGCAGCTGGAAGCCCTGATACCAGGGCCCGTGATACTGCAGCAGTAGTTACTACCTAACTAGGAGCGCGGCCGAAAGGGCAGGTGCACCCCTCGCCCGGGGAGCACCTGCCCTGCAGTTGGGACCACGGCCGCCTCCCCTGACGTGGCTAGCCCGACGAGGTCAACGTGGCCAGCCGGACGAGGTGCCTACGGGAGCTCGTGGGACCGGAGGGAGTGAGCGCACTGCGAGCTCGCAGCAGACTTTCGGGGGGAGGACAGTTATCCGTCGGTTCGCGGATCTGCATGTGGTCCGGGATCGCGGTGGGCATGGCTTTCTATGTCCTGTTCGGGATAGCGCCGGCGGCGGCGAACATACTGGTGTCGTTCACGAACTATTCGGGCTTACCCGGTTCGCCGACGTCGTTCGCCGGGCTGTCGAACTACTCGGCGCTCTTGACGACCGAAGGGCCGGGGTTCGTCTCCAGCCTCACCGAGACGGTCGTGTTCGTTGTGGGCGTGACGGTGGTCCAAAACGTCGTGGCTATGGTGCTGGCCCACCGGTTACAAGGTGACAGCAGGACGGCGGCAGTGCTGCGCGTCCTGGCCTTCTTCCCGATCGTCTTAGGGGTGACCGTCGTCGGGATCGTCTGGCTGCTCTTGTTCGACCCGCTGTCCAGCCCAGCACAGGCTGTGTTCGGGGCGTTCGGGGTCCATTCGGCGTTCTTCGGGTCTAACGCCACGGCCATGCCCTTGGTGATCGTCGTCCAGGTGTGGCAAAACCTCGGCTTTACCATGGTTGTTTTCATCGGCAGCCTGAAGACCATCCCCCCTTCGATCTACGAGGCGGCCGGCCTCGACGGCGTCACACCATGGCGGCGCTTCCGGTCCATAACGTGGCCCATGATGGCCCCGGCGGTGACGGTGAACGTACTGTTCGCGGTGATCGGCTCGCTGACGACCTACAACCTCATCTATATCCTCACCGACGGCCAGTTCGGCACCAATACTCTGGGCATGCTGGCCTTCAACAGCGCCTTCGGGTCCACCGAGGACCTGGGCCTGGGCGCCGCAGTGACGGTCGTCCTGCTGGTGGTCGCCGTGTGCATCGCCGTCCCCTTGGCCATGCTGCTCCGCCACCGCGAACGTAGGCTCCTCACATGAGCCCCTCCTCGAGCACGCAACTACGCAACTGGCGGCGCGTATGGAGGCTCACCACCGCAATTTTGATCGCGTTGCTGTTCCTGGTGCCGATCGTATATGTGGTGATGATCTCAATTGAATCGCCGAACCAGTTCCTGGACCACCCCCTGGTGCCCCCGGTCCCCCCCAGCCTGGCGAACTTCAGCTCGGCCTACCAGCAGGGTGACCTGGGGCCACAAGTCGTGAACACCATCATCTACTCGGTGTCGGCGGCGGCGATATCAACGGGGCTGAGCCTGCTTATCGCCTACCCGATCGCTCGCAAACTTATCCGTCTGTCGTCGTGGCTGTACGCCTGGTTCGTGATCGGGATCTGCTTGCCCCTGCCTATTATCCCCCTGTTTATCGAGTCTCGCGACCTCCATTTGTACGACAACCGGATAGGGTACATCCTGCTGCATGTCGAACCGGGCCTGCCCCTGGGTGTTATCCTCCTGACGGCCTTCATCCTGGGGATCCCTAAGGAGCTGGACGAGGCCGCCTGGATCGACGGGGCCCCCTATTTGCGGTACCTGAGATCGGTCGTGGTACCACTGGCGTGGCCAAGTATTGTCATTATTTTCCTGTACTCCCTGCTGGCGGTGTGGAACGACATCATCGGCCCGGTGGTCTTGTTGGCCAGCCCCAACCTGTTCCCGGTGGCCCGGGGCGTGTACACCTTCTACAGTTCCAACCAGAGCGCGTACACGCTGCTGGCAGCGGCGGTGATGATCGTCAGTTTGCCAGTGGCCTTGCTGTTCGTGGTGTCGCAGCGGCAGCTACTGCGCGCCACCATGGGGTTGCGATGACCATGCAATTTGTCCGTCTTTATCACCGATGTCTACACTCACATCCCAACTGCCGATGTGCTTGGCGAACGGCCGAGCTGACCGGCCAACGAGAAAGGCAAGCCTTATGAGCGCGAGCGCAGAGTACTTGCAGTCCTGTCGGGAGACGATGGAGAAGCTCAGCACCAGTCAATTGCCGGCCATCGACGCCGCCGCCGACCTCATCGCCGAACGCGTCGCCGCCGGCGGGATCGTCTTCACCTTCGGTACCGGCCATTCGCACGAGCTGGCCGAGGAGGTCGCCTACCGCGCCGGCGGCGTCGTACCCGTGAACCCCATCCTCGAGCCCAGCCTGACCGGCAGCACCGAGGTGGGCAAGAGCGAGTTCCTCGAGCGCCTCGAGGGTTTCGCCCCTCACATCCTCAACTATCACAACGTCCGCCCGGAAGACGTACTGGTCATCATCTCGAACTCGGGCCGCAACGCCGCGCCGGTGGAAATGGCCATCGAAGCGCACCGCCGGGGGATCCCGGTGATCGCCCTGACGTCGCTCGACTACTCGCGCCAGGTGTCTTCCCGAGCGGTCTCGGGCAAGAAGCTGTACGAGCTGGCCGACGTCGTGATCGACAACTGCGCTCCTCACGGCGACGCCGTAGTGCACTTGGCGGGCGTACCGCAGCCCGTCGGGCCGCTGTCGACGGTCGGTGGGGCCGCCGTCATGCACGCCGTCATGGTGGGGGTGGCCGAACGCCTGGTGGGCAAGATGGACCCGGTCCCGGTGTTCTGGAGCGGCAACCTGGACGGTGTCACGGAGAAGAACTACGAGATGATGGCCCCGTACCGCGCCCGCGTGCGGTTCTGGTAATGCCCGCCTGCGGTCCTGGTAAGCCGGCGTGCGGTCCGCTATGACGGTGCTGCGGGGGGGCCGCGTGGTCACCCCCGACGGCGTCCTCGAGGACGGCTGGGTCAGTGTCGAGGGCGGCCGGATCGTTGGCACCGGCCGCGGTCCCGCCCCTACGGGCCCATCGGAGGGGCTCGACCTGGGTGGGCGGTGGCTCTTGCCCGGCTTCATTGACGTGCACGTGCACGGCGGAGGCGGCCACGACGTGGCCGCCTCGCCCGAGGACATGGCCGGGGCGGTGGCCTTCCACCGCCGGCATGGCACCACGCGCACGCTCGTGTCGCTGGTCACGGCGCCCCCGGACGCGGTGGTCGAGCGCCTGGGCTGGGTGGCCGACGCCGCCGCCGCCGGCCCGGGGCCTTCCGGCCACGTGGTCGGCGCCCATCTGGAGGGCCCCTTCATCTCCGAAGCGCGCCGGGGCGCTCAAAACCCCGACCACATCCTGATGCCCGACCGCGCCACCTTTGCCCGGTTCGTCGACGCCGGGCGGGGCACGGTGCGCAGCATGACCATCGCCCCCGAACTGCCCGGGGCCCTGGAGGTCATCGCCGACATCCTGGACGCGGGCGCCGTGGCCGCCATCGGGCACTCCGACGCCACCTATGCCGAAGCGTGGGCCGGTATCGACGCCGGGGCCGCGCAGGCCACCCACCTGTTCAACGGCATGCGCCCCCTGCACCACCGCGAGCCCGGCATCATCGGGGCGGCGCTGGTTTCCGGCATCGCCTGCGAGGTGATCAACGACGGCGTGCACGTCCACCCGGCCATCACCAGCCTGGTGGCCAGCGTGCCCGGGCGCATGGTCTTCGTCACCGACGCCGTCCGGGCCGCCGGCATGGGCGACGGGGACTTCTTCGTCGGTGGCATGCACGTCCGGGTGGCCAACGGCCAGGCCCGCCTGGCCGGGACCAATACGCTGGCCGGCAGTTCCCTCACCCTGGACGTCGCCGTGCGCCGGGCCGTGCAGGAGGCCGGCGTGCCCATCGAAGTGGCGTCGGCGGCGGCGTCGGGCAACCCGGCCCGTCTGATCGGCATCGACAACGAGTGCGGCGCCATAGTCGCCGGCCGGGCCGCCGACCTGGTCGTGCTCGACCATGACCTGGTGGTGGCGGCGGTAATGGCCGGCGGGCAGTGGGATGCCCCCGGGCCCGGCCCGGGACCGCATCCGGGACCGGCCTGGTCATGGGCCCGACCGTAGGTCCCGGCCGACCGGCGGGGCGCGGCCGGTCGCGGCCCCGAGGCGCCAGCGGGCCCCCGGCCACCTGGGTGGGCGTGGACGTGGGGGGGACCAACGTACGGGCCGGGGCCGTGGACGAGGACGGGCACCTGCTCAGCTGGCTCTCCTACCCGCACCGGATGAGGCCCGGGCAGTTCCACGCCGTCCCCGAGGCCGCCACCAAGGCGCTCGACATGGCCCGGCTTTCCTGGGCGGAAGTGGCCGCGGTGGGCGTCGGAATAGCCGGGCTGGTCGACTCCCATGCCGGCCTGGTGATCGATGCCGGCAACCTGGGTTGGCACGACCTGGACCTGGGACGCCAGCTTTCCCAGCAGCTGGGCGTGCCGGTCGTGATCGAGAACGACGTCTGCGCCTCCGCCATAGCCGAGCTGGCGGTCCTGCCGGGCGGGCCCGTCTCGCCGTGGTTGTACCTCTCGGTGGGCACCGGCGTCGGGGCCTGCGTCGTGCTCGACACGGCCGACGGGCACCCCCTGTGCCTCAACGTCGGCCATCTCCCCGTGCCCGGGGGGTCGCGCCTCTGCCCCTGCGGCAAGTACGGGTGCCTGGAGACGGTCGCCTCAGGCACCGCCTTCACGCGGGAGGCGGCCGCCCGCATCGCCGCCGACCCCGGCCACGTGCTCCACTCCCGAGCCGCCACCATCACCGGCCAAGACGTCGTGGACAGCGCCATGGCCGGTGACGCCCTAAGCCTCGAGGTGCTGGCGGCGGCCGGCACCGCCTGCGGCGGCGCCGTCGCCAACCTGGTCAACATGTTCATCCCGGCCGGGGTCGGCCTCGCTGGGGGCATGATGGCACCGGGGTCGCCTTACCTCGTCGCCCTGCTCGACGCCGCCCGCGGCGACATCACCCAATGGATGCAGGCCAGGTTCGAGTTCGGGTGCGGGCGGGTGGGCGGGACGGCCGGGGTGACCGGCGTCGTCGAGCTGGCCAGACGTCGCCTGGCCGGCGCTCCCGCCCCCCTCCCCCCGGCCCGCTCGGCCGTCACGCCGGGGCCATGATGGCCACCTCCCTCCTGCTCGCAGACGTTGGTGGCACCCATGTGCGCCTCCGTCAGGTCAGCCCGGAGGGCGAGGTCGTCAACGAGCTGAGCGAGGTCGGCTCGGGCGTGGGGGACGGGACCATACGCTCGCTCATGGAAGAGCTGAACGAGGTGGTCCAGCGCCCGGGCGTGGTGCCGGCCCACGTCCCCGGAGGGGTCCGCGTGGTCATTACCTCCCGAGGCCTCTCGGCCGGACAGGCCGAGAGGGACGCCATCAGAGCGCTGGCCGCCTTCGTAAACGCCACCCGGGTCACCCTGGTCCCCGACGGCGCCGCCGCCTACATCGGCTGCCTGGGGGCCAGGCCCGGCGTGGTGGTCACCGTGGGGACGGGGACTATAGCCGTGACCGTGGACCACGACGGCCGGGCGCGCCGCCTGGACGGCTGGGGCCAGCTGCTCGGCGACGTCGGCAGCGGGTACCGGGTCGGCCTCGAGGGGCTGAGGAGCGCCTGCCGCTGGCGGGACGGGAGCCGGGGCGGCTCAGAAATGTTGCGGGACGACGCTGTGCGGATTTTCGGGCCCATCGAGACCCTGGCCGAGGTCCTGCGCCCCCTCGGCCAACTGCGCAACATTGCCCGGTTCGCCGAACGCGTCGTGGCCGCCGCCCGGCTGGGCGACGTGACGGCGGGGCACATCCTCGACCAGGCGGCCCGGGAACTCGCCGAGCTGGCCACCGACGCCGCCGCCTTGGTGAGCGAAGATCCCAGCCTGCCCGTCGTCATCGGTGGCGGCTTTGTGGCCGCCGTCCCGGAACTGGCGGGCCGGGTGGAGGCTTGGTTCGGCGCAAACTCCCCGCGGGTACCGTCGATCGTGCCCGGCTCGTCAGCTCTGGACGGCTGCCGCGAGATCGGGTCCCACGGCGTCCCGGCCCCGTTCGCCACCTGGGTCGAGGAGGTCCGGTGAGAGCCGGTTTCGGTTGGTCGTCCATCACTCCCCCCCTCCCCTGCCGCCTCGCCGGCTACGCCCGCCGGGAGGCCTTGAGCCGCCAGGTCGCCCAGCCGCTACGGGCGCGCTCGATCGTCCTCGACAACGGCCAGGCCCGGGTCGGTTGGGTGATCTGTGACATCCTGGAGGTCAACCGTTCCCTGGTGGCCGACGTGAGGGCGGCCGTCGAGGCCACCGGCGCCCTGGCCGGCGACGACGTCATGGTGAGCGCCACCCATACCCACGCCGGGCCCGACCTCGAGCGGGCCTGGGAGGACGAAAAAGGCTCGTACCGCCAGGCGCAGGCTCGGTACCGGGCTTTCCTCCCCTACGCCGTGGCCAGTTCGCTGGTCTCTGCCGTGGAGGACCTGGCCCCGTCAAGCTTGGCGTGGGCCGAGGAGGCTGTCTATGGCGTCGGCGCCGGCCGGCGCGGCGCCGACGCCCGGCCCCAGCGGCTCAGCGTGGTCACGGCCCGCCGGGAGGGCGAGCTGAGGGGCATGGTCATCGTCTACCCCTGCCACGGCACGGTGATGGGGCCGGGCAACCTGGCCGTGTCCGGCGACGTCATCGGCGCCGGCGTCGAGGCCCTCGAAGCGGGCACGGGCGCCCCGGGCCGGTGCGCATGGGCTCAAGGGGCGGCCGGCGACATCAGCACCCGGGCCACCCGGCGGGAGAGGGCCCCGCGCGAGGCGCAACGTTTGGGCTCGATCGTCGCCGCCGCCGCCGGACGTGCTGCCGGGCGTGCCGTACCGGTGACCGGCGAGCTGTCGCTCGGGCTCGAGCGGGCCGTGGTCTCGTTGCCCCTCAAGGGCCCCGAGCCGCCCGAGCGCCCGGGCCCGCCCGAGGGCAGGGGCCAGGCCGAGGGCAGGGGCCAGCCCGAGGGCAGGGCGGGGCCGGCCCCGTCACCGGGCGCCCCTCCCCCGGGCCGGGGCGAGGACGACCGCTCGGAGGCGGCCCTGCTGGAAGAGGCGATGGTGGCCCAACGGGCGCGTCGGGACGGTACCCGCCGGCCGGAGAGCGAGGCGGAGATAGCGGTCTTGAGGCTGGGCGAGCTCAGCTTGTGCTTCGTGCCCGGTGAGCCGTTCGAGTCGATCGAGGGCGAGATCGTCCGACGGACAGGTCAGGACCACCTCCGAGTGGTGGGGTACTCCAATGGGGCACCGGGTTATGTGTTCGGGCCCGACGAGGAAAATGAAGGTGGGTACGAAGTTTTGTCATCGCCCCTGACGGGTGGGGCCGGGGCCCGCATCGTGGCCACCGGGGCGAGACTGGCGGCCAGGTAGACACATCTACAACGACTACGACTACGGCTACAACGACTACGGCTACAACGACTACGGAAGGAAAAGACTGTGAAAAACGAACGGCTCGCTTACCTGTCAACCGTAAAGGGCCTGCTCGACGAGCTCGGTGAAGAAGAAGAGCCCATGATGCAGGCGGCAGAATGGTGCGCGGACGCAGTGGCCGGCGGTGGCCTGGTCCATGTGTTCGGCGCCGGCCATTCGCACATGGTGGCCGAAGAGGCCTTTCACCGCGCCGGGGGGTTGGTGCCCGTGAATGCGGTGCTGGTGGAATGGCTCATGGTGCACCAGGGGGGCCGGAGAGCCAGCCTGCTAGAACGTCAGCCCGGCCTGGGCGAGCTCATAGTGAGCACGGAGCCGGTCGAGGCCGGCGACGTCTTCTTCGTGGTCTCTAACTCCGGCCGCAACCCTGTGCCCGTCGAGGTGGCCGAGGCGGCCAAGGCTCGGGGGGCGAGGGTGGTGGCGCTGACGTCGCGCCAGCACTCCGCCGGCGTGGCCGCCCGCGGCGGTCGCGGCGTCAAGCTTTCCGATGTGGCCGACCTGGTCATCGACAACCATGCGCCCCTTGGTGACGCCGCCGTCGCCGTCGATGGGGACCTGCGGGTGGGCGGGGTCTCGAGCGTAATGACCCTGGTCATAATCCAGACCATTGTGGTGGCCACGGTCAGCCTGCTCATCGAGCGCGGCGTACAACCGCCGGTGTTCAAGAGCGGGAACGTCGACGGCTCCGACGAGTGGAACGCGCAGCAGCTCAAGCGGCTGGGCCGGCGTGTCCCCACGCTGTTGCGTTCCTCGGTCGGGTAGATATGGCCCCGGGACAGCTGATGGCCGCCGAAATGGCCGAGCAGCCCGACGTCCTCGCCCGGATGGTCGAGCGGGCCGCAGAGGTCCGCGCCACCGGCGCCGGGGTCGTCCCGGTCGACCTGGCGGCATGCGCCATAGTGGCGCGCGGCTCGTCCGACCACGCCGCCCTGCTCGGCCAGTACCTGCTCGAGGCGGCCACCGGCCGGCCGGTGGCCCTGGCCTCGCCCAGCCTGCAGACCCTGTACCGGGCGCCGGTCGACTACCGGGGCGTCCTGGTCGTAGGGGTCAGCCAGTCGGGGGCCACCTCTGAGATCGTCGAGGTGGTCGCCGTCCTGCGGGCGGCCGGGGCCCGCACCATCGCCATCACCAACGACCCCTCCAGTCCCCTGGCCGAGGCGGCCGGCAGCGTCATTGACCTGGGCGCCGGGCCCGAACTGGCCGTCCCCGCCACCAAGACCGTCACTGCCACCCTCCTCGCCTTCGTGCTCCTGGCCGAAGGCCTGAGCGGGCGCACGCTCGTCTCGTCCTCGGCGCTGGCCGACCTGCCCGGCCACATCGCCGCTGTCCTGGCCGACGAAGCCTCCGTGGCCCGGGCGGCGGCCCGGCTCACCGACGTCGGCCAGCTCGTCGCCGTGGCCCGCGGCTACCTCCTGGCGGCGGCCCGGGAGACGGCCCTCAAGCTCCGGGAAACCTCCGGCATCCTGGCCGAGGGCTGGTCCGCCGCCGACCTGCGCCACGGGCCCGTCGCCGCCATCGGCGCCCACGTCCCCGTCCTCAGCCTGCGCGCCGCCGGTCCCGCCGCCGCCGACACCGAGCGCCTGGAGTCAGAACTGGCCGCCCGGGGGGCCAACGTACTGCGCATCAACGACGGCGCCGACGCCGACATCCCCCTGCCCCCCGGCGTGCCCGAACCGCTGGCCAACATCGGCGCCGTCGTGCGTGGCCAGCACCTGGCCCGGTTGGTCTCGCTCGGGCGCGGCATCGACCCGGACCACCCGCTGGGGCTCAACAAAGTGACCCAGAGCTAAGCCCTCGGGGGGACCGGCCCTACATGCCCGACAAGCGCCGCACCGCCCGGGCCAACGCCGAATTGTCGTCGTCGCCGTGACCGGTGGCGATCAGGCCGTCCTCGAGGGTGGCCGCCAACGCCGCCACCGGGAGCACGGCGCCGACATGGCGGGACAGCTCGAGGGCGATGGCCAGATCCTTGCGGTGCAGGGCGATCCTGAACCCCAACGGGTAGCGGTCCTCGATCATCGGCTTGCTCCGGTTTTGCAGGACCCATGATCCCGCCGCCCCGCCGGCCAGGGCAGCGACGACGGCCTCGGGGTCGAGGCCGGCCTTCATGGCCAGCACGATGCCTTCGGCCACGCCCAGGTAGGTGCCGCACAGGACCACCTGGTTGACGGCCTTGGCCACCTGGCCGGAACCGAGCGGCCCGAGGTGGGTGATCGTGCGGCCCATGGCGCCGAGCACCGGCCGGACCCGCTCGACGTCGGTGGCCTCGCCACCCACCATGATCGTCAGCGTGCCGGCCTTGGCCCCTTCCGACCCGCCCGAGACGGGAGCGTCGACCATGCCCACGCCGGCGTCGGCCAGCCGGGCGCCGAACTCGCGGGCGCGGGCGGGACTGATCGTCGAGCAGTCGATGAACAGCGACCCTGCCGCAAACCCGTGCACCAGGCCCTCGGGACCGAACAGGACCTCGGCCACCTGGGGCGAGTCCGGCACGCACGTCACGACCACGTCGCTGGCCGCCGCCACCTGGCCCGGGCTGGCCGCCTCTGCGGCACCCAGCTCCACCAACGCCCCGGCCCGGCCCGGTGTCCGGTTGAACACGGTCAGGGGGAAACCGGCCCGGGCCAGGTTGGCGGCCATGGCCGACCCCATCGTCCCCAGGCCGACGAAGCCCACACGCGTGCGCCCAGCCGGGTTGGGCGCGGTGGCCTCAGGGGTGAGACCGGTCACGGGTTGGCCTCTTCAGCCAGGCGGCGTTCGGCCGCCTCTGTTATGGCCCCGGGGACGGGGGGCGCCTCGAGCAGGCTGATGGCCACGCCGGCATGGACCAGCACGAGGTGGCCCGGCCCGGCGTCCACCAGGCTGGCGTCGACGGTCTCCCGTCGCCCCCCGACCAGTACCTCGGCTCGCCCATCGGCGTAGACAGCCGTCACCTCCGCCACCCGGCCTTCGTCTGAGCAGGTGGTGCACACCTCGTCGGTGCACACCGCCTCGGGGCGCAGGTCCACGCCGTTCAACGTAGGGCCACCGGGCTCGGTACCGCCAGCCCGCGGCGGGCGGGGTGGGGCCGGCGGGGTGCGGCGCCCCGGCTCTAATGCGGTATGTTCCCCGCCAGCAGGAAGAGGTCGACGAGGGCGATGGCGGTGTTGGCCACCATGAGCGCCACGCCGATCCAGTTGGACGGTCTCTGGGCCTTGCCCCGGGCCACCGGGGCACGCTCGAACGATAGCGCAGGCACAGTGCCTCTCCCGGCCCCCGGACGGCCTGCCGCCTTGTAGGCCGAGCTCTCCCAACTGGTCATGGGCCCGTGGCCTCTTCCACCCGGCTGGGCCGGGCGGTACCGATCGGCGACATCTGCTCGATCAGCATCAGGAACTGGCGGGCCAGGGAGAGCACCACCAGCACCATGGCTATGTACCAGTCGCTGAGGTAGAGCTTGTGCCCGACGGCCACCTCGATGGCCAGCACGCCCAGGGCCAAGAGAGTGGGCAGGAAGGGCACGATCATTGCCCGGGCGCCGGGCTCGGGCCGCGCGGGGGCCGGTCCGACCTGCTCTGTGCCGCTCGAACAGAAAGCGCCCAGGGCCAGGCCGAGATAACCGACGACCCACCCGATGTCGACCATCTGGCCGACCGTATAGCGCCCGACCTCGACCAGGTAGGTGTAGGTGCTGTCGGCTACGGCCATGGCCACGAGCCCAACGAGCACGCAGCCCAGGGCGAAGCGGTCGCCGGCCGCCATCTCCCGGATGACCAGGAGGACAAGACAGACCATGATCACGTCCCCGAAGGGGTACGCCACGGCCACGATGCCCCCGAGACTGGTCAAGTCGGTGTGCCGCCACAGCCGGCCGAGCACCAGGGACCAGCTCAAGAAGAAAAGAGCCGTGGCCACCACGGTGCCGTCAAAGGCCGCTCTGGCTCTCATCTTTCGGCCCGAGTGCATGGCGGGATGGCACAACAGGGCGGCAACGACCAAGGGGATAGCCGACAGGTAACCGACGTCGGCCCATGACGGGACCGGGACGGCGGTACGCAGGACGATGTCATAGACCGCCCAGATGACCTCGGCCAGCGTCCAGGCCCCGCACGCCGCCGCCAGCAACAGCCAAAAGCGGCGGGCCGTGGCCCCCGGTGGCCGGGCCGCCTGTAAGCAGAGCAACGTCGCCACCAGCGCCGCCAGCGCTGTCCCGGCGTCGTCGAAGTCCTGCACCGACGTCGGCCCTCCGATATGCCATTTGAGCCAGGCCGCGAAAAGAGCAATGGCAACGACGACGACGACACCGGCCCGGCGGCGCCGTCGCGACAGAGGCGGGAGAGGCACCTCGCCGCCTACACCGGGTACCGGTGCATAGTGCATAAACAGGTATCGGGAGCGGGCGCCCACCTTACCTAGAGGCGAAAGTCCTTTTCCGGCCGTGACCACGGCCTGCCACAGGGGGGCCTCCTCGAGGCGTGGTGGCCCCCACTATGATCCGCCGCACCGGCAGGAGCGAACAAGGAGGGGCACGTGGGAGAGTCGTCGATGGCACTGGTGGGCCGTTATTACCGCAACTACCCGGTGGGGGCGCCGCTCGGCCACATCGAGGAGGTCTTCGAGCTCGAGGTCGACCGGACCGTCTTTCTCATCGTCGACGTTTACGGGCAGGGGTTCGGAGAAGAGAGCGTGAGCGAGCAGGTCCCCGAGCTTTACCGAAAATGGGTACGAGACAACGGGAATGTCGTCGTCGACCACATTGTGCCGGCCAAGGCGGCGGCGAAAAACCTTGGCCTACCGGTCGTCTACCTCACGAACTACCTGTCGCCGGCCTTGGGCCAACAAAGCGGGCTCCGGGAAGTCTCGCTGCGGGTCGACAATTTAGATTTGCTCGAAGCCTGGAAAGAACCCAACGACGTCCTGAGCATTTCCGACGTCATCGCTCCCGCCCCCGGCGACTTCCTAGTCAAGAAGCAGCTCTACTCAGGGTTCTTCGAGACCCACCTCGACTCCCTCCTGCGCCGCCTCGACGCCCGCAACCTGGTCGCCGTCGGCTTCGAGAGCCAGGTCTGCCTGGGCACGACCGTCACCGATGCCATGTACCGTAACTACCGGGTATGGGTGCTGCGCGACGCCATCGCCACCGCCGAATGGCCGGAGACCCTCGAGGGGCACTGGGCCAACTTCATGGCCGTGCGCTTCATCGAGACCCACGTGGGCTTGACCTGCACCACAGATCAGTGGGTGCAAGCTTGCCAGGCATGCCAGGCCAATTGATGCTAGTCAATTGACCTCAGGCCAATTGATGCCAGAGCATTTGATGCCGGGGCAACTGATATCGGTAGATTTAGAGGTCGATCCCGTACTGGTCCAGACGGACCTTGCTGCGGTCCACCCCGGCCACCATTTCCTCAATGAAACGCCCTTCGTCCTCGGGCAGGTCCTCGGCCTGGCGGGAGAGCCGGCTCAGCCAGTTGCCCTCGGGTTTACTGAGCGTGAACGCCCCCTCGGCGTGCCCCTCGCGCAGGGCAGCCAGGACGGCCAAGGCCGCCCGGCGCGTGCGCAGGTAGGCCGTGGGCTCGGCCACGATCTCGGCCGCCAACTTTAGGACGACGTCAGGGCGCAGCACGTAAGCCTGGGGGTCCTTGTCCATGTCGCTGCCCACCAACCAGTCCCGCAGGACCGTGGCCTGGCCGGCCTTGGCCGCCTGGTTGAGCAACCGGGTGGCGTAGACCAACTGCTCCAGCGACACCGTCGGGGCCATCCCACCCAGGAGCTTGACGTTTTGCACCGATTCATTGCTCCACAGGTCGGCGGTGGCCTTGGCGATGTTGCCCAGCGGGGACAGGTGGGCGCAGGCCGCCTCGGCCCCCTCCATGGCCATGGGGTAACCGGTTATGGCCTTTAGGTACACGTTCTCGTAGGCGCAGTCCTTGCCCGGCCCCACCGCCCCCCGCTCGTAGGCCACCAGGCTGCGGGCCACGCTGAGCACCCGCACCGTGGCCGCCCACACCTTGGGGATGTGACGGGTGTCGGCCAGGGCCATGGCCGTGTTGGCAAAACCGCAGGCGCTGTCGCCCGCCGGCAGGGCCCCGTGCCGGGCGGCCACGGCCACGATCATGTCCCACAGCTGGGCCATGTCCCGGCTGGCCAGCACGCCCAGGGCGAACACCGAACCGGCCAGGTCCCCGTTCAAAAGGGCGTCGTCGTGGACCTCCTTGCCCCCCGTGCTCTCTATCGTCAACAGGTCGGCGCCGGCCTGCGTGCACAGCTCGAAACTGGCCACCATTTGGTCCCACTTCTCGCCCTCGCGCAACACCGGTGGGCGCACGAACTCCCGGATGTCGTTGGGCGTCACCCGCAGGGCATTGGAGAGCCCGTCGCTGGCCGCGTAGCGGTCCAAGGCCTGGCGCACGACGGCGGTGACCTCCGCGCCCCACTCCGGGCGCAGGGTGAGGTCGGGCAACAGCTCGAACTCGACCACCAGCCCCGGCGCTTGGAGAGCCACGGCCCGGGCACAGGCCTGGTCGATCATCCCGGCGTACTCACGGCGCACATCGACCATGGTGCCCGCACTTATATGCATGGGCGGCAGGGTGAAATTGAGCTCGGGGTAAACCGTCCCGGCGCCCAGGACCAACCCCCGGCCCACCTTTAGGGGGCGCGGGCAACGGCCGAAGACAAATTCGTCCAGGCCGCCGACCGCCAGGCGTGTGTACTGCTCCATGGTCAAGCTCTCCTCTCGTCAGTCCGGCTCGTTAGTCCGGCTCGTTAGTCCGGCTCGTTCGTCCGGCTCGTTCGTCCGGCACCGGACCAGGGCCGAAGCTCAGCGACTCGGCGAACACGTCCGTGAAGGACCTGTTCACCGTCAGTTCTACGTAGCGCACCCGCTCCGCCAAGCGGTCCGCCATAAGCCGTCTTTCCCTTGACAGCAACAGCTGCTCGGCCCCCCGGCCGGCGGCGTTGCCCACCTGCCGGTACCGTTGCCTTCCTACGTCCACCAACAGGCCCACCCGTACTGCGCTCCCCAGGTCCAGGTAGGTCCCGAAGGCGCCCGCCACCACGACGCCATCGAGGCTGGCGGCGTCGGTACCGGCCTCTTGCAACAGCAGCTCGGTACCGGCCCGGATGGCGCCCTTGGCCAGCTGGATCTCGTTGACGTCCGAGCGGGTGAACACGACGTCCCGCCCGTGCCCGGTGTGCGCCGCCGGTACCAGCAGGCAGGTGGGCTTGCCGCCCGTCCGGCTGACCAGTGGGTGGGACTTGGACAGTGACCCGCGCCCGTCGATGATCCCGGCGTCCAGGCCGGCAGCAATGGCGTCGACAATGCCCGAGCCGCAGATGCCGACGGGGGCCGCGCCCTCCACGGTCTGCACCTGGAAGGCCCCGTTACGAAAGCGCACGTGTTCGATGGCGCCGGGCGCCGCCCGCATCCCGTCGTGGATGTGGGCTCCCTCAAAAGCCGGCCCCGACGCCGTGGAGCAGCTCCAGATGGCGCCCCCGTGAGCCAGGCTGATCTCGGTATTGGTGCCTATGTCCAGGGCCAGCACCGTCTCCTGGGTGTCAGCCAGCCCGGTGGCCAGCAGCATCGCCACGTGGTCCGACCCGACGTAGGCGGCGATGTTCGGGGGCAGGTAGACGGCGGCGCCGGCGGCGAGCTGCAAGCCGATCTCGTCGGCCCCGACTATCACGGCGTCGCTCACGGCCGAGATATAGGGCGCCTCGCCCAGCTGACGAACGGGCAGGCCGGTCACGAAGTGGTGCATTACGGTGTTGCCGACCACGACGGCGTCGACGATCTGGTGGCGCCGGGCCCCGCTCTCCGCGCACAGTTCGCCCACCAGACGGTCGAGCTCCTCCATTAGACGTTCGTGCAACAGCTGAGCGGCGCCAGCCGAGGTGTTGGCGTACGTGACCCGGGTCACGACGTCCTCCCCGTAGGCGATCTGGGGGTTCATCGCCCCCGCTCGGGCCAAGGTCCGCCCGGTGGCGAGGTCGACCAGGTAACCGGCCAGCTTGGTCGTGCCCGTATCTACGGCCAGGCCGAGCAGCGGCTGGTTGACGGGGTGGACACCGACGAGGGCGCCGGTGCCGTCCGGGCGCCGACGGACGGCGGCGCGCCCCCGCCATTGCTGGGCACGCAGCCGGTCCGAGCTGGCGCTGGCCACCCGCAGGCTGATGGAGGTCGCCGGCGCGCCGGCCCCGGCCAACCCCTCCCGCAGCCTGGTGGTGTCGGCCCGTAAGTCCTCCAACGATGGCGGGGGGAGAACCAGGTCGACCGCCATGACCGGCGGGTCCAGTTCGAAGTCCACCGCCACGCCCTCGGTCTGCAGCCGCTGGGGCGCGCTGAGCGATTCCGGCGGGACTTCCAGGCGCACGGCCCCGACCACTTTGGCCTGGCACGCCAGCCGCCACCCCTCAGCGCGCTCGGTGGCGTTCAACCAGTCCTCTTCCTCCGCCGTCCCGGCCCCGAGCACCCCCGCCACCACGCGGACGCGGCACGTGCCGCACGTGCCCACGCCCCCGCATACCGCCACGAGCTGGACGCCCGATCCCTGAGCGGCTTCTAGTACGGTCGAGCCCGGCGCCACCTGGGCCCGGCGGCCGACCGGTTGCAGGTCCACACCGGCCAGGACGGGGCCGGCTGGTTCAGACATGCGCCGAGGCAGGCTCCTGGCGGTGACGGCAGGTGGTGGCCATGCTGCCCCCCATCTCCTGGCGAAGCGCGCCGGCCACCTAGGCGGCCAGCACTTCCCTCACCAGGCGGACCGCACCGGAGGCGTCCACGGCGTAGCCGTCCGCCCCGATCTCGTCCGCGTACGTCTTGGTGATGGGCGCGCCGCCGATGATAATGCGCGCCTGGTCCCGTAGCCCCGCCTCCCGTATGGCTTCGATAGTCGCCTGCATGTTGGTCATGGTGGTAGTGAGCAAGGCCGACATGGCCACCACGTTGGCGCCGGCGCGGATGGCCTCGATGAACTTCGCCGCCGGGACGTCTACCCCCAGGTCCATGATCTCGAAGCCCGAGCCCTCTAGCATCATCGCCACCAGGTTTTTCCCGATGTCGTGCAGGTCTCCTTGCACGGTGCCGATGGCCACTTTGCCGGCCGCCTCCACGCCCTGCTCGACCAGGCGGGGCTTGAGCACCCCCAAGGCCCCGTTCATGGCCCGCGCCGCCACCAGCATCTCGGGCACGAAAATCTCACCCTCCTCGTACAGCTGGCCCACCTGGGCCATGGCCGCGATCAGGCCCTCGCGCAACAATGTCCCGGCATCGGTGCCCTCGGCCAAGCCCTTCTCGACGCTGGCCACGGCGGCCTTCAGCTGTCCCTCGACAACCGCCTCACGAAGCTCATCAATTGTCGTCATCTGCTCCCGGCTCCATTCTTCGTCCGTGCTGGGCACGCGGTGGACTTGCCTCCCGATCGCCCTGGCTCCCTGTTATTCACCGTACCCCCTGGCCACCTCGGCCGCCATAGCCGCCCATTCCCATAGGCGCTGAGGTTGGTACCGCAGCGTACTGATGTCCTTCATGATCAGTTCGACCACGCACCCGTGCGCCTTCGCCTTGGTCAACACGGTCTCCAATTCGTGCCTGGCCTGGTCAAGGTGCCAGGTTTTTTCGGCGAACACGGCCGGGTTGGGCTTGTAGGAGAAAACGTACCGGGCGCCCACATTGGCGACGGCCTGGTCGAGGTCGACCCACGGGCTCATCGAAACCTTGCGCAGGTTGGGGATTTTTTCCAGGATGGCCATCTTCCGGTGCAAGGGGTCGCAGCAGCCGTAGTAGTTCAGCCCGAACCGGCTCATCCAACGCACCTCGTACTGCAGGGCGAACTCCCAGTGCATACGGGGCGAAACCTCGGAGAAAATCTGCGCCGCGCCATTGCCCCAGAGATCCTTGGCCCGCACGTGCTCGGGGTCGTAGCCAGGCGGGGGCAGTTCGTGGGTGTACCCCAGGCCCCCCGAGCCGATCCGGTAATACGTGTTGTTGAGCCGGAGCAGGTCCTGCTGCTCGAACTGGTCGAGCATGCTGAGGTAGGCGTTGACCAGCTTGTCTATTGCCTTGTGAACGAGCTCGGGCCGGTCGTGGAGATCCACCAGGAGCTCCTGGGGCCCCCACCACCGGACCATTTCGTCCCACGGGGCAAACCAGAAACAGAACCCGTTGGCGCCCCGGGTCTTGACGTCGACCGTCCCCGCGAAAATCTCCGCCAATTTTTGGTGTTGCTGCTCTGACGCGCGCCGGTCGTGGGTCACCACCGGGACCTTTATCTTTTCCAGGTCGTCCTCGTCCCGCACCTGGATGTTGAAATGCCGGGACACGATCGAATTGGCTTGGTCGGTGACGGCGATGTCCACGTCCTCGGCGATACCGAAGGCGGTGTTGTGCACGACGAGCGGGGAGTACACCGCCGGTTCTACCACCATGTCCACCGGCATGTGCTCCCACTGGTAGATCAGCTTGCGCAGCTCCCATTCGTGGTAGCGGCTCCATTCGCTCGTCGTCCGCAGGCGCAGTTCGTCCTCGACGTCCATCTCGTGCCAGGGGACCTCGTCGATCCAGACCATGGGCTTGACCTGTCTGAGCCCGTTCAGGGCCCGCCACATGTCCGCCGTTTTGTCCTGCACCGGAAGGGCGGCAATGGTGGCCAGCCGCTGGCCCAGGTCGTGCAGGGCCCTCTTATCGGAGGCGGTGACCTCCATCTCCCCGCTCGCCACGGCCCCTCTGCGTGCCGGGTCGACCAACCAATTTGTGTCTTGCATTGGAGCTGGCCTCAGATCCGGTGGCACAGAGCCTGAATTGTCCTGACGTACTAAATCAAAGACGGCGAGGCGCCGGGGCGATAGGGACCTTCGGCTCCGGCCGTCATGACCTTAGGCCTGGCGCCACGGGCTACTTTGGCCCGGTGAGCGACGCCACCGGTCTCCTCAGGGCCTACGACTCGCAACTGCGCCCGGCGGAGACGGCGGCCCTCCCCGATGGGGTGCACGCCGAAAAAGACGGACCGGTGACCCGCGTCGTGGGATGGCACCGGGGCTTCGTGAGCACCCCCAATGACCTCGGGTTGGAGCCAGAGGCCCTGGACGCCCTGATCGCCCGGCAAAAGGACTTCTTCGCCGCCCGCGGCGAGGCAGTGGAATGGAAGGCTCGGGGCCACGACCGGCCCCCGGGACTATCCGAGCGGCTGCTCGGCGCCGGCTTCGCCCCCGAAGCCACCGAGACCGTGGTCGTGGCGACGGCGGCCGACGTGGCCTGCCTGTCCGCCGCTCCCCCCGACGGGGTCGTGCTGCGGCACGTGACCGAGGACGCCGACATGGACCGCATCGCGGCCATGGAGTCCCGGGTGTGGGGCGCGGACCGGTCCTGGCTGGCGGCTGAGCTGAAGGCGGGCGCCGGCAATGGCGCGGTGGTGGTGTTGGCGGCCGAAGCCGCCGGCCAGGTGGTGGCGGCGGCATGGCTGGAGTGGAAACCGGGGACACAGTTCGCCGCCCTGTGGGGCGGCTCCACGCTGGCCGCCTGGCGACGGCAGGGCATCTACCGCGCCCTGGTCGCCCGGCGAGCGGCCCTCGCCGCCGAGCTCGGCGTCCGCTACCTGCAGGTGGACGCCTCCGACGACAGCCGGCCCATCCTGGAACGACTGGGCTTTACCGCCATCACGACCACCACCGCCTACGTCTGGACGCCGCCGGGCTAAGGCCGGCGAGGGCCACTTCTATACTCGCGTCGAGGCCCAACGACGCCGCCCGCCGCCCGGGGTCGTCGGGACCGCTCGACCAACAGAGGTAACGCCCCCAGATGCGCCGCCTGCCCCCGCACCACGTCCCCCGGCCCCGACTCACCGATCGCTGCGCCAACTACCAGGTCATCGTGGTCGAAGCCGCCGGCGGCTACGGCAAGACGGTCCTCGGTGCCGAGCTGGTGGACAGGTGGCGGGCCGTGGGCATCGACGTGCAGCTCGACCACGCGGGCATGACCGCGCCCCTGCTGGCCGCCCGGCTGCGGGCAGCGGTGCTCCAAGCCGGGTTCACCGACGCCGCCGGCGCAGCCCCCGCGGGGGACGCCGGGACCGGGGACGACGCCTTCGGTGCCGTCGACGCCGTGGTCCGCGGCCTGGCTGGCGAGCCGTGCGCCTTTGTCATCGACGACGCCCACCACGCCCGCCCCGACGCCGGCGAGCTCATCGACCACATCGCCTCCCGCCTGGAGGCAGGACAGCGCCTCGTCGTGCTGGCCCGTCGTCTTCCTCAAGGGGCGGCGCGGCTACGCCGGGCCGAGAACCTCCATCTCACCTCGGCCGACCTGGCCATGACCCCGGACGAAACGCTCGAGCTGTGCCGGACCGGTTTCGAGCTGAGGATCGGCCCGCACACCGCCAAGGTCCTCGACCGGGCCACCGGGGGCTGGACGGCGGCCACCGTCTTGGCCGCTGCCCGGGCGGCGCGCACCGGCGAGGCCGTCGGCGCCCTGGCCGAGACGGCCATCGGTCCCGGTCACCCCACCGGGGCGGTGGCCGCCATCCTGGACGAGGCGGTCGCCACCCTCGGTCCTGCCTCTCGCCCGCTACTGGCCCAGGTGGCCGGCCTGCCCCTGCTCGACGCCGAGCTGGTGGACCTGGCCGTCGGGGAGGACGGCTTTTTCGAGCGCAGCCTGAGAGCGGGCATCCCTTTCACGCCGGTCCGGGGCCCCTGGTGGGACCTGCCCGGACCGGTGCGGGAGTACCTGGCCACGTTTTCGCCCCTGAGCGCGGACGCCATGCGCAAGGCGGCGCAGGAGTACGGCCGGCGCGGCGAGCTGGGGTGGGCGCTCCAGCTGCTGCTGGCCTCGGGTGACGCCCGCCAGGTGGCGGCCATGCTGGCCGAGGCCCCGCCCGAGGTAGTCGAGACCATTGACGCCCTGGAACTTCGCTCTGTGTTCGACCAGCTGCCGGCGGAAGTGGTGGACGCCAACCCCAACGTGTTGCTGCTGGTGGCCCGGGCCTGCCGGTTGGCTACGCAGTACAAACAGGGGGCGGTCCTGTTGGAGCGTGCCCGAGGGATCGCCGGCCGGGCCGGGGACCGGGCCATGGGACGAGCGGTCGCCGTCGAGCTGGTCCACGACCTCGGTCGTGAGCTGAAGCACCAAGAGGCAGAAGACGCCGCCCGGGCTATCCTCCAGGAGGCAGAGCCGGGCGAGCAACTGACCCGGGCCCGGGCCTACCACGCCCTGGGCCAGGCTCTGTGCTGGCGGCTCGACGGCGCCGGCCGGCGCGACGAGGCGGCCCTGGCCGAAGCCGAGGACTGCTTCACCCAGGCCACCACCTTGTACCGGGCGCTCGGGATGCGTTCGACGGTCTCGGCGCTGGCCCCCTACTGGGCCATCATGATCGAGTTCGCCAGCGGCCATGCCGCCGCCGCCCTGGACCGGCTCGAAAAGGCGCTCACACTGGTGTCCGACCGGCCCCGGCGCTGGGCGTACGTCATGTGCTTTAGGGCCTGGGTGGCGACCGAGCTCGGGCTAGACGACCTCTGCCGGGCCAGCGCCGACGAAGTCTTCCAGGTGGCCGACCAGCTCGACAGCAACCTGTTCCGCGCCCAGGCCCACTGGAAACTGGCCGTCCTGGCCTCCTACCGCGACGACGGTGAGGGCACCGTCCACCACCTGCGCCAAGCTGAACTGCACAAGGACACCTGGTGGGGGCCGGGCTCGGGCGATTTCCTGGCTGACGCCGCCGACCTGTTGGACCGGGTCGGGCACACCGCCCTGGCCTGGGAGTACCTGGCCCGGGTAAAAGCCGAGCCAAAAGACGCCGGGCACCTCGTGGCCCTGGCCGAGGCCGCCCTGGAGGCCAGGCACGGAGACCCCGTCCTGGCCGACGAGCGGCTGTTGGCCGCCGCCCGAGGACGCATCGACCCCCGTGAGTACTGGCGGGTGACGCTGTTGCGGGCCTTCGCCGCCTTCCGGCGGGGCGAGGACCGCCAGGCCGGGGCGTTGGCGGCACGCGCCTTCGAAGACGCCGCCCGCCTCGGCCAGCCCCAGCTCCCCTTGATCCGAGAGCGCGCCATCACCGAACAGCTGCTCAGCCTGGCCGTGGAGACGGGCCAACCTGCCGCCCTGGGCCTGCAGGCCCGCGCCCTACCCCGGTCCGTGGCCGTGCTCGGTCGCTTCGAACTGACCGAGGCCGGCCGGCCCGTGCCGCTGGGCACCGGCCAGGAGGTCCAGCTCTTGAAGTACGTCGCCGTCAACGGTGGGCAGGTGCACGCCGAGCAGGCCATCGAGTCGATCTGGCCGGAGGTCGGGCGGGACGCCGGGCGCAACCGGCTGCGGACCGTGCTCAACCGCCTGCGGGCGGCGGCCGGCAACGTCCTGGTACGGGAGGGGGACATGCTGGTGCTCGACGAGACGGTGCAGGTCGACGTCCATGAGTTCTTCGTCGAGGCCCGCCGCGCCCAGGCCCTGGCCGCCACCGACCTGGCGCTGGCCACCGCCATCGCCCGGGGGGCGATCTCCCGCTACCGGGGGGACCTGCTGCCCGAGGACCGCTACGAGGACTGGGCCGAGCGACAGCGCCAACGCGCCCGGCTGGCCCTGCTCGACCTGCTCGACCTGCTCGACCTGTGCGCTTCCGAGGCGGCCCGCCGGGGCGACCTGGACGGGCTGCGGCGGATCGTCGAGCGCACCATCGAGTTCGCCCCTTACGACGACGTGCGCTACCTCCGGGCGGCCTCGACGCTGCTGGCGCAGGGCCGGCGGGGAGAGGCGCTGTCGGTCGTGCACCGGGCGCGCTCGGCCTTCGCCGAGATCGGCCTCGAGCCGCCGCCGCCGCTGCTCGACCTCGAGCGCTCGATCGTCGCTTGACGCCTCCGGGGCGGCCGGACCACGCCACGCACCTGGCCCTCTGGCCGCCTGTACGGCGCGGCGAGGCGCTAGAAGGGCATTATGGAACTTGGACTGCACGTACCCGACTTCACCTGGCCGGCCGGGCCCCCCCGGCTGGGGGCTCAATTGGCCGAAGTGGCCCAGGCGGCTGAGGAGGCCGGCTTCGACCGCCTCTCGGTAATGGACCACGTCTGGCAGATCGGCCACATCGGCCCCCCCGAGCACGAGATGCTCGAGGCGTACACGACCCTCGGCTACCTGGCCGGCCACACCCGGCGGATCTCCCTGCTGACCATGGTCACCGGCGTCGTTTACCGCAGCCCCGGGCTGCTGGCCAAAATGGTCTCCACCCTGGACGTGCTGTCCGGCGGCCGGGCCTGGCTAGGGATAGGAGCGGCATGGAACGAGGAGGAGGCGCGCGGCCTCGGGTTGTCCTTCCCCCCTTTGGCCGAGCGCTTCGAACGCCTCGACGAGGCACTGCAGATATGCCTGCAAATGTGGAGCGACAACGACGGGCCGTTCGAGGGGCGCCACTACCAACTGGCCCGCACGCTCAATCGTCCCCAGCCCCTCTCCCGGCCCCACCCGCCTATCCTCATCGGCGGTTCGGGTGAAAAAAAGACGCTCCGCCTCGTCGCTCGCTACGCCCAGGCGTGCAACCTCTTCGGCAACGGGGCCGACCTGGCCCACAAGTTCGACGTGTTGCGTGCCCATTGCCAGGCGGAGGGGCGGCCGTACGAGGACATCCAGAGGACGGTCGGTTACACCTTCGACGTCGGGGAAAAAGGCGAGCGCGTCGGCCAGGTCATCGAGGAGCTGACCGCTCTCGCCGCCCTCGGCGTGCAAGTGGCCCATGGGCGTGTCCAAAGGGTGTGGGACCTGGCCCCCCTCGAGGTGATCGGCAAGGAGGTGCTCCCCGCCATCTCCGGGCTGTAGGGGCCACCGGGCCGTCCACCAGGACGGGCACGCTCGGTGGTCCCGAAGGGCACGGCAAGTGCGTTCAGAAAGGGATGATCGTGGCCAGCAAGCCGCCGCCCTCGGCCCTACCGGCCAGGGTGCGAGCGAACTCGACGGCGTCGAGCGTCAGGTGCTCGGCCGTGGCCCTCTCGGTGCCTCCGGCGCCCTGGGAGTAGGTGGCGCCGGCCGGGCCGGCGAGGTCCAGCACGAACGGCTGGCCGTGGCGGCGCGCCCATTCGGCGACGATGTCGGCGACGATACGGCCGTCGTGGCCCGCGCTCAGCTCCAACGGGCGGCCCGTCGCCCGGGCCACGTCTACCCGGTGCATCCACAGGTCGCGCAAGTAAATGGTGTCGACCAAGTAGCCGAGCCGCCAGGTCTCGAACACCGGCCCGTCAACGGCGATCTTTACGTGCCGGCGCACGACCGCCGGCGTCCGGGTACGGCCCCGGACGGTCCTCGGCGCCACCGACGCCAGGCGGTCGACGACCTGGGCCGGGCTGAGGCCGGCGCGCTCACGCACCTGCACGGCCGACAGCGCCGCTTCGAGCGGGCCTCCGTTCTTCTTGCGGTAGGCCCGGCCCAGGCGCATCTGATGGGCGTTTTCGCGCATGGACGCCCCCGCCTCGCACGCCCCCAGCACGTGCTGGCACATGGCGCTGACGTCCCAGGCCGGGCAGTCGGTCGGGGCTGTCCAATCCCTTTCGTCGAGCGAGCGGAGCAAGGCCAGGGTGCGTCCCAGTTCGCCGGCTTGAAGACGCATGGCCTCATCATGAGCCAGGGGGGCGATGGTGGTTACCTCGGTCGTAGTCATGGTCATGACGGGCTCCCTTGGTTACGGGCCCGGCCGGTTTGGCGGCTGTGCGAGGCCCCGGCGGGCTGAAAATGGGCGAGGAACATGGCGATCGATTCGTCGGCCAGGCGGGACCAACGGTCTCCTCCCGGGTCGTTGGCCACCTGTTGGCTGACCAGGCCCGTCAGCAGCGCCGTCCACACGTCGAGGTGCCGGGGCTCGGTGACGCCGTTGAGGGCCAGTAGTTCGGCCGCACCGGCCAGGGCTTGGACAGCCGGTGCATAGGACTCGGGGCTGGGCTCGAAACCGGGCACAGCGCGCTGGAAGAGCAGCTGGTAGCGCGCCGGGTCAGCGGTGCAGAACTGGAAAAACCTCCGGACGCTCGCCACCAGGCGCGCCCGGGGGCTGACCTCGGCGTAGCGACCGGCCATGCAGGCCGCGAACTCGGTGGCCGCCTGACCGAACATGGCGTCGTAGATGGCGTTTTTCGAGCTGAAGTAGGCGTACACGGTAGGCGTGGTGATCCCCGCCCTCCGGGCCAGGTCCCGCAGCGACAGGCCGGCCAGGCCCTCCGCCTGCACCGCTGCCCAGGCGGCATCGAGGATGGCGTCGCGGGCCGAGCGCCGCCGGGCCTCTCGCCACATCGTCACTGTCCCTGTGCTCGGCGATGCCGTGCTCACCGGTCCTGTGCTCATGGCAGTTGTTTTTATCACTGTTCGCAATTCTTATACGGCGTATAAATCCTGTCAAGTGCCTTTGTGCCCCCGGCCACCCCTGGTACCGTGCACCGCGTGGGCGGCAGGACGTGACGGGCGGCGGCGCATGACCATCGCCATCGCCCATCGGGGCTACCACGTAAAGCACCTGGAGAACACCCTGGAGGCCTTCGAAAGCGCGGCCGCTCTGGGTGCAGACATGGTCGAGCTCGATTGCCGGCTCACCAGGGACGGACATGTCATCGTGCTCCACGACCGCACCCTGGCCCGGCTGTGGGGCGTGGCCAAGCCGGTCAACCGGGTCGGCTGGGACGAGGTGTCCAAGCTCAGGCGCAAGGGCTACCGGATCCCTGAACTGGCTGAAGTGCTGCGCACCATCGATCTGCCCGTGATGGTCGACGTGCCGGGCGTAAAGGTGCTCGAGGCGTCGTTCGGCGTCACCGTGGCCGCCGGGGCGCTGGACCGCTGCGTGTTCGCCGGCCACACCGGCGCCATGGCCCGCCTGCGCCAGCTGTCGGCTTCGGCGCGCATCGCCCTCAGCTGGTCCACGCGCGAGCTACCGGGCGCTGAGCTGCTGGCCCGCACCCTGCCCGAGTGGTTCAACCCCCGCTGGCGCGTGGCGCCGCCCAGCGTCGTGGACCACATGCACGAGGCCGGCCTTGGGGTATCGGTGTGGACCGTCGACCGCCGGCGGTACATGAAACGGGTACTGCGGGCCGGCGTCGACGCCGTCATCACCAACCGGGCCGAACGCCTCGTCCCTCTACTGGCGCGCCAGGCGGCGAGGCCCGCCGCCGGGGGCGACGACGACCGGGGGCAGCCGCGGCCATGACCGTCCTCGGCCCGGACGAGCTCGAGCACCGGGCCGCCACCGCGTCCGAGCTCGCCTCCCGGGCCCGGGGCCTGGTCGTCGCCCCGGGCGGCCAACCCGTCCGGTCGCTGAAGGACGGCGTGGCCGACTGGGTGACCTCCACCGACATAGCCATCGAGCGCCTAGCGCGCGACCTGCTCGGGGAACGCTTCCCCGACGACGGGATCGTGGGCGAGGAGCTCGACAACGCCCCCCTAGCCGCCGGGCGCCCCGTTTGGTACGTGGACCCCATCGACGGGACGACCAACTTCGCCAACGGGCTGCGCAGCTGCTCGTTCAGCCTGGCGCTGGCCGACGGGGCGGGGATGGCGCTGGGCGTCGTCGCCCACCTATGGCACGACGAAGTCTTCACCGCCGTGCGCGGCCAGGGGGCGAACAGCCGCACCGGCGATGGGACGGGGCCCGGCGGGGGCCCGGTCCGGTGCCGCCCGGACACCTCCCTGCAAGGGGGCGTGGTGCTCACCGAGCTCGTGGGGACCGTCCCCTGGGGAGGTATGACCGAGCTCATCGGCGCCCTCGGCCGGCAAGGGTGCGCGACGCGCGTCCTCGGGTCGTCGGCGCTCTGCCTGGCCAACGTGGGCGCCGGCCGGGCGGCCGCCGCCGTGCTCGGACGAGCCCACCCCATCGACGTGGCCGCCGGGGCCCTCATCGCCCGGGAGTCGGGGGCCGTGGTGGCCGTGGGCACCGATGTCGACCGCGTGCTCGGGCCCGACGAGCTCGGCCCACGCCCGGCGCTCGTGGCCGCCGCCCCAGGTGTCTATGCTCATTTTCTGCGGACGCTCCGCGCCGCACAGGAGGCCGCGGATGACCTTGCTCAGTTCCAACACCATGGGTTCGTTCGGCCCCCAGGTCGAGTTCCCGAGCTATGACCGCAGCGCCGTCCGGGCCGGGGTAGTCCACATCGGTGTGGGCGGGTTCCACCGTGCCCACCAGGCTATGTACATCGATAGCCTGATGAACAAGGGCCAGGCCATGGACTGGGGCATCTGCGGTGTCGGGGTGCAGGCCCGGGACGCCCGGATGCGCGATGTCCTCTTGGCCCAGGACGGTCTGTACACGCTCGTGCTCAAGCACCCCGACGGCCGCTGGGAGCCCCGGGTCATCGGGTCGATCGTCGACTACCTCTACGCCCCCGACGACCCCGGCGCGGTCATAGAGAAAATGGCCGAGCCGGCGGTGCGTATCGTCTCGCTCACCGTGACCGAGGGCGGCTACAACATCAACCACCTCACCCACCAGTTCGATATCACCGCCCCCTCGGTGGCCGCAGACCTGCGCAGCGACCGGCCGGCCACCGTTTTCGGCCTCGTCACCGCGGCGTTGGCCCTGCGCCGGCGGCGGGGGGTGGCGCCCTTCACCGTCATGTCGTGCGACAACATCTCCTCTAACGGGAAGGTGGCCCACACCGCGTTCACCGCTTTCGCCCGGGCCAAGGACCCCGACCTGGCGGACTGGGTGGACAGCTGCGCCCGGTTCCCCAACTCGATGGTGGACAGGATCACGCCCCAGACCACAGACGAAGACCGGGCGGCCATCACCGAGCGCTTCGGCATTGCCGACGGTTGGCCCGTGGTGGCCGAGCCCTTTGCCCAGTGGGTGCTCGAGGACAACTTCGCCGATGGGCGGCCCCCGTACGAGGACGCCGGCGTCCAGGTCGTCGAGGACGTCGAGCCCTACGAGATGATGAAGCTGCGCCTGCTCAACGCCGGTCACCAGGTGCTGGGTTGCCTGGGCCACCTGGCCGGCTACCGGATGCTCGACGACGTGGCCCGCGACCCCCTCTTCGCCGGCCTGCTGGTCGGGTACCTGGACCGCGAAGGGGCACCGACGCTGCGCCCCGTCCCGGGGATCGACCTGGCCGCCTACAAGCGCGAGCTCGTGGCCCGCTTCTCCAACCCCGGGACGGGGGACACGGTGGCCCGGATATGCACCGATATCTCCGACCGCATCCCGAACTTCCTGGTCCCGGTGGTCCGGGACCAGCTCGCCTCGGGCGGTGAGATAGGCCGCTCGGTGGCCGTCGTGGCCGGCTGGGCCCGTTACGCCGAAGGTGCCGACGAGGACGGGCGCCCGATCGAGATCGTCGACAACCGCAAGGAGGCGCTCATGGCGGCCGCCCGGCGTTACGCGGTCGACCCGTTGGCCTTCGTACGGCAGCGGGACCTTTTCGGCGACCTGGCCGAGGACCCGCGTTTCGCCCGCCCCTACCTGGCCGTCCTGCACTCGCTCCACGCCCACGGGGCCCGCTGGACCATAGCCAACCTGGACGCGCTCATCTAGGGACCGCCTTAGCCGGCGGCCCCACCCGCACCACCAGCAAAAAGGAACGACCTCGATGAAAGCAGTCCTTTATGACGTGGTCACGGTATGAGGGCGAGACAGATGGCTCCCCGAGCTCACTGACGACCGTGTGCGGCCGCACCACTTCCACCATCCCCCGTGACGCCCTGGCCCGGATCCTTGAGGTCGACGAGGTCGAGGCGCCTGAACTGCCGATCAGTTGGAACGTGGCGCCGACCCAGCCCGTCTACGCCGTGGCCAAGAGCTCGGGGGGCGCCCGCCGGCTGAGGGCGCTGCGCTGGGGGCTCGTACCGAGCTGGGCCAAGGACCCCCGGGTAGGGAGCAGGCTCATCAACGCCCGGGCGGAGACACTGGCGAAAAGACCGGCGTTCCGTTCCCTGGTCCCGGCCCGCCGGGCGCTGGTCCCGGTCTCCGGCTTTTACGAGTGGCGCCGCCCGGCGTTGGGCGGCCGGGCCGGCGCGCAGCCGTTCTATTTTCACCGCGCCGACGACTGGCCCCTGGTGCTGGCCGGGCTCTGGGACCTTTGGCTCGACGCCGAGGGCCGCCCCCTGCGCACCTGCACGATCATCACCACACCGGCCAACGCCACCATGGCGCCGGTCCATCACCGCATGCCCGTCGTGGTGCCGGCGGACGCCTGGGAAGAATGGCTCCGGCCCGAGCCCCTGCGCCCGGGCCGCCTGAGCGAGCTGCTGGCCCCGGCCCCCGACGACCTCCTGGACGCCCACCCCGTGACCACTGCGGTCAACAAAGCGGGCAATGACGGCCCCGAACTGGTGCTACCGGTCCCGGTCCCGCCGTCCGTCCAGTTCGAGAAGATGCTGTAAGTGACGGCCCGCCTGGAGCTGCACATCGACTGGGACCGCGTCCTCGGGACCAAAAGCCCGTTGCTTTTCGGCTATTTCGTGGAGCACTTCCATCGCCAGGTCTATGGTGGCATCTACCAACCGGGCTCGCCGCTGTCGGGCCCGTCCGGTCTGCGCACCGACGTGCTGGACGCCGTCCGCCGTCTGCGGCCGTCGACCATCCGGTGGCCGGGCGGCTGCTTCGCGTCGAGCTACCACTGGCGCGACGGGGTGGGCCCGTCCCGGGCCCCTTCTTATGACAAGGCATGGCGCACCGAGGAGCCCAACACCTTTGGCACTGACGAGTTCATAGCTTTCTGCCGAGCGGTCGGGGCCGAGCCCTACCTGTGCGGCAACGCCGGCACCGGCGGGCCCGAGGAGATGAGCGACTGGGTCGAGTACTGCAACCTGGTGGGCCAGAGCCGCCATGCCCGGGCACGCCTGGACAACGGGCACCCCGACCCGTTCGAAGTCCGTTTCTGGAGCATAGGCAACGAGAACTACGGCGCCTGGGAGATCGGCGCCCACGACGCCGCCGAGTGGGGCCGCTACGTCCGCGAGACCGCGAAGATGGTACGCCGGGTGGACCACCGGGTCACGGTGGCCGCCGCCGGCGCCGCCGACCTCGACTGGGACCTGGCCCTGCTGCGGGCGGCCGGCAGCGATCTCGACCTGCTGGCCGTGCACGCCTTTGCCGTGCACGGCGACGCCTCCTATCTGCAACCGGTGGCGGCTTACGATAGCGGGGAGAAAAAGATCGCCCGTACCGAGCGGTTGTTGGACCTGGCCGGGCTCAGCGCCAGCGTCGGGATCGCTTTCGACGAGTGGAACCCGCGCTTTTGGCACCATCCCGGCCATGCCGGCCGGGACCGTCCCGACCAGTCCGAGTGGGAGCGCAACGGCGACAACGCCACCTACACCATGGCCGACGCCGTGCTGCACGCCTGCTTCCTCAATTCCGCCTTGCGCCACTGCCGCAGCGTGGTCATGACCAACCTCTCGCCCCTGGTAAATACCCGGGGCGCCATCTACGCCCACGACGGCGGCATCGTGCTGCGGCCCACCTATCACGTGTGCGACCTTTACGCCTCGAGCACCCTCCCCGAGGTCATGGACATCTACGCCGGTGGGCCCGGCTTCGCGGCCGAGACCGAGGACGGCACGCCCGTCGAGGTGCCCTGGGGCGACGCCGTGGCCACATCGGACCGCGCCGGCGGCCGGACGTCGGTCGCCGTCACCAACCTCCACCCCGAAGAGCCGCTCGAGTGCGCCGTCTGGCTCCCCGGCCGGGACCTGGGCCGCCACGCCGCCCTGGCCACCCTCAGTGGGACAGAGCTGAACGCTTTCAATGACGTAGGCCACCTTCAGTCGGTCGGCACCACCCATACCGCGGTGAGCTGTGCCGGGGACCGCTGCACGGTGACCCTCCCACCCCACTCCGTCAACGTGCTCAGCCTCCAGTCGCGCTAGTCCACGCCCCTGCTGGCGGCGCCGCGGGCCGACCGCCTCAGTCGGAACCCCCAGGGCCCGGACGGAGTTGTAGTTCCCGTGGTACCACGCGCCGAATGGGACCGGGGCCGACGCGCCAGGGTGGTGCGGACCGGCCTATTGGCGGCCGTCCTTCTCGTGGCCGTCCCGGCGGCGGTGGTGCCGGCGGTGGCGGTGCCGGCCACGGCGGCGGGAGCGGTAACGGCGGCGGGAGCGGTAACGGCGGCAGCGGTCCCGGCGGCCGCCGCCTACTGGGAAGGCGACGGCGAGCTCGCCGTCATCTCGGACGGCCGCCTGCGACTGTTCGACAATGACGGGCGCTCGTACGTCGTCGCCGGCCCCGGCGCCCCGAGCCAGCCGTCCTGGTCCCCCGACGGCAAGTGGGTAGCCTTCCTGCGCACGCCCTCCCGGCTGCCGCTCGAAGCCCCGGTGCCGTCGCTGTGGGCGGCCCGACCGGACGGCAGCGACGCCCACCGCGTCAGCCCTCCCGGGGCCGACGTGACCCAGTTCGACTGGGGCCCGAGGACGGCGGGCGACGGCGAGGCCCTGGCCTTTTCGACCGTCTCCGTACCCTCGTACACGTCCGGGGCCATCTACCTGGCGACCGGCTCCGGCCCGGCCCGGAGGTTCGCCATGTACTCCGGCTTGATCGATTTCAGCTGGGCTCCCTCAGGGCAGGCCCTGGCCGTCAGCTACCGCACGAGCCCCGAGCCGGGCCCGCCCCAGGCCGGAAAGGGCTTCCTCGAGGTCTCCCCCCTCGACGGCCGGGCCGGCCGCACCGTGTACACCCTGGCGGACAACGGTTACGTCGAGCTGGCGGGCTGGTGGCCCGACGGGAGAGGGCTGTTGTTCTGGAGCGACCCCGCCGGTTCGGCCAGCATCGCCGCCGACGGCTTGGACCTCGACAGCCTCGAGCTTTCCACCTTGGAGCTGCGGACGTTGGCCACCACTCTCGTCCACCCCGACTGGCTGGCGTGGGCCCCGGACGGCCGGACCGTGGCCGTGGTGGCCGGTGGCGACCGGGAGATCTGGTACTCGGGCAAGCACGTCGAGCTGTGCGCCATACCCGCCGCCACCTGCCGCGGCGTGGCCCTTGCCGCCCAGGACGTCATGAGCCTCGACCCGGCATGGGGCCTCGGCGGGTCTTTCATATATGTACTGGCGCCGGCCGTCGGCCCGGCCCCGACAGCGGCCGCAAAGGCGACGGCAGCGACGACCGGTGGCCCGGGCACCTGGGACCCCTCCGGCCCGTGGAGCAGCCAGAACGTGGCCGCATGGTACGCCCAGCAGCGCCTGTTCAGCGCCAGCCCGGCGGGCACCGGGGCCCATGCCCTGGCGGCCGCCGGCACCGGTGCTCACAACCCGGTCGCCACCGTCCACGCCCTGCTGTACGTGCAGGGCGACCTCCTGCGCTACTTGCCCGATGGTCCCGGCCGGCCCGTGACCCTGGCCCGCGGCTTGCAGAGCCCGGGGACCTACGCCGACAACTACTACGGCTACATCGCCTGGTCGGAGGACCTCGCCTACAGTCCCACGACCACCGTGGGCTCGACCCGTACCTCGGTGCGCAGCGAGTTGGCCACATAACATTCGCGGTGGGCCACCTCGACCAGGTGCCTGACGCGCTGCTCGTCGGTCCCCGGCGCCACCCAGATGGTCGGGTGCAGCACGATCGAGGTCAGGCGGCTGGGAGCGTCGTGCTCGGGCATGGTGCCTTCGCCGTCGTCGGCATAACGCAGGACCTCGACCCGGGCGCGGGCGGCCACGGCGAGGAAACTGAGGAGCTGGCACGAGCTCGCCGCCAGCACCACCAGCTGCTCGGGGTTCAAGAGCGCGGCGTCGCCTCGGAACGCCGGGTCGGCGGAGAGGGCGATGGGACGCCCGGCCGGTGACGCCGAGCCCTCGTGGGCGCGGTCGTAAGCCTCGTAACCGGCCTTCGTCGAGCCCGACCAGCGGCAGCTCACCGTATAGCGATGGACGACGCCTGCTCCGTGCCCCACCGGCCCGGGGGGCGACGGCACGGTCGACGGGGGCCCGTGCGCCGGCGGTGCCTGCTCGACGCCCATGCGCCATCGTACGCCGGCGTCACCGGCCCGTGGCCGCCGTGACACCGGTTGGTTAGCTTGGGGGCGTGAAGGCACGCATCTTTGTAGAGCCACAGGAAGGGGCCACGTACGACAAGTTCGTCGAAGTGGCCCGATTAGTCGAATCGACCGGTTTCGACGCTCTGTTCCGCTCCGACCACTACGTGGCGATGAGGGGCAGCGGCTTGCCGGGGCCGACCGATACCTGGGCCACGCTGGCCGCCCTGGCCCGGGAGACCACCCGCATCCGCCTGGGCTCGTTGCTCACCTCTGCCACCTTCCGGCTACCCGGCCCCCTGGCCATCACCGTGGCCCAGGTCGACGCCATGAGCGCGGGCCGCACCGAGCTCGGGCTGGGCGCCGGTTGGTACGAAAAAGAGCACGTGGCCTACGGCATCCCCTTCCCGCCCGTGGCCGAACGTTTCGAGCGGTTGGAAGAGCAGTTGGCCATCCTGACCGGACTGTGGGCGACCCCGGTGGGCGGGAGCTACTCCTATAAGGGCAAGCACTACCAGTTGGCCGACAGCCCGGCCCTGCCCAAGCCCGTGCAGCAGCCCCACCCGCCGCTTATCGTCGGCGGCGCCGGCACCAAGCGCACACCGGCGCTGGCCGCCAGCTTTGCCGATGAGTTCAATATGCCGTTCCACGGGCTGGCTGACGCCGGGGCCCAGTTCTCCCGGGTGCGCGCCGCTTGCGAAAGCCTAGGCCGTGACCCCGCCAGCCTGAGGTTGTCGGTGGCCCAAGTGATCTGCTGTGGCGCCGATGAAGCCGAGGTGCAACGCCGGGCCAACGCCATCGGGCACAGCGTGGCCGACCTACGGGCCAACCAGGTGGCGGGGACACCGGACGAGGTCGTGGCCCGACTGCGTGCTTACGAGGCCGTCGGTGCGGGCACCGTCTACCTCCAGGTGCTCGACCTCGACGACCTCGACCACATACGGCTCCTCGGCCAAGATGTGCTACCCCACCTTGCCTGACCGATGAGATGGACAGTGCACGGCGAGCGGAAAATTTACGAAAGCGAGTGGGTCAGTCTGTGCTTGGCCGACGTCGAGGTGCCCGGCCTCCAGCGTTTCGAGCACCACGTCGTCCGGGTGCCCTGTGAGGCGGCCGGGACCGTGGTCCACGATGCAGGACGGGGCGTGCTGCTGCTGTGGCGCCATCGCTTTATAACCGATACGTGGGGCTGGGAAATCCCGGCCGGTCGGGTCGACCCGGGCGAGAGCCCCGAACAGGCAGCGCGCCGGGAAACGCTGGAGGAGACGGGCTGGCGCCCGGGCCGGCTGACCCCCCTGGTCACCTACCAGCCGACCAACGGGTTGTCGGACCAGAGGTTCAACCTGTTCCTGGCCCAGGGCGCCGTCCATGTGGGTGAGCCCACCGACCCCGGGGAATCGGAGCGCATCGAATGGGTGAGCGTCGCCGACGTGGCCGGGATCGCCAGGCGGGGAGAAATGGTCGACGGTTTGTCCCTCACCGCCGTCCTGTACGCCTTCGCCTTCGCCGGGCTGGCGTAAAAGCCGACCATCGGGCACGACCTCGGCACGGGCCGCCCTTGGCCGCGGCTTTTGACTAGCGCAGGGGGGTTTCCGAGGCGGCCGGGACGCGGCTGGGGACTAAGCCGGCGCGTCGCGCCGCCGCGGCCAGCCACCGGGCGTCGTGAGGGGCGCAGCCATGCTGGTCGTTGTTGAAATAGACGTACAGGTCGGCCGGTGGGGGCCACAACTTGGCCAGTTCGTCGGCCCATGTCTGCAGCGAGGCTCGCCCATAGCAGGCCGGCGGCTGGGCCCGGCCCCCATGCAGGCGCAGGTAGCCCCAGTCCGCCGTGCGCCAAAGGGGAGAGCGTTGCCCCGCCTGGTCGGCCAGGCACAACGCCGCCCCATGGCGCTCCAGCAGCGAGCGGGCCCCGGGCGTCCACCAGCTGTCGTGGCGGAACTCGACGGCCACGCGCACCCCCCTCGGGAAGCAGCCCAGCGCCCGGTCCAAAGCACCCAGGTCGACGCTCAGGCTCGGCGGCAGCTGCACCAGCACCGGCCCGAGCTTGGGACCGAGCCCCCGGGCGCGCTCGAGGAACCGCCGCACCGGCTCGTCGGGGTCACGAAGCCGCCGCACATGGGTCAGGTAACGGCTCGCCTTTACGGCGAAAACGAAGTCGTCGCCCACCGCCTCGGACCACGTCTTGAACGTAGCCAGTTCAGGCAAGCGGTAAAAGGCATTGTTCACCTCGACGGTGGCGAACCGCTCGGCATAATGGCCGAGCCAGCGCGGCACGGCCAGGCTTTCTGGGTACAAACCGCCGCGCCAGTGCCGGTACTGCCAACCCGACGTGCCGATCAACATCGCCCTGAGAGTACCCATCGGGGCGGCGTAAGTAGCTCGCCGCCCTCGACAGTCCTGGGGGCGGCGTTTTTAGGCCGCCGGAAAAGGGAAAAAGCTGACCAGCGGTCGCGCCGGCCCGCCCGGCCCCCAAGGGGGTCCGGTTGACCTTATGGGAGGAGCCATGCCTCAACCAGGTTGGAGGGCCAAACGTGAGCGCCAGTACGAGCACGTCAAAGAGGGCCTGCTCGAGCGGGGACGCCCCGAAGACCTGGCCAAGGAGATCGCGTCCCGCACCGTCAACAAGGAGCGGGCCCGGGCCGGCGAAGCCCGTCAGGCCAGCCGGGCCTCGACCCAGGACATCTCTTCGGGCCGGCGCGGCGGCCTCAGGTCCCACCAGGGAGCCGGGGGACGTACCCGCGACCAGCTTTACGGAGAGGCTCAACGCCGTGGCATCAAGGGCCGTTCCAAGATGTCCAAAGCGGAGCTGGAGCGCGCCGCCGACAACTGAGCGCGACGCCCTCGCCGCGCCCGGCGGCCCGTTCTCTCACCTACTCTTCAGCAAACGGGCACGCCCTCCCAGCAAAAGGGACAGCTGGCGACCACTAAGATCTCGTCGGGTGAGGGTGCTGCTGCTCATGACGACAGTGCTGGCCCGGGGCCGCCCCCCGGCGCCTTGAGCCGTCGCCGAAGTTCAGGTGGTGGCGCGTTGAAGCCCAAGCTGCTCGTGGGTGTGGGCCTGGCTTGTCTTTTGCCCGCGCTCGGGGCGCTGACCGCGCTGTCGACCAGCGGGCCTCTTCAAGCCCGCGTCGTCACCGCCGCCGCCGTCCCCTCGCAACTCGGTCAGTACGGCGGCAGGGTCAAGATCACCGGCCAGGTAGAGCACGCCACCACCTGCCAATTGAAGTTGCTGTCCAAACAACCCGTGCCCGTCGTCTATAGCGGCGGCAGCCGGCCGTGTTCGTCCGCCTTCACGGCCAAGGTGGTCATCGGGCCCAATCACTCGACGGCGCACCGCACGATCGCTTTCGCACTGGTGGCGAGCAACGAGACCTCGACGTGGGTCAAGCACATCTCGGTCGTCCTGGACGGACCGCCGCCGCCAACGACCACGACCCTGCCTGGGGCGACCACCACCCTCCCGGTCCCGTTCGCGGGCACAGCGGTGTCGCAATGGCCATCGAGCCTTTTTGACAGCAACGTGCAGAACTGGCCGGTCGATGTCAATTCCGCTGAGTACGTCAACGATTTGGTCACGGATTACCAAACCCACTACGGCTCCGTGGGCGTCAACACGCAACCGTTGTACGCCGTGCCTAAGGGGCAACCAAAAGTAACCGTTTCGGTCAGGCCCGGGTGCAACAACTTCATCACCGACACGGGCAGCCAGATCCCCATACCCAGCTACACCGAGCTGAACGGCTCTTCGGACAACCCGCTGGTCATCTGGCAGCCCTCGACCGGCACCGACTGGGAACTGTGGAGCGTTTCGCGTCTGTCCGGCACCAGCTACTCGGCATGCTGGGGCGGCAAGCTGGACATGGCGACCTCGGACGGTGTGTTCCGGTACCCCTACGGCCTGTCCGCCACCGGCATCAGCTACCTGGCCACCACGATCACCGAGGCCGACATCGTCTCGGGGTCGATAGACCACGCCGTCAGCCTCACGCTGCCCAGTTGCAACTCCTACGTGTACCCTGCCAACCGCACTGACTGCGGGTACGACCCGGGCCAGCCCGGCGAAGGCCAATGGTTCCGCTTTGCACCCGGGACGCCCATGCCGGCGGGGCTCACGCCCTTCGCTCAGATGGTCTTCCGCGCCATCGAGACCTACGGCGCCGTGGTCACCGACCAGGCCTCGGGCGTCTTCCTCGAGGCCGAGCAGCCCAGCGACTGGGCCACCGAGGGCGACTCGGGCGTCGACCCCATCACGGCCAGCTGGGGCGGGCTGGAGGCCTACCAGGTGGTGGCGTCACTGCCCTGGTCCGACTTGCAGGTCGTCGACCCACCCACCTGAGCAGGGACCGCTCCGCTTACCTGGCGGTCAAAGGCCCTTTCGAGGTTGGCAGGGGGTAACGTGGGCCTATGGCCGCCCCCGGAGCGGACCAGAGAGTGCTACGGCGTTCCCCCTCCTGGTGGTCTAACGCGCCGTACCGGTGGCGGTTGGTGGGGCTGTGTGCTGGCCTCAACCTGGTCGAAACGGCCGCGGTTATGGCCTTCGACCCCGGCGCCCGGCCCGAGCTGGCCCCCCAAGCCAGCGCCATCGCCCCGTTCGGCGTCTTCGGCGACCTGCGCTGGGTGAGCGTGTACAACAACTCGTGGGCCGCCCTGGCCGGCGAGCTCATGGCCGTGCTGGTCGTGCGGGGAGCGATCACGGCCGTGTCCATCGCCCTGGCCTGGCCGGCCCACCTCCCCCGCCCGCCGGTAGGCAAACTGGTGCGCCGCAGCCTCTTCGCCACCGTCCTGGCCGCCGTCCTGCTCTCGCCCAGCGTCACCCTCCTGTTCGGCCTGGCCGCGGTGCCCGTTTCGTGGCTGTTCCTGGCGGCCGTGCCCGCCGCCCTGTTCGTCGCCTTCATCATCCACCCGGCGCCGGTCAGTGGGGACTGGTGGCAGCGGCTGGTGGCGCCGGGCGCGGTGGGTTGCGTGGCTTTGGCGTTCCTGACCTTGAGCGTGGCCAGCGCGGCGATGAACGCCGTGCCCGGCGCCCTGTGGCCCGTGGTCGCCGCCCTGGGCGGGCTGTTCAATGCCTGGTGCTGGGTGACCCTGGTCCATTTTGTGGCCGACCGCCGGCCGGTACGGCACACCGTCCCCGTCGCCGCCATCGCCGCACTGGCCCTGGTCGGCACCGTCATCGCCGGGACAGTTATCGGCTTCGGCCAGGCCCGCAAGGCGGAGGTCCGCTCCCTGCGCGCCCGGTCCGCGGCCCAGGCCGAGCCGGGCTACGGCTTGTCGGTCCTGGTTGTCTCGGGGTACGGGTCGAGTTGGTCGGGGGCACAGGCCCACCCGGTACCTGGGAGCTACGTAGAGGAGCGCTTCTCGTACCGTGGCCTAGGCCCCCAGGGCCTGCCCCTCCCCTACGCCAGCGCAGACACCGCCAAACCTCTGGCGGAGCTGGACCGGATGCTGCTGGAGCAGGTAGCGGCCCTGCAAGCCAGGACAGGCGGGCCTGTCGATGTGGTGGCCGAGAGCGAAGGGGCGTTGGTGGCCAAAACGGCCCTGCTGGCCGACCCCGGAACGGCGGTACAGACCCTGGTGCTGGCCAGCCCGCTCCAGGACCCGGGCCGCGTTTGGTACCCGACCATTGGCGACCAGGACTGGGGCGTTGCCACCAACGAAGCGATGCGGCTCATCAGCGACGTGCTCGACGGCGTGTCACCGATCAACCTGTCGCCTGATAACCCCCTGTTCGCCTCGCTCGACGACCAAGCACCGGTCTTGGAGAACGCCATGGCCTGCCCGATCGCCGGTATACGCCAGTTCGCCCTGCTCCCGCTGGCCGACGCCACCGTCAGCCCGGTGGCCGAACGGCTCTCTTTCCCGTCTGTCGTGCTGGCGGCGTTCCACGGGGGGCTCATCGAAAGCCCAGCCGGCGCCAAGATCATCTCGCAGGTCCTAGCCGACCGGCCGGTCGACGACAACCGACTGCTTGCTCTGGCCGACGAGGCCATTAGCTATGCCGCCAGTGCCTGGCAAGTCCCGGCGCTGGAGCCCCTGGACTTCCCCAGGACGGCCCACGGCGACGGCTATAAGGGGTGCAGCCAGATCGCCGCCGAGCTCCGCTCAGCCATATTCCCGCGCCCGTTGGCCCCGAGCGCTCGCTGAGCCTCAGTTATTTCGACCTCAGTAACTTAACTTGAGGTCAGTTGTTCTGGCCCCAGTTCCGCTGGCCGCCGTTGTTCTGGCCGCCGTTGTTCTGGCCGCCGTTGCCTTGGCCCCAGTTGCCTTGGCCCCAGTTGCCTTGGCCCCAACCGTGGTGATGTCCGTGGTCCCCCCAGTTACCGGGCGGCGTACCGTTAGGATCCGTGCCATTCGGATCCGTGCCATTGGGGTCGGTGTTCGACGGGTCGGTCGGAGTCGTCGGGTCATCATTGGTGGTGGTAGGAGGAGCGACTTGCGCGCACCACCCGAGATCGCCGGCGAAGTACCCGGCGTTGGTCAAAAGGAGCACCGCCGGCGCCCATGTGTTGTTTATGGTCACGCCGGCCGGCGGACCACCAGGGACATAGGCGGCGATGGCCTGCTGTGCCGCGGCGAGGACATCGCTCAGGGAGAGGCAGCTACCGTCGAGGACAATTTGGTCGGCGGGAGGAGTGTCGGCCTGAGCCACTGATGTCACAGCAGGCACTGCGAGGGCAATAATGGCCACACCGGCACTGGTCATAAGGGACTTCTTTACAGTTAGGAAGCGTTTCAACTGGTTCCTCGTTCCTGGCGCTCGGGCAAGCGGCCTCTACTGATGAACTCCATTTCAGGCCGAAGCGGCCCTAGATCCTCAACAGTGGCGCGGCGCTCGATGGCTACCCAGGGTTATAACCGCTTTTCTGGTCGTCGACCGCCCTCCGAACGCCGATCGCGACCGCCGGCGCGCCGCCTGTAGCGCTCAACGACGCGGATTACCGCCCGGCCCCAATGAGACCTCGCCCCCTGCACCACGCCGCCGTCGTCCGGGCGCCCGCGAGGTCCGCTTTGCGTCGCTCTAACTGACCTGCGAGCGTACTGAGATATCCAGGCTTTCCGGTGCCGCCGTGGGCATAAAACGACCGTAGTCGATCAGCCCTTCTCGCACGGCAATGCCAACAGCCTGCAATTTCGAATGGGCGGCGAGTTTCTGGAGGATGCTCTTGACATGGTTGCGCACCGTGTTGACACTGATGTAGAGGCGCTCGGCGATGGCTTTGTTGGGCAACCCGGCCGCCACGAGCCCAAGGACCTCCAGTTCGCGGGGCCCAAGGTCCCCTCCGGCCCGGCTACGAGCAGGTTTGATGCGCTCAAGCAACTGGGCTAGGGCCACCGTGTCATCGAACGGCGCGTCGCCGTGAGCAACGGGCAGGCAAGCACCGGGCTCATAATCCTCGCCGTCGCCGTTGCCGTCGCCGTCGCCGTAGGCGTGACGGACGGCGACAATCTCGTCCAAGGCGCCCACGAAGGCGTCAAGCAGACGCGGCTCGAACTGGCGGCCGCGCCGCTCGGTCATGATGGCGACGGCGTTGGCGACCGGCATGGCAACCCCGCCCGGGTAGGTGCAGTCGCTGGTCAGGGCGTCGAAGACCTCGGCCACTGCCGCGATCCGGGCCAGCTCGGGGATCTGGTCCGTGCTCAAGCCTCTCGGGTAGCCGCTGCCGTCCCACCATTCGTGGTGCCCGAGGGCGACTGCCGCCGCGCCACCATGGATCCCGGGGGCTGTGCCGGCCGGGGAGCGGTAGCCGGTGTGGCCATGGCACCGCATGACTTTGTACTCGTCTGGCGACAGCGGCCCGGGCTTCAGGAGGATGGCGTCAGGGACCCCGACATTGCCAACGTCATGTAGGACGGTGGCCAGTCGGACGCCGTTGACCGCATTGCGAGAGTAGCCGAGGGCGTTGGCCAGCGTCATGGAGTAGTGGCTCAGCCTTACGAGGCGCCGGCGCTTGAGGGCGTTAGAGAACGTGATAAGGATCTCGTCGGTACTAAGGGGTATAGCCGGCGGGTGACCGAGGGCCCTCATTTCAAAGCTCCGACCGTTGTGGACGGCACCGTTACCGCCATTTGCGTCGGCCAGGCTCGGTGCCTCCCAGCTGTCGTACCCGGCACCCGTCATGATCCTGTTCAAGCTCGGGCCTGTTACCTCGTCGTCCTCGACGATCAGGATCCAGGTGGCCCCGCGTTGCTCAGCTGTCATGGTTCCGAACCTCCATGCTCGGACGGACCGCAAAAAGGGCACCGTTTTCTATTAAGCCGGCCCGCCCCAACAGCTGCGCATCCGTGCACACAGTTTCCCAAGTTGGTGCCCGGGGTTCAGCGCGGCAACGGGTGAAACATCTCACCCGATCGGATGAGACCGTGAGGGCATTTACTTAATCGATTTGCTCCACCCTTTCCGCCACCGTGGTCGACCAAAGGAATGCGCCAGCCCAACCACGGCTCTCACAAGACCGAAACCTTCTTGCCGTCACTTGACGGCCCGGCGAAAACGGGTGAGCTCCTGGGCACCAGCGACTGGTCTTCCGCAGAAGGGCGAGCTTTAGGCCTCCTATTTGATGGGGTCGCCGCGTGAGATCCCACCCGATCGAGTGAGCTCGGGCCGCCCGACCGGGTGTGACCTATCGTGGCGAGCACCGGGCCGGGACCGGCCTCAAGGGCAGTGGTATTATCCTACCAACGTCGACCCTGGCCCACTTCGAGCCCCGACCTCGATATTGCCAAGGGTGCCGCTGGAGTGACGGGGAGGCCGGGTGGCCCATGGCGACAACGTCCACGAACAGCTCGCTTCCCTGCACTCCATCTCAATCGAGATCGCCGGGCTCCACGAGTTGCAGCAGATCCACGACCGGGCGCTTGGCTACTGCCGGCAGTTGACCGGCTCTGAGTTCGCCTTCACCGGCCTGCTCCGCGACACGGACCAAGGGGTCATCGCCAGTGGCCAGGTCGAAGTCAGTGACCAGGTGATGGACATCGCCGCCATCAAGGGCTTCACCGCCAGCTCAGACTTTTACCGGTTATTTCACCTGATGGCGCTCCGCTCCAGTGTGGTGGGCGTCGTGGTGAAGGAGAACCGGTCCTACATCGCCAACGACGTCGACCGAGACCCGCACAGCGTCGGGTGGCCGGAAGGGCACCCAACGGTGCGGCGGTTCCTCGGTGCTCCCCTCAGGCTGGGCACCAACGTGATCGGGATGATCGGCGTCGCCAACAAGCAGTCCCCGTACGACTCGGAGGACCAGAGGCTGCTGGCGACCTTCGCCGGCCAGGTCGCCGTCGCCGTGGACAATGCCCGCTTGTATCAAGGCCAGCGGCAGATGATCGCCGAGCTCCAGCAATTGCACGAGCGCCTGACCGGTCTGGAACGGGCTCACCTCTTGGGCCGCGAACGCCAACGCATCGCCGGTGCTCTCCACGACGGCATCGAACAGGAGATCTTCATGATCGGCGTGCGGCTGAGCTTGCTGCTGGAGGACGGGTCGATGGGGCCCGGGCTGGCTCAGGAGCTGCGCGGCCTGCGCTGGCTCGCCGTGGGTGCCGCTGACGAGGTGCGAAGGGCCATTTTCCATTTGAACGGCAAAGAGCGGCCCGGGGACCTGACCGAGGATATCCGGTCCCTTCTCCAGGAGTTCGAGCGCAGCTCCCACATCGGCGTCCACCTGTCGGTCAGCGGTAGCCGGCACCCGGCCACCGAGGCCGTGCACGATGTCGTACACCTGGTTGCGAGGGAAGCATTGAACAACGTCCGCAGGCACGCCAAGGCCTCCGCCGTGTTCGTCAGTCTCCGCTATGAGGCGGCCCGTCTCGAAGTCGCCGTACAAGACGACGGCATTGACGCTCCGGACATCCTCCTCAGGACCTTCCCTGACAGCTACCTGCACTTCGGGCTGCGCCATATACGCCAGGTGGTCATCGACCGGGGTGGCAGCTTGGAGGTTGCCAACCGGGACGAGGCAGGTTTAGTGGTCAGGGCCAGCATACCGCTCCCGACGGATCCGGCGTGATCCGGATCGCGATAGTCGACGACCACGAGATCGTTCGCGAGGGCCTCAAGTCAGTCCTTCGCCCCGAACCCGATTTCGAGGTGGTCGCCGAGAGCGGGACGGCCGAGGATCTAGCTGAGGTGGCGACCCGAACAGCTCCCGACGTCGTGCTGCTCGACGCACGTTTGCCGGGGCTCAGCGGCGCCGAAGCTTGCAGCCGTCTGGTGCTTTCACATCCCGAGGTGGCGGTGCTCATCATCTCCACGTACTGCGATGAGCAACTGATCGAGGACTGCATAAAAGCGGGGGCCAAGGGCTACGTCGTCAAGGACATAGAGAAGTTCAATCTCAAAGAGTCCATCCGGGCGGTGCACGCCCCCCCGCTGAGCGCCATGCAGATGGAGGTCCTGCGTTTGGTCGCAGAGGGATTGTCGAACCGGCAAATTGCCGACCGTGCCTGCTTGAGCCCGAACGCCGTCAAATCGCACGTGCACGAAATATTCCGCAAGCTTCACGTAGGAAATCGCGTCGAGGCCGCGCTCAAAGCCAACGAGGCGAACTGGCTCTAAGCGGACAGCCGCCTAGGCCGCCTCGTCCCCGGCAGGTCGCTCCTCGCCCAGGCACTCGTGCGGGAACTCAGTGAAGCAGCGGCACAGCCCGCACCAGCCGTATATGTCGTCCACCCGGCCCGGCGCCGCCCCGGCCGGCTCCGTCGCGTGAGCCGCAGCCGCCATGGAAGATTCCTCCCCGGGCCAGTCCGGCCACAAACTTCCGGGCGCGTCCGTCCCGGCTCGTGCGCCCGCCCCTCTCTCGTCAGTGGGATTGGTCATGCGTACACCTCTTCCAACGGTCTCAAGGAGCGGACGGCGGCCCGTCCGCTCCTCAACAACTGTTGTCCCACAAATGAGTTTGAGCCCTGCGAAGATTCTGTGATGGTCCTGCGAAGAGCCTCGGGTGTGCCGGTCTCAGGGGCGCTGGGCCAGGGTCGCCAGGCCCTCACCCGCCAGGTCGGCGTGGGCGCCCTTACGTCCCGTCATGGCCAGGACCAGGGAGACCATGGGGCCCGAGACCTCCGGGCCGTCCCCGCTGGCCCAGTCGACGTCCGTCGCCCGGAACCGTATCCTCGCCGTAGGCCTCTGGGCTGCGGTCCTACGACCCCCGGCGCAACGACGGGGTGATCGTCGAGGGCACCGGGGTGGGCGGACGAGCCCCGGCGCCCGAGGTCTCGGCCGCCGGCACCGGCTCCCCTGGCGGGGCCCCGCCTGTCGCGGTCTCCCCACCCGTGCCCGTCTCCCCACCCGTCGCTGTCTCTGGCAACCGGCGGCGCAGAGAGCCGGGCAGGACCTCGAGGAGCACCACAGAGAGGACAACGGTCGTCGTACCGGCCAGTACGTCCAGGAGGTAGTGGTTACCGGTGCCGATGACGATCACGGTTGTCAACAAGGGGTAGGCGATGCCGAACACGATCGCTACCCGCTTGGACACCCGGTGCCGAGCCACCCGCCAGGCCACCAGAGCGCACCACACGGCATAGCCGAGGTGCATCGAAGGCATGGCCGCGAACTGGTCCGCGTGCTTTATGAGGGTGTTGTGCCAGGCGCCCAGGCCGCCGGCCTTTACCACCACGTCGATAAAGCCCGGCAACATGCGTGGCGGTGCCACCGGGAAAGCCCAGAACACGGCAAAACCGATGAGGTTGGCCAGCACGAGGATGTTGCGCAGGGGCCGGTACAGATCTGGGCGCCACCACCAGAGGTAAACGGCGAACCCGAAGGTGACGACGAAGATGGCGTTGGAGTAGAAATTCGATGCCAGGAAGGCCAGCACGTGCTGGTGGGCCAGCCAGTGGTTGAGGGCCCGCTCAGGGTCGATGCCTAGCCGGGTCTCGAACGAGAGCAGGCGGTGGGCATTGTCGAAGGCCAGCGTCCGGCGCAGTGGGGCCAGGTCCTGCAACCAGTCATAGATAAAGACCAAGAAGAGGAGCCAAGCCAGCTCGAGCAGGACCGGGCTGCGCGCTGGAGCAGCCGTCGCCGCGGGCGCGGCCGGCTCTCGGGGGCCCGGACCTTGCTTCGGGACGGCTCTCACGACGGCGCCGATGCGGGCTTCTCCTATGTCTTGGCCGAGGCTGGACATCACAGGAGTGTACGGGAGCGGCGCCCTCTGTTCGCCGCGGGCGCTCCGCCGTCCGCACTCGCCCGGTCTGCCGTCTGCGCTTGGCGTACCCCGACCTTGGTGCTCGCCTCTAGACATGGGCGGGCGTGACACAGGGGCGGGCCCCTCCAACTGCGTCCAACAAGGCCCAGAAGTTCTCCAACGGTGTATCGAGCTGGAGGTGGTGCGTCGGCGCCAGGATGAAGCCCCCGTCCTCTCCGAGCGTCTTGACGCGCTCCTCCACTTCGCGACGGACCTCGTCAGGGCGGCCGAAGGGCATCGTGTGCTGCTCATCGATGGAACCCCAAAAGCAGAGCTCCCGGCCGTACTCGCGCTTCAGGCGGGCGGGGTCCATGGCCGCGGGCTGGACCGGGTTGAGCACGTCGAGCCCGATCTCGATGAGCTCGGGAAGGATGGCATAGACGCACCCATCGGTGTGGTAGGCGACTTTGACCGCCGGGTTCACCGATTTCACGCGGCTGACGATATTGGCCAGGCGAGGCTTGAGGAAACGCCGCCAGTGACGGGGGGAGATGAGCATGCCTTGCTGCTGGCCCACGTCGTCGCCCAGCCAGATCATGTCGACGCCCATGCCCGCCAGCGTCTCGGCGGCAGCCAGGTGGTAACGGTAAGGGATATCAAGGATGGCGTCGGCCAGGTCGGGATCCTCTATGAAATCGATCATCAGTTGCTCCAGGCCTCGCATGGCCCACGCCGTCTCAAAGATCGTGGTGACAGTGGACCCCACGGTCCAGTAATCGTCACCGTGCTCGGAGATGAGCCGTTGAGCGTCGGCGTACAGCTCCGGCCTGGTCGGGTCCGGGGGCCGGTAGTGGGCGAGCGCCCCGGCGTCGGCGAGCGGGTGCCCCCGCGGCTCGGTATAGTGGCCCACCCCGTACGGGGTCGTGTAAGCCACCGACTGCCAGCCGATCCCCCACTCGTCTACGTACTCGGCCCCCGGGCCGTAGTAGGAGTTCGCCCAGCCCACGGACGTGATGAGGATGTCCTGGTCGAAGGCCATCTCGAGGTCGTAAGCGTTGCCAGCGCCGTGCGGGTTGTGGCCGCCGGGGCCGCCCAGCTGCAGTTCGGTGCGCAGGCGTCGGGCGAACTCGGGGGTGAAGGTGGCCTGCCAGGGGCAGCGGTCCGGCTTGGAGTGGCTGAGCGCCTCCGCCACCCTGTCTCGGTGCGTCATCTCCTGCCTCCCGGGGCGGCGCGCACCGACCGGCACTCTGGCCACGCCACGAGCCCATCTTCTATTTGCCCCCTAGCCTTACAGGGTCTTCCTGGTGGCACCAATGCCGCCCTGCGTTCAGGGGGCGGGGGCCACGTCCCTTTCGACGCTCAGCGCAGCCGCGGCGAGGATTTGGAGGGCCCGATCGAGCTCGTCGGTGCCGATATTGAGAGGTGGGCACAGGGTGACCACGTTGCCCCCGCCCACCTTGAAGCTCAGCCCCCGGCTCAGGCAGCCGTAAAGCAAGCGGTCGGCCACCTCGAGCGCGCTCGCCCCGCCCCAGGGGCGCACCTCCATGCCCCAGTACATGCCGAGGCCGCGTACCTCGCCCCATAGCGGGCTGGCGCCGGCCAGAGCGGCGAGGCGGGACAACGTCGAACGACCGAGCTCCCGTGCCCGGTCCACCAGGCCTTCCTCCTCGATCACCGCCAGGGTGGCCAGCGCCGCCGCCGCCCCGATGGGGCTCTTTTCATGGGTGTAGTGACCTAGGGCGCCCTCGGGCACCACGTCCAGGTCTGGTCGGGCGATGATGGCGGCCATGGGCATGACGCCACCGCCCAGCCCTTTGCCGAGGACCAAGATGTCGGGCACCACGCCGAACTGCTCGCACACGAACATCGACCCCGTGCGGCCCAGGCAGCTCGGTACTTCGTCAAAGACCAGCACCGCCCCGTGGCGGTCACAGCTCTGGCGCACCTGAGGCCAGAACCCTGGGGGAGGGACGTCCACGGTGGTCCAGCGCACCGGCTCGGCGACCACGGCGGCGACGTCCCCCTGTACCTCGAGCACGTACCCGATGTAATCCGCCAAGCGGTCATAGGCGTGGCCGTCGGTCCCGAAGAAACGCTGGGCCATGCCGAGGGGCGGGACGTGCTCGGTGCCGGGCAGGAGAGGCCCGGCGTTGTACCGGAACAGCGCCTCGCCTCCCACCGAGATCGTGTCCAGGTTGGCCCCGTGGAACGACTCCCACATCGAGACCGTCTTATGGCGCCCGGTGGCATAACGGGCCAGTTTGAGGGCCATCCCCACGGCGGCGGCACCGCTGGGGGCAAGCAGGACCTTGCCCAGGTCGCCAGGGGCAAGTTCGGCCAACCGCCGGGCCAGGGCTATGGCCGGGGCGTTGGTATAACGGCGAGGCGAGAACGGCAAACGGTCCAGCTCCGCCTTTACCGCCTCGACCACTCGGGGGTGCCCGTAGCCGACGTGGTGAGCACTGTTGCCATGAAAATCGAGTATCTCCCGCCCTTCGACGTCAACCAGCGTCGCTCCCCGGGCCCGCTCCAATACGTCCCAACAGGGCGTAGAGAGGGACTGGCGTAAGAAGTAGCGCTCGTCTTCGTCCAGTCGCGCCCGGGCCGTTGTGCCCAGCCCCGCCACCCAGGCGGCTCGGCCGAGCGAGGAATTGACATCTCCCTCGCCGGGCGGCAGCGAGGCCATCTCCGGGCCGTCAGCGCTCAGGGCTTCTCGCCGGCGGCCAGACGCGCTTCAATGCTGTCGAGGACGGGCGCGATGTCACTGAGGCTGTCGACTACATAATGAGCGCCGGCGGCGGACAGCCGTTGCGTTGCCGCCTGGCGCAGATGGCCCTGCTCTTCGACCGGCAGGGCGCGGTACTCGGCGGCGGTGAGGCCGACCTCGTTGCCGGTCACCGCTACACCCACGGCCCACATGCCGCCGTTCAGTCCCTCTTCGATGTCCACCACCGTGTCGCCGATCTTGACGACGGCTACGACCGGGCTGATGGACAGCCTTATCAGAGCCTGCAGGGCCATGAACGGGCCGGGCCGGCCGGCTGGTGTGTCGCCGGCACAAATGGTGGCGTCGGGCTCATAGCCTTGCTCTTTGGCCGTGCGCACCACGACGTCCATCACCTCGCGCGGGTAGCCCGTCGTCGAGGCGATCGCCAGGCCCCGGGCCCGTAAGCCGGCCACGGTCTCCAATACCCCCGGGATCAGGTCGGAGTACTGCTCTACCGTCTCCACCTGCAAGGGGAGGAACCTCTTGTACAGCCGGTCCACGTCCGCGTCACCGGGCCGCTCGCCGTGCGCTGCCTCCCACCTCGCCGCCACCGCCTCAGTGCGGATGATGGCCTGGATGTGCTCCCATTTCGGCATGCCCATGGGCGCCCGGGCCTCGGCGACGGTGATGGCGACCCCAGCGTCGGCAAAGGCGCGCATAAACGTCGCCACGGGAGCCATGCACCCGAAGTCAACGGTGGTACCGGCCCAATCGAGCACAACGGCCTTCAACGGCCCCACATAGCGATGACGGTCCTGCGCTGACATAACTAAACCTCCAATAGACCCAAGGGCCGGGACAGGGACGGTCCGGCGATCACGGCGGATGATCAGCCGGTCAAGGCTGGGGCACGGTCGCGCACACCCATATCTTCGAGCACCGAGGCGATGGCGGCCAACGCCGCTCGCATCTCGGCTTCGCCAATGTGACCTATGCAACCCACGCGGAACGAATCGGCGACAGTCAGCTTGCCGGGGTAGATCAAGAAGCCCTTGGCGCTGAGACGTTCGTAGAAGTCCAGGAAGTTGAAATGCGGGTCCGCCGGCATATGGAAGGTGACGATGATCGGCGCCTGGACGGCTCTGGGCAACAGGCACCGGAACCCCAGGGACTCCATGCCGTCCACCAGGACCTGGTGGTTGCGGGAATAGCGGGCCCCCCGTCCGGCCACACCACCTTCGGCCGCATGTTCGTCCAGCGCCTGCAGGAACGCCGCTACCACTTGCGTCGGTGGGGTGAAGCGCCATTGGCCGTTCTTCTCGAACCCCTGCCACTGCGCCAGAAGGTCGAGGCTGAGGGAATGGACGTTGCCCTGGCACTGCACGAGCAGGTCGCGCCGGACCAAGGCAAAGCCCACACCGGGCACGCCCTCCAGGCATTTGTTGGACGAGGCGGCGACAGCGGCAAAGGGGACCCTTCGGGCGTCCAGGGGGAGCGCCCCAAAGGCGCTCATGGCGTCGATGATCAAGGGCACACCCCGTGAGGCCACGACGTCCGCCACCGCCTCGATGGGGTTGAGGATGCCCGAGGTGGTCTCGCAATGGACCACGGCGACATGGGTGATACTGGGGTCATCGGCCAGGCGCTGGTCCGCCGCCCTCGGGTCCACCGTCTGGTCCTCGCGCCATTCGAGGACGTCTACGGAACGGCCCATGACGCGGGCGATGTCGACCATGCGCTTCCCATAGGCGCCGTTGACCAAGACCAGCAACTTGCCGTCCCGCGGGACCAGCGTCCCTATGGTGGCTTCGACGACGAAGGTGCCCGAGCCCTGGAGCGGGACGCAGACGTGGGTTTGTTCGGCACCGGCCAGCGCCACCAGGCGGGCACGTAACTCGGTGTTCATGGCGATGAAGGCCTTGTCGCGTGAGCCCCAGTCCCTCAACATCTTTTCCTTGACGGTGTCAGAAGTCGTCAGCGGACCGGGGGTCAGCAGGATAGGGGCACTAGTGGGCACGTACGAACGTTAGCCAACCGCGCTCGTGCCCGGACAATCCCTGAACGGCGCCCCAACGGGTGCCCCATCTCGTTCCCGGGCTCGTCCCAGGGCCAGCGGCCCGTTTTTGCCGAAGGCTCAGGTGGTGTGGACCACGAGCAGGTGGCAGGGGCAATGATGGGCCACCCGGTTGGGCACCGAGCCGGTCAGGAACCGTCGAGCACCCATCATGCCCCGGTTGCCGACCACGAGGAGATCGGCGTTCTCGTACTCGGCGATCTTGACCAGCGCGTCGGCCGGGTCCCCGTCGGCAACGTGCGTGACCGCGTCGAGGCCGGCGGCTCGCGCCGTTTGCGCCGCCTCCTCGCAGATGCGCCGGGCGTCGCTTTCCATGGCCTCCCGGTCCGGGACGGGGAAATCCGCCCCCATGCCCGCCAACGCCGTCGTCGCCTTGTAGGCGTTCACGATGTGGACGGTGGCTCCCGTCGCCTTGGCCAGAGCGATGGCGTGGTCCAAGGCGACGCCCGCCGTGGGAGAGCCGTCGGTCCCGACCACGATCTTCTTGTACATGCGTTTACCCCTTTTTTGGCCCTGACCTACGGGCGAGACGCCCTCCGATGACGGGCGATTGTAGGACATCGGGGCCGGTCATGAGCGGGGCGACAGCACCTTCACCTTGCCGGTCGGGACCGTGAACGAAGTCGAAGCAGGCACGTAGCCGGGCGCGTTGGCGTAGGCCGTATAGGTGCCCGGGGCCAATGGCACCGTGACGGTGCCGCCTGCGCCGGTGAGCAAGTGCTTGCCGTCGACCGAGATCACGGCGCCGGGGACGGCGTCGCCGGCGTCCCTCAGAGCCAGGACGACCGGCGGCCCCCCGGTGAGCGGCTTGAACTGGGCCAGGCTCTCCTTCAAAGAGAACAGGGCCCGGACGTGGGTGTACATGAAGCCTTGTTCATTACCGATGGCGGTGTCGACGAAGAGGTCGAGCGGTCCCGCCGAGCCGTTGCCCTCGACCTGGGAAGCCGGGAGCACCCCGTTGCTACCGGCGGGCAGGGTGAGCGTCTGGACAGGTTCGAAGGCGGTCACCGCCTCGTTGGAGCGGGTGAGGAAGAGGTAGTTGGACCGGTCCGCCCACCAGGCCACCCACAGCCGCCCACCGGGAGCGGCGAAGACGTTGGCCGTGTTGGCACCGCCCAGTCCCCCACCAGGGAGCGGGCCCTGGACGACGGTGCGGGTCGGGCCGAGGTAGCGCGTGAGCTTGACAGTCTCAGCGGTGGCGTTGGCCCAGGCAACGTAGACGCCAGAGGCCCCGATGCGCGCCGAGACGCCGGAACTCTGCGGGTTGTCCGACGGGCTCTGTAGGTAAAGCGCCGGGCCCGGAGCGGGCAGCAGCCGCCTGACATAGGTACCACCTTGGCCGGCGATGGTGGTCCCCGCCACCACCACCGCCCCCGTCTTCTGGTCTGTGGCCAGCTCCGCATAGCCCATGTCGGGGTAAATGGACGAGGCCGCGGCGCCGCTGACCACGCCGGTGTGGTAAAAACCGGGCCACGCGGTAACCACTTCGGCGGAACCGGTCAGCGTGGCACTGACCGAGGGTGCCTCGCTGGCGAACAGCCCGCCCCAAGCGTCCTTGGGGGCCAGCGCCCAGGGGGTGCCGGCGGCGGGAGCGGTAAAAGTGTTGATGCCGTTTATGGCCGAGCCGCTCGCCCCTCCGGCGGCAAAAAGACGCAATGTATTGCCCGGCATGTCCAACAGCGCCAGCCCGCCGGCGCCGGCCCAGCCGGTCACAACGGTGTTCGTGCCGAGGATCTTGCCCACGAACGAAATGCGGGTGTCGTAGATAGAGGTCTTGGTCGCGCCCCGGTTCCAGATCACGTTGAGCGTCCCGGCGGCGGTGCGGGCCAGGCCCAATTGGACACCGGCCCCCGTGGCGGCATTGGTCCCGCCACTGATCCTCACCCACGAGGTTGGGGCCAGCGGCACGCCAGAAGCCTGCGTTGGTGGTGCGCCCACAAAACTGAGCGTGGCTGCGCTGATCAACGCACACCCGCCCAGAGCGCCAGTTGACAAAAGTGCCCGCACCCCGTCACCTCCGCGTTTGGTTGTCAATGCGCCTCGCGGCCCGACCAGAGTCGCACAATAAGAAGCGCTCCACAATAGGCTTAATGGCGAAGGCGCCCCTTGTCAGGCGGCTGGGAACGACGCCGTGCGCGACAGGCGGCGGGGCAAGAACCAGGGGGCCCGGCTCCTTCATGTTCGCTATAGTGTCCGCACCACGCAACTAGCCGGCGACGGCCAATACAGGAGCGGGACTGGGTACCTCAAGTGAGCGCGGCACCCATAGCCACCCACACCTTCGCATGTTTCACGACGGCCGCCCCGGACCGGGTGTGGGCGGCGCTGACAGCAACGGGCGGGAAGGGCGGCTACCTGTACGGGTTGGTCGCCCGCTCATCATGGCTACCGGGCGACGACATCCACTTCCAGACCGTAACTTGCTCCCCGGTTACCCCTCCGCTGACCGGCCGGGTGCTGCACGCCCAGCCACCTTGGCGGCTTTCCTACTTCCTGCAGGCCGGCCCCGAGGACCCGCCCGTTTACCTCACCTGGCAGGTCCGCTCCTGCCCCAGCGGCTCCACGGTGCAACTTAGGGTCGACGAGACCGGAGGCGCAGGCACCGACGAGGAGGCCGAGAACGCCTGGTTACCCGTCCTGGCCGCGCTCCAGGCCTTACTGCCCCGGGACGAGTACGGGCGTCAAGGACAAGACCGGGCATAGGTACGGGCCCCGCCCTCCTAGATTCGGTCGGGTGCCGCCTGGACAAGCAGCGGACGACGACCTCGGCGTGACCGACGGCCTCATCTTGCGCTCTGGCCGAGGGCGCGTCGCGTTGGTAGCCACGGTGGCGGCCAGCGCCATGGCCAGCCTCGACGCCACGGTGGTCAACGTGGCCCTGCCCCGCATCGGCCGGGACTTCCACGCCGGGGTCAGTTCCCTCCAGTGGGCCCTCACCGCCTACCTGCTGGCGCTGAGCTCGTTCATCCTGCTCGGTGGCGCGCTCGGGGACCGCCTCGGCCGCCGCAAGGTGTTCGTGGTCGGGACGGTGTGGTTCGCGGCGTCGTCGGTCCTGTGCGGCGAAGCCCATGACATCGGCTTCCTCATCGCCGCCCGGGTGCTGGAGGGGATCGGCGCGGCACTGCTCACCCCGGGCAGCCTCGCCATCCTGCAGGCCAGTTTCCGCCAGTCGGACCGAGCGGCGGCCGTCGGGGCGTGGTCGGGGCTCGGAGCGGTGGCCGCGGCTATCGGCCCGTTCGCCGGCGGCGGCCTGGTCGATGGGCCGGGATGGCGGTGGATCTTCTTTATCAACGTACCGGTGGCCGTGGTGGCGGTGGCCTGCTCCCGGGTCGTGCCCGAGTCTAAGGGCCCGCATACCGGCTCACGCCTCGACGTCCGGGGATCGGTGCTGGCGGTGGTCAGCCTCGCCACCGCCACCTGGGCGCTCACCGAAGCCGGTCCGCTCGGCTGGGCCGACGGGGCCGTCGATGCCACGGGCGCCGCTGCCCTGGTCGCCGGGGCCGCCTTCGTCCGCCACGTGCGGCATGCGCAGGGCCCCCTAGTGCCACCCGCTCTGTTCCGCAACCGCACCTTCAGCGTGGTGAACAGCGCCACCTTCCTGCTGTACGGAGCCCTCGGGCTTACGTTTTTCCTGGTCTCTTATGAGCTTCAGGTCGTGGCCCGTTGGTCCGCGTTGGGAGCAGGCCTAGCTCTCCTGCCCGCCACCGTCCTGATGTTCGCCCTCTCGGTGCCCTCGGGCTCGCTCGGCCAGAGAATAGGCCCACGGGCGCAGCTGACGGTGGGCCCGGTGCTCACCGGTGCCGGGCTGCTGCTCCTCTCCCGGATCGGCCCTCACACGTCGTGGGCCACCGATGTGCTGCCCGGCGCCGTCGTCTTCGGCACCGGCCTCGTGACTTTTGTCGCCCCGCTCACGGCAACGGTCATGGCCGCCGCCGACCCCGACCATGTGAACGTGGCTTCGGCCGTGAACAACGCCGTGGCCCGGGCGGCCAGTCTTTTCGCCCTGGCGGCCATCCCCGTCCTCTCGGGCCTGTCCACCGCCGCCGGCCACGCCGAGGTCACCCACTCGTTCCGGGTGGCCCTGGTCATTTCGGCCGCCATGGCCGCCGCTGCCGCGCCCCTGGCCTTCATTGGGCTCATGCCGACGGCCCGGGCCCGTCCGGGCCCGTCAGTTCACGGCGCCAGGGACGGACCGCCCGTGCGAGGTGGGGGCACCACTAAGCCCACAGACGGTCGGGGGCCGGGGACGGCTAGGCTTGGCTGAGGCAAGGGTTAGACAGTGAGCCCGAGCAGTGGTCGTCGGAGGAGGTCCTTCGGTGCCAGCGGGCACACCATGATACGGGTGGCGATCGTTGACGAC